>JBNLAC010000018.1:0-41227 GCA_050301935.1 Methylophilaceae bacterium | reverse complement strand
CCTGCAATCTTTATAACGTTCTCTGTAGTACTTGGATTACTGATTGGTAGCTTCTTGAATGTTGTGATTTATCGACTACCTAAAATAATGGAGCGCGAATGGCATAACAACTGCCTTGAGTTACAAGGCAAAGAAGTCCCAGATCAAACCAAACTATCACTTGCTTATCCTCGTTCCGCTTGCCCAAAATGCAACCATCAGATTAGCGCCTTAGAAAATATTCCTGTCATTAGTTATCTTTTTTTAAGGGGAAAGTGCAAAGGATGTAAAACAAAAATCAGTATCCGTTACCCTTTAGTAGAAGCACTCACAGGGGCCTTGCTAGGTCTTGTTGCTTATGAGTTTGGTTACTCAACGACAACAATTTTCGCCTGGATATTTACATTAGCATTGATTACGCTCACTTTTATTGATTTCGATACGCAGTTACTTCCAGATGACATCACCCTGCCATTACTGTGGTTAGGTCTATTATTCAATTTAAATGTTGGCTTTACTGATATAAAATCTGCCGTCATTGGCGCAGCTGTTGGTTATTTAATTCTGTGGTCTGTCTATTGGTTATTTAAATTAGCAACTGGAAAAGAAGGCATGGGCTATGGCGACTTTAAGCTGCTTGCCGCAATAGGCGCATGGTTTGGTTGGCAACTAATTCCGGCGGTGATTCTGCTAAGCTCTGTATTAGGCGCAACGATTGGCATTGGACTTATTCTAATGAGAGGTAAAACCGGAAATACAGCTATCCCATTCGGACCCTTCCTAGCACTAGGTGGTATTGCTGCACTTTTTTTTGGTCCGCAACTCGCGAGCTTCTATCTAATATAAGTATATTGCAAGTTATGTTTACAATTGCACTGACGGGTGGCATTGGCAGTGGTAAATCAGAAGCGACAAAAATATTTTCATCGCTAGGGGTGCCTATCGTCGACTTAGACATCATCTCCCACCAATTAACAGCAGAAAAACAACCATTGGTCAGTGAAATTGCCGCAGCCTTCGGTCAAGAATATATATCGGCGTCTGGTGCACTTGACCGTGCAAAAATGCGTCAGCTTGTGTTTTCTAATGATCAGGCCCGTAAACAACTAAATGAAATACTACATCCTGCTATCTATAAAGAAGCTATCAATCAACTGCGACAACACAGCGATCAGCCTTATGCTGTGCTAGCAATTCCGTTGCTTGAAGAAGGTAGCATTTACGCGACATCTATTGACCGTGTGTTAGTTATAGACTGCGAGCCAGAAAAACAGATTGAACGTGTTAAACAACGTAGTCACTTAACCGAGCAAGAAATCAAACAAATTATCGAAGCACAAATGCCACGTCAAACACGTATTAAGATAGCTGACGACTTAATTGAGAATAATGGTAGCATCGCAGATTTGCGCAGTAAAATTGAGAAATTACATCAAAAATACATTAAAACTTGCATAGTTAGCAAAACAATCTCATAATTCACGTCAATTTACAACCGATGGTTTGCAAGACTTTACATTATAGTGTCTAGCTACGAATTTCCATTTAATGAACGCATCCGTGCACTTTTAAGATTAGAAGATCTATTCAAAAAAGTGCTGTTGCACGTTGAATCTGGCCAGCAGCACAACCACCATAGCGCACTAATGCTACTGCTGCAAATGCTGGACATTATTGAGCGTGCAGATATTAAAGTAGATATTGTGCATGAACTGGACAGGCAAGCTTTGTCTATGCAAAACCTACTTGGCAACCCGAATATATCGGAGGCAGTACTTACTGAGACAATTAATGACGTTGAAGCATGCGCCAGCGCCCTTCGCTCTGACAAAGCTAAAGTAGGTCAAGCCTTACGTGATAACGAATGGTTGATGAGCATCAAACAACGCGCATGCATCCCAGGAGGTGTTTGCCAATTTGACTTACCCTCTTATCATTACTGGCTCAATCTAGATCAAGATAGACGCGAAAATGACTTTTATAATTGGCTTTCTCGTCTACTACCAATGTATGAAGGCATCAAAATTATTCTACATATTCTTCGTGGCAGTGGAATGACCCACGAGTTTGTCGCCAAAAATGGCTTTTATCAGCAAATGCTAGGCGGGAGCAAACCTGCGCAAATGGTCAAAATTGAGGTCCCTGACGATTGCAATTATTTTGCTGAAGTGAGCGCAAACAAATATGCAATCAATGTTCGTTTTCACGGCATGGACTTTGTACAAAAGCCAAAGCAATGTGACCATGACATACACTTTAAAATGACTCTATGTAATTTAATGTAGCAATCAAGCCTTTTGTTATGCCAGAAGAAAAAACAGCCAATAAAATTAAACAAGTTCCCTGTCCAAATTGTAAAACATTATCAGCGTTTGACCATAGTAACCCATACCGCCCTTTCTGCTCGGAGCGCTGTAAAATGATTGATTTAGGTGATTGGGCGAACGAAACCTACCGCATCCCAGAGAAAACACCACCTAAAGATTTTAATTGATGGAATCTTTTCGTTTGAAAGTATTCTTATTTAACTAACCAATTAATAGACTTGTTAACAATGAAACTATATAAACTACTCCCAACGATTTTGCTGCTAATAGCTTGCTCAACGAGTGCCGAAGTCTCTATCTCAGATGCATGGGTGCGTGAAAATGCCCCAGGGCAAAAAGTCGGAGCAGCATATATGACACTGAAAAGTCCAGAAAAAAGTAAACTGGTTTACGTGGAAGCTGCATCTGCTGCTGGCTCTGTCGAAATTCACAGCATGACTATGAATAACGGCATTATGAAAATGCGTATGCTGGAATCATTACCTCTAGAACCCAACCAATCTGTAACATTAAAACCTGGTAGCTTTCATTTAATGCTATTTGATTTAAAACAGCCGCTTAAAGCAGGAGATAATATTGAATTTAGACTTTGCTTTGAAGACGAAAATGGAAAAATTACAGATCAAATAATTACATTACCAGTTAAAAGCCAATAACTCATTGATTAACTTGCCAATACGAGTGGTTAATTTTTGCTCAATACTCATTGGTAAGGGCAGCCAGTGCATCCATGATTGGCAAATTAGCAGGTAATACAGGTTTAATAGTCACTTGCCCTGGCATTTGCCAGCTAAATGTCTGTCCTTCTTTAGCAGACATTTCGCCTTGCCATTTAGTCACAAAGTAAAAGTGCAAATGTACTGTTTTGGCAGGCGAGTCATGCATTTCCGGATAATCAAACCGCTTCTCTAGCCAAGGTTGATATTCTATTGGCAATATGCCCAATTCCTCTTGCAGCTCACGCACAAGCGCATCATCGGGCATTTCGCCAGCTTCTATCTTGCCACCAGGAAATTCCCACCAGCCTGCCCAAGGTTTTCCTTCAGGCCTACTAGCAAGTAAAAATGCTTGATTTTCTTTTTGTATGATGGCGACTGCAACATGCGTAATATTAGCCATCTAATTTAAGCTTCCCTGCATAATCCTTTGCAAAATGATATGCTACTCGCCCACTCCGAGCGCCACGGCTATAGGTAAATTGTAGTGCAGCCTTACGTGCTGCATCATCAAAATTAATACCGTATTTTTTTAACCAGTACTCAGCGATGGCTAAATATGCATTCTGGTCAAATGTATGAAAAGATAACCACAAACCAAAACGCTCAGCCAATGCGGTTTTTTCTTCGATAGTATCTCCTGGTCGAATTTCACCATCGATATGCGCAACAGCTTCATTATCCGCCATAAACTCTGGCATCAAATTTTTACGGTTAGATGTCGCATAAACCAACACATTATCAGAGGCGTTTGCTAAAGATCCATCTAACACAACTTTCAATGCTTTATAAGCACTATCATTGGCTTCAAAACTTAAATCATCACAGTAGATAATAAACTTTTCTGGACGTGTACTGATTAAATTAACGATTGTATGTAGATCAACTAAATCATGCTTATCTACCTCAATCAATCTTAAGCCTTGTTCTGCATATTCTGTCAGCAACGCCTTGACCAATGAAGACTTCCCTGTACCTCGTGCGCCTGTTAGCAGTACGTTATTTGCAGTAAGTCCCTGTAAGAATTGCCGCGTGTTTCTGACAATTTCTTTTTTCTGTTCATCAACAAATTGTATATCTTGCAGGCGTACTTGATGGGGTGAAGTAATTGCCTGGAGAGTACCCTTTCCACCGACTTTAAGCCAGCGCCATGCTACAGCTTCCCAATTGACGGGTTCACTCTGCGGCATGAGGACTTTTTCCAGTCTTTCCAATAAAGACTCAGCCTTAGCAAGCAGATTGTTCAGGTTTTCCATATCCAACGTATTAATTTACTAGTCGCCTTATGACCGATAATCTGCATTAATTTTGACATAATCATAACTGAAATCGCAGGTCCAAACGGTAGCATCCGCTTGCCCTCTATTAAGCACAACTCGCACTAGTATCTCTGGCTTTGCCATAACAGCGCTACCTTGTGCTTCTTGGTAACTTGCAGCGATACCACCATGCTCAGAGACTAATACATCACCTAAATATAAGCGTAATTTATTTACATCTAAATCATCAATACCAGCATAACCAACTGCCGCGAGAATACGCCCTAGGTTTGGGTCTGATGCAAAAAAAGCTGTTTTCACAAGCGGCGAATGGGCAATGGCATACGCCACTTTTCGGCACTCTTCCTCATCTCGACCCGATTCAACCTGAATAGTCATGAACTTGGTTGCACCCTCACCATCTCGGACGATTGCTTGTGCTAGTTCGATAGCAACCTCAGTCATTGCATCGCGCAATGCAACAAAGTTTTCGCTCGACTCTGTGATTTCAGCGTTACCTGCCAAATTGGTAGCTATCATGATAAAACTGTCATTTGTACTGGTGTCACCATCCACTGTAATACAGTTAAATGATTTATTCACCGCATATTGAATAATCGCATTAAGCGCTGATTTACTGACAGTAGCATCCGTTGCTAGGTAACCAAGCATCGTCGCCATATTAGGGTGGATCATGCCTGAGCCCTTACTCATCCCCGTTATAGTGATTTGCTTACCGTCAATCATCAGTTGGCGTGAAGTTGCTTTAGGTACAATATCGGTGGTCATAATCGCCTCAGCGGCATGAAACCAATTATCCTCTGTTGCATTTTCTAACGCAGCTGGTAAATGTGCCACTAGTTTGTCGACAGGTAATTGCTCTAAAATAACCCCTGTTGAAAACGGTAGCACCTGCTCACTGCTAATATTGAGTAACTTTGCTAGGGCATCACAGCTTTGTTTCGCATGCTGCATCCCCGCTTCACCTGTCCCTGCATTCGCATTACCTGTGTTTACCAATAAGGCACGTATAGCATTTGAACTTGCCAAGTGCTGTTTTGACAAGGTAACTGGTGCCGCACAAAAGCGATTTTGGGTGAACACGCCTGCGACATGGCTACCTTCAGCTAGCAACATCACCAACACATCTTTACGGTCTGGTTTGCGAATGTGCGCCTTGGCGTATCCAAGCTTTACACCATTGACAGGCAATAAATCCGATGGGTTGAGTTTAGGTAAATTAACAGGCATGTAATCGCTTTCTATCTTGATTGATAAGAATATTGTAGCGTATTCGCTTATTAGTCGCTGGACTTAACTATAAAATTGGCTAGGCTCTGCGCCAAGTAGTCCCTTGTGGCGTATCCTCTAAGATAATGCCTGCGTCAGATAGCTCTTTACGGATACGGTCAGCCTCGGCAAAGTTTTTGGCTTTTTTTGCTTCTGTTCTTAAACTAATCATTTCGCTAATTTGCATATCATTAGGACCAACGTGGCCGCTCCCATTTGCAATATCAGAGCTCTCAACTATGTTTGCACTACCTGACACAGTTCCTTGTAAAAATGCATTGGCATCATTTTGCAATAAGCCTAGCACTGCTCCTAGATTTTTTAGTAATGCAGCTGATTCAATAGATTTATTTTTATTAAAATCATTCGCCAGATCAAACAACACTGCGATCGCTTCTGGAGTATTGAAGTCATCATCCATGGCTGCTTTGAATCGGGCGGCTTGCGGATGCTGCCAATCTATTTCAGTCTGAGAAATCTCGGCACCCCGTAAAGCGGTATAGAGTCGTGTTAATGCTGCTTTAGCATCATCCAGATGTTGATCGCTGTAGTTTAATGGGCTACGATAATGAGCTCTTAAAATGAAAAAGCGCACAACCTCCGCATCATATTTTTCCAATACGGTTCGAATCGTGAAAAAATTACCCAACGATTTGGACATTTTTTCATCATCAACACGTACAAAGCCATTATGTATCCAGTAGTTGGCCATCTGGCAACTATGGGTAGCTTCGCTTTGCGCAATTTCATTTTCATGGTGTGGGAACTGTAAATCCTGCCCACCACCATGTATATCAAAATGTGCACCTAAGTGTTTTGCGCTCATGGCTGAGCATTCAATATGCCATCCTGGTCGACCTGGCCCCCAAGGAGAGTCCCAATTAGGCTCATTTGGTTTAACTGACTTCCAAAGCACAAAATCCAGCGGATCTTTTTTATAGGTATCGACCTCTACACGTTCACCAGCCCGCAAGTCATCCAGACTCTTACCGGACAGTTTGCCGTAGCCATCAAAGCTGCGCACTGCATAAAACACATCGCCGTTATCTGCGACATAGGCATGCCCTTTTTCCACCAGCTTAGCAATCATGTCTATCATTGACTCAATATGTGTGGTGGCACGCGGCTCTATATCTGGTCGTAATACACCCAACTGTTCGGCGTCTTCATCCATCGCTGTAATAAACCGCTGGGTTAATTCGCCTATGCTTTCATTATTGTCATTTGCACGTTGAATGATTTTGTCATCTACATCTGTGATATTACGCACATAGGTAACGTTATATCCAGAAGCGCGAAACCAGCGAGATACCATATCAAACACAACCATGACCCGCGCATGACCAAGGTGACAAAAGTCATAAACAGTCATGCCGCAAACATACATACGGACTTCATTTTGACGGATGGGAACAAAAGTTTGCTTGCTACGCGAGAGGGAATTATAAATTTTTAACATGCATTAGAATTTCGTGGTTAAATCGACGAATAAAACAACCAAATATTACAATAAAACCAATTATTTACAATGAAAACTTACCAGACTATTGGATGTTCGCAATCCAGTTGGTAGAATACGCTTATTATTAACAAAATCAGTATATCACAATGACAATAAACAATATTTTACTAAAAAAATTGGTAACGCCAATATTCGTAGCACTTTTAGTAGCGACAATACCTTCATTTGCTGATGAGTTAAAAGACATTTCAAAGATGGCCGAACAAGGACAACAAGAAGCGGCACTTAAACGGATTAATACGTATCTTGAGGCAAATCCTAAAGATGCACAGGGTATGTTTATGAAAGGCATTATTCAAGCTGAAAGCGGCAAACGTGATGATGCAATTAAAACATTTAATACGCTAACCAAAACATACCCAAGCTTGCCAGAACCTTATAACAACCTTGCTGTTTTATATGCTGAAGCTGGTGAATATGATTCTGCAAAAAAAGCGCTTGAGACCGCCATTAAAACTCACCCTAGCTACGCCACAGCGCACGAGAATTTAGGTGATATCTATGCACGTATGGCGTCTGAAGCATATGACAAAGCACTACAGCTAGATACAGGCAACGTACGCGCACAAAGTAAGCTTTCCCTCATTAAGGACTTATTTACGACTGACAACAAGACAACTGTTGCTGCTAATAATGAAACACCGATTCGCCCGATTCGTCCAGCTAACAAAAAAGCGGAGCCAGAGCCAAAACCTACAGCTGAAGCCAAACCAGTCGCAGCACCTGAACCTGCCGTTGAAACACCAAAAGTGGATACATCTGCCAGCATGGAAAGTGACATCATGGCTGCGGTTGAGTCATGGAGACGCGCGTGGTCTGAACAAGATGTTGATGCATACCTTAACAGTTACGCTGACACTTTTTCCCCGCCAAAAGGCAGAAGCCTAGCTAGCTGGAAGGAGTTTCGCCGCTCACGTGTATCTGCTCCTAAAGGGATAACATTGAATCTTAATGATCCAAAAGTTGAAGTGATTGACGATAGCAATGCGAAAGTGAGCTTTAAACAGTACTACAAAGCTGATAGCCGCAGTGCTATTCATACAAATAAAACATTAGTTCTTAAGAAAGTGGGTAGCGCTTGGTTAATTAACGAGGAAATTGCATCGAATTAATGACAATGCTCGCAGTCAGAGTGATGTATTAGTTGTAAGTGATTTTAATGAAACAAACTCAAAAAAATAGAGTAACGAATAATGGACTTGCAAAGCTGCTGGTCGTGATTGGTTGTACGCTACTTCCTTGGAGTGCAACTGCAATCAACCAAGGCAATTTATCGGATAAGCTTTATGCTAATGTTGTCAATCGCGACTTGGTCGAGAAGTTGCTGGTTGAAAGTCTAATGCAAATCGCTCGTGGCGAAACAAAACAAGCAATGGATACAGTAGATGAGCTTATCCGCACAACGCCAAACTTTAAACTAGCTCACTTAATTCGTGGTGATCTATTAAGCGCACAAGGGCACACTTTAAACCCATTTGGCAGCACAGCAGCAATCAGCGCAGCGGAAACAAGCCAAGAGATTCAAGGGTTGCGTGAAGAAGCCCGCACACGTTTGAATTACTATTTTTCGACAGATAACCACCGGCAAGTGCCCAACATTGCTGTTCAGATGAACGCAAAGCAAACACATTTAATTCTGATTGATACAGTTAAATCACGATTATTTGTGTATAAAAAAACCGGCACAGGCCTCCAGCATGTTGCTGATTATTACGTAACTATCGGAAAAAATGGTGCAGACAAGAATGTCGAAGGCGACAAACGAACACCTGTCGGCCTATACTTTGCCAGCAAAAAATTAACAACGCCCCTGTCTGACTTTTATGGTGATGGTGCTTACCCACTGAACTATCCCAATGCCCTAGACAAGCATTATAAAAAAACAGGGCATGGTATATGGCTACATGGCACACCAAAAGATACCTATAGCCGCCCACCAAGAGCTAGTGATGGTTGCGTTGTATTAAGCAACCCTGATTTAAATAAATTAGCATCTATACTAAAAAACGGTAACACACCCGTCATCATCTCTGATAATGTGGAATGGATTAGCAACATTGCTGAAGCAACACAAAGGGTTGAGCTTTCTGCGCTAAATAAAGCACTTGCACAATGGCAACAAGACTGGATTTCTCAAAACACCGACAAATACTTAAGCCACTATTCAAGTCAATTTTTTTATAGCGACGGTAGTTTGAATGAGTGGGCAGACCATAAGCGAAGGGTACAAGCAAGCAAGCCAAAAGTTGCAATTAAAATTAGTGATGTGAGTATGTTTGGTTACCCAAACTTGCGCAAAGCAAAACATTTAGGACCGAATACTAAAATTGTCGTAGTCGACTTTGATCAGTATTACGAGAGCCCAACGCTCAAAAACAAAATGCGTAAACGCCAATATTGGGCCAATGAGAATAACCAATGGAAAATCATTTACGAGGGCGCATCATAATCAACATGAAATTTAACTTATTTAAAAGTCTACTCTTCACTTTAATTCTCATCACATTCACCCCAATTTCTACACTAGCAGAGACAGCGCAAGTTGAATTTAAAACCAGTATGGGTGACTTTACGGTTGAGCTCTATCCAGAAAAAGCGCCAATTACAGTTGCTAACTTCCTACAATATGTTAGAAGTGGCTTTTATGAAAAAACTATTTTTCACCGTGTGATTAATAACTTTATGATTCAAGGTGGTGGTTTTGAGCGAGATCTGTTTGAAAAGCCGACAAAGGCACCAATTAAAAACGAGTCAAACAATGGCCTAAAAAATAAAGTCGGTACCATAGCGATGGCTAGGACACCAGACCCTGACTCTGCGACAGCACAATTCTTTATTAATCTGAAAGATAATGATTTTTTAGACTACACCAGCCCAGAGCCAGAGAAAATAGGTTATTGCGTGTTCGGCAAAGTAACCAAGGGCATGGACGTAGTCAAACAAATCGGCGTTTCACCTACTGGCAGTATCTCAAGGTTTTCTGATGTACCAATCAAGCCAATAAAAATCATCAGTGTTACCGTACTGAACGGCGAAACGACAGAGTAACGTCGTTTATAGAAATTAATTATCAATAACTAAGGACTTAACGTGGTAAAACTAACTACAAATTTTGGTGAAATTACTCTTGAACTTTATGCGGACAAAGCGCCAATTACAGTCGCAAACTTTCTAAAATATGTTGAAGATGGTTTTTATGATGGCTTAATCTTTCATCGTGTAATTGATAACTTCATGATTCAAGGTGGCGGTTTTGACACAGATATGAAACAAAAGTCGACACAAGATGCAATCAAAATCGAAGCTGACAATGGCTTAAGCAACGACAAATATACAATTGCCATGGCACGCACCTCGATCCCTGACTCAGCAACTAGTCAATTTTTCATTAACGTGAATGACAATGATTTTTTAAATCATACTGCGCCTACTGCTAGTGGCTGGGGCTACTGTGTATTTGGCAAAGTGGTAGAAGGAACAGACGTTGTCGATAAAATTAAAGCTATCGAAACGGGCTCTCGTGCTGGACATCAGGATGTACCAGTAGAACCTGTGATTATTGAAAAAGCAATCATCGTCTAGCAAAACCTGTTGAGTAACAAATTCAATATGGGCTTTAGTCTTTTTATCTCAGACTTACACCTTTGTGAATCGCGCCCAGAAATGATTGAAGCTTTTGTAACATTTCTATCAGATACTGCTATAGAAGCGCAAAATCTTTATATTCTGGGCGACTTGTTTGAATATTGGCCTGGTGACGATATTATAAATACTGGGGCTTACGCTGAAGTAATTAAGGCACTAAATAAAGTCGGTCAATCTGACGTGAATTCTTTTCTGATTCATGGCAATCGTGATTTCTTACTAGATGGCGAATTTTCAAAAGCTACAAAAGTCACGATCCTATCCGACCCTTATTTAACCACCCTATACGGTAAAAGAATTCTGATGAGTCATGGCGACAGTCTCTGCACGGATGATAAGGATTATCTTAAATTCAGAGCCGAAGTACGCAATGAAACTTGGGCAAACAATTTTCTAAGTCAGCCTCTATCATCACGTATTGCCTATATTGAATCGATTCGCAAACAGAGCGAACGAGAAAAATCAATTAAGTCCATGGAAATCATGGATGTTAATCAGGCCGCTGTTGAGTCCTTGCTAGAGGAGTATGATTATCCACCATTCTTTATTCATGGGCATACGCATAGACCAAATAGGCATCAATACCATATTAAAGGCCATCAATGTGAACGCGTTGTGCTTGGTGATTGGTACGAGCAAGGAAGCTTTTTAATGTTAGATCAGCATGGTATCTATGAACGCAGTATCTGAAAAAAAGGTACTGGTCTGCGCTAACTTCCGCGCAAACCCCAATCATCCATCATGTGGCGCGCGTGAAAGTAACAAATTATTTACTGCACTCAGTGATGAACTAAAAGACATCCCAATTTCAATTGAAAAAAGTCCATGCATGGGACTCTGTGATATAGGGCCTAATGTGCGGCTCGTACCTAGTGGCAAATGTATCAATGAAGCCAGTCTTGATAAGCTAGTATCAATCACTGAAGAAATAAAAGCATTTATAGCGTATTAATAACGTCAAAGCTCACATGGCCAGGTATTCTAGACTCATCTACTTCATCAATCTGCGATGGCTCTAAAAACATTTCAGCATAACGCAAATAAATCTTTTCACGTACAAACAAATCAAATATATCTGGGTCAATATGATGCTCTAACTTCATTTTGCCAAGTATCATTAATGTCTCAGATAATGTTTTGGCTTTTTTGTATGGCCTGTCTTTTGATGTAAGTGCTTCAAAAATATCAGCAATACCCATCATTCTTGCAGGAATTGACATTTCATGGCGCTTTAGACCCTTAGGGTAACCCTTGCCGTCCATACGCTCATGATGACCTCCCGCATATTCAGGTACGCGCATCAAGTCTTTTGGATATGGTAGCGATTCGAGCATGCTAATAGTCACTGAAATATGGTTATTGATGATTGCACGCTCCTCTGGCGTTAACGTCCCACGCGGAATAGTCAGGTTATATGCCTCATCATCACTGAGAAATTTTTTCCGCTTGCCATCTGAATCGATGAAATCATAACTGGCTATTTTCATTACACGTTCCTGATCCTGCTTACGCATAGACTCCGTACCAACATTCACACGACGAATAAACTGTTTATCGTCATCAAGTTGCAGGTGAATTGCTTTGATTTCATTTTGCATAGACTTATAGTTAAGGGACTTTCCGTCCCCACAAGACTGAAGCATTAACTGCAAATAATCATTTTCCCGCTGCGCCTTTAATAGTTCGAACCGCTGATCAATAAACGCTATACGATCAAATATTGTTTCAAGCTTAGTCGCTTTATCCATCACATATTCAGGTGTGGTAACCTTACCGCAATCATGCAACCAGGCCGCAATTTTGAGTTCATAAATCTCTTTTTCAGTCATGGTGAAGTTTTTAAAAGGGCCACTCTTCGTTTTCATTGCGGCTTCTGCAAGCATCATTGTTAACTCTGGAACTCTTTGGCAATGACCACCAGTATGTGGTGACTTTTCATCAATTGCATCTGCAATTAATTTAATAAAAGATTCAAAAAGATCCTTTAAACCGTTTATTAAATTCTGATTTGTCATAGTGACAGCAGCTTGCGACGCCAAAGATTCAACTAAACGCTGATGTGACTGTGTGAATGAAACAACTTCTTTTGTTTTGGGGTCAATTGCATTAATCAACTGCAAAACGCCAATTATCTCGTTTTCATGATTTTTCATGGGTACTGTCAAAAATGACTTCGACCGATATCCCATTTTTTCGTCAAATTGACGTGTACCAGAAAAATCAAATCCTTCAGCCAAATATGCGTCGTCGATATTAATCGTTTGGTCTTTAAGAACACAGCATGCAGCCACCATATTAAGGTTGGGCTGATTATTTTCCAAATATAGTGGCAGAGGAGAAAAAGGGATTTTTTTACCTGTTGTACCACCCAGTGCAATATTTAGACTGAGTGTACGCATAATTTCAAACTTAAGACGTTGGTCATCAGTTACAGTATAAAGCGTACCACCATCTGCGTTAGTAAGCTCTTTTGCTCCTAATAGTATGGTCTCTAGCAAACGTTCGTTATTTGGTTCGGCGGATAGTGCAACACCGATTGCGTTTAACCGCTCTAATTGGTTAAGAAGTTCTGATTGTTTCATATAACAACGCACTCACCTTCATTGTCATCTAACAATATTAATCGAGACAAAATTCCATCTTTATCCCCAGCACCTCTATTTCTTCATGATTGTTTAAAGCATGTGCTTGTGCACCAATGGCTTTACCATTCACAATTGGATACTGATCCCCAGCCACGTGTGTCAGAAAATAGCCTTCTTGCCTCTTGGTCACAACTGCAACCTGCTTTCCTGCTTCACCTAATTTAACCATTGTTTTATCTAGAAACAATGTTTCACCAGACTTATCTCCACTTAGAATTTTCAGTCTTGGTTCTTGGGTACTTACTGATGTTTCTTCTGCCTCGGCTTCTACTATGTCATTTGATACGCCATCAATCATAGAAGCGTCTTCTTGTTGATGATCTTCTCCTGCATTCCCAGAATCATCTGTCAAATCTTGAGCGTTATCTTCTGCATGCTCTGCTGTCACCATTACTGTATCCGCAAAACCATTAGCTTCTACTTTTTTAGTAGTTGGATCCTGTACAAATTTTAACTGATACTTACCTAGGCCAATGGTATCTCCATGCTTAAGCACCTGTTTTTTAATTGATTTTTTGTTAACAACGGTACCGTTAGTACTATCAAGGTCTTGTATGTAAACCTCATCACCGTTACTCACAATGACTGCATGCTCACCACTAATTGCCAAGTTATCTATATGTACATCATTCGTTGCACGACGCCCAATGGTCAACCTGTCTTTGTCCACCACATATTCTTTAATTACATTACCATCTAGTAAGAAAATTAACTTAGCCATGACTACCTTCTTGGTTTAACTGAACCTATCCCCATAACTTATGTATCCATCTTTGCTTCATTGCAAACGAATCTTTAACTAGAGCAATAACAACGGACACATTATCTGCCCCTCCAAATTTATTTGCAAGTCTGATGAGGTTACTAGCTGCGAGGTTGATATTTCCATTGGATAATGCAATTGTTTTTTCAATCTCATCATCCTCAACTAAATCTGTTAACCCATCGGAACAAAGTAAGTAACAATCGCCAACCAGCGTGTCATATTCATTTAGCTCTAGCTCTACTTCCGCTTCTGTTCCCAGTGCGCGCGTAACTAAGTGACCGTCATTTGACAGCCTGGCTTGCTCCTTGGTAATCAACCCAGCATTAATTTGCTCTTGAAGTAAAGAATGGTCCTCTGTGAGTTGCTCTAGTTTGCCATCTCTGAAACGGTAGAGCCTAGAATCGCCAATATGCCCTATAACCAGTTTATTGTTGTTAAAAACACCCGCTACCATTGTTGTTCCCATGCCTGAGCAAATGGGTTGTTCTTGCGAAATTTGATAAACACGACTGTTAGCGATTGCTACTGCTCTTTTGAGCATATCCGCCACAGATAAATATGGTGTTCTTCTTGTTTTTGTTTCTTGATGCATAAGCTCTGCTAACTCTGCAGCAACAATTAGTGTGGTCATTTGACTGGCGATTTCGCCTGCTTTGTACCCGCCCATGCCATCCGCAACCATGACAAGACCTGTTGTTAAATCACTTGCAACTGAGTCCTCATTTTGGCTGCGCATGAGTCCAACATCGGACATACGGGCAACACTTATGGCTTTTGTTACATCCATATCATCCCAATCATTTCCATTTTAGCTGTATTGCTTTTGTATTGTTAAAACAATAAGGATAAGTTCGTAACCCTACAATAAAAGCTATCTCCCAAACTCGTGCGGTCTGGCAGAAGCGGCTAATTTATCTAACACACCATTAATATACTTATGCCCATCTGAGCCGCCAAAGGTTTTTGCAAGCTCTACACCCTCGTTGATTGCTACGCGATAAGGTATCGTTACATCAAATAATAGCTCATAAGATGACACTCTTAAAATTGCATGTTCGATAGGACTCAGCTCATTAATCTCGCGATCAATAAAAGTGGTGATTTCTGCATCTATAGCTGCTAAATGGTCAAAGACACCACCTAACAACTGTTTGAAGTAATCTTCATCTGCTTTAGAATAATCAGGGTCATCATGCATATCTAACAAAATTTGCTTGATATCACCCTCGTTCATCATGCGACGATAGATTGCTTTTAACACCAGCTCTCTTGATTTACGTCGACTTTTGCTAGATTTACGTTTTTTAGCAGCGCCAGTATTTACACTAATGTCGCTCATAATACACTAACCAAATTAGCCATTTCTATGGCGACTCTTGCTGCTTCAGCACCTTTCACTTCTACACGTGCTAATGCTTGCTCATCATTCTCTGTGGTCAGAATAGCATTAGCAATTGGAATCCCTGTATTCAACTGCACGTCCGATACGCCACGAGCAGACTCATTGGCAACGACTTCGAAGTGATAGGTTTCACCTCTAACAATTGCACCAAGCGCAATCAATGCGTCATATTGCTCGCTTAAAGCCATTTCCTGAAGAATTAAAGGTGTTTCTAGTGCGCCTGCTACTGTTGCTAGCCGAATATTTTCTTCTGCAACGCCAAGCTTTAACAACTCTGCATGGCAGGACTTGAGTAAAGCTTCACCGATATTGCTGTTAAATCTTGATAAGACCAAGCCTATCGTTTTACCGGCACCATCAAGATTAATTGCTATTTTGTCCAAAACATTCTCTCTATTTCGTAAAAAGCAATATTTTACGCTAATTAGGTCTCCCAATACGATGGCATTTATACAATCTAGCTAAATAATGACCACGCTTTCTGCGCAGTACTCCAAATTCCATATGCAATCGGGATGATTACCGCTGCCCAGGCTAGTAACATAATGAAGGTGTGTTTTTCTGTTGCAGCGTTTGTGGATGATTTTGCTGTGACTTTCTCATGCCCAGCACTGCGCACAGCCTCAAGTTCTGCGTCCGTCATAAAGTCTTTATCATTCAATGGTTTAATTAGCATATTTGCAACAAACCCAATTACCATCATGCCTGCAAGCACTAGCATAATAGGTCCATATATCTTGTCGTATGGTACACCAGCTTCTAAGCGTGTATCATGCATGTAATTGACAATAACAGGACCAACAATACCTGCTGTTGACCATGCAGTAAGAAGCCGACCATGAATAGCGCCAACAAACTGCGTACCAAATATGTCGGCTAAATAAGCAGGAATAGTCGCAAAACCACCTCCATACATGGAGGAGATAATGCAAAAACTCGCTACGAATAAAGATAATGATTTGAAACCTGCCACATAGGCAGCGGAACAATATAAGAAAGCACCAAGTACAAAGAAAATATAGTAAGTTCGCTTGCGGCCAAGCTTATCAGATGACGAAGCCCATCCAATCCGTCCAAAAATATTGAATACAGATATCAAACCGACAAAACCTGCTCCTACTAGTGCTGCTGCGGTAGTTAAATCGTGATTACTGCGAACCTCAGCAAAACCTAACTCGGGCTGGCCAATTAAAGCACCACCAAATGTCTCTTGTAGCATGGGAGATGCCGCCCCCAAAATACCAATACACGCAGAGACATTCATGCATAGTACCAGCCATAAAAGCCAGAACTGCGGTGTTTTGTGTGCTTTACTAAGATGCACATGTTTATGTGCAATCATGGCATTTTTCTGTGTTTCTGGTGGTGTCCAGTTTTCCGGCTTCCAACCTGTAGCTGGGACGCGATACCCAAATGCGCCACTGACCATAAAAACAAAATAGATGATCCCAAGTACCACAAACGTTTGCCATACACCGACACCACCAGCCTCTGAAAAATGCGCCATTAATTTTGTCGCAATGGGTGAGCCAATCATTGCTCCACCACCGAAGCCCATAATCGCCATGCCAGTAGCCATGCCACGGTGATCAGGAAACCATTTAATCAATGTAGATACAGGAGAAATATATCCCAACCCCAAGCCTATACCGCCAATCACACCACTGCCAAGCCACAACAGCCATAACTGATGGATGTAAATACCATAGGCTGAAATGAGTAAACCTCCTGCCCAGAGAATAGCAGAAACAAAACCTGTTTTCCTGGGTCCTTCGCGCTCTAGCCACCCACCAAAAACAGCGGCAGAACAACCTAGCAATACAAAAAACAGAGTAAACATCCAGCCCAAATCAAATTGGGTCCAATTACAATCCGTCGCAAACAAAGCCTTGGCTGTTCCAGCCAGCTTATCTGTAAAAGTTGTAGCGCCAGCTGCACACGCAGCAAGCGGCGTGCCATTAGCATCAACTAACGCATTACCTAGCGGCTTCCAAAATACGCTAAAACCGTAAGCCATCCCGATTGAGAGATGGATTGCAAGCGCCGCTGGCGGCACTAGCCAGCGATTAAAACCAGGGCCTGCAATTGTATTCTCTTTGTCTAAAAAACTTGCCATACTTCCTCCCAACGCTTTCTATTTTATGCTGCAGCTTTTGAACTAGTTACATATTGTTACAAATTTCAAAAAATGGCAATTAACTATTTTTAATAATGCGAATAATTTTGTGACTCTGTCATAAATTTGAAATATTATGGTCACATAATGTGCCCGTATCATTGTTATTTTGGAGCAAAATGCCTGCAAATATATTAGTTGTAGAAGACGAGCCTGCTATTCAAGAGTTGTTAGCACTTAACATCACGCAAGCAGGTCACACGCCACTTCGCGCTATTAGTGCCGAACATGCGCAAGAACTGCTGCGGAACACCATTCCCGATTTAATCTTGCTGGATTGGATGCTACCTAACATGAATGGTATTGATTTTGCACGTAAACTTAAATCTGACAGCTCTACTAAACAAATACCGATTATTATGCTTACGGCACGTGGAGACGAATTTGATAAGGTAAGAGGTCTTGAAGTAGGCGCGGATGACTATGTCACCAAACCATTTAGCCCTCGTGAATTAAATGCGCGCATCAAAGCCGTCTTACGCCGCAGAGCGCCTCAGATGACTGATGACCCTATCGAAATTCAGGGCTTGCACCTAGACCCTATCACTCACCGCGTGACAGGAAACAACACTATCGTTGATTTAGGGCCTACAGAATTTAGGTTGTTGCATTACTTTATGAGCAACCCTGAGCGTGTTCACTCAAGAGGCCAATTACTTGATAAAGTTTGGGGTGATCGCGTTTTTGTGGAAGACCGTACTGTAGATGTTCATATTCGTCGATTAAGAAATGCACTATCTGCATCAGGTCATCAAGACTTAATACAAACTGTGCGCGGCGCTGGCTATCGACTTTCAGCATTAACCAATTAATATTCATCTGGCTTTATTCCTGCGCACAAAAGCTACTATAATAAGCGCACACGATAAGAATTAGCGAATATGCAAGATATTCGATGGAAAACATTATGGATAGGCATTAGCCTACTGGCAATCACCGTTGTCGTCTGGTTGGCAAGCAACTTAGTTAATGCATTAGCGTTTCTATGCTTAGCGCTGGCCTTGTACATTACTAGCCACATCTATTGGATTTACAAACTTCAGCGCTGGTTAAAAACACCCAATCTAAATGAAATCCCTGAGGGAAGAGGTATTTGGGAAAGTGTTTTCTCTGCATTATTCCAACACCAACGCAAAAATATTAGGACTGAAGCGGAGCTAGTAGCTGCCTTAGAAGGCTTCAAACGAGCGACCAATGCTCTACCTGATGGTATAACGGTATTGAATCACCGTAATGAAATTGAATGGTGCAATCCACCCGCAGAACATTTGCTTGGACTAGATATAACAACTGATACCAACCAACCTATCCAAAACCTTGTCCGCTATGCTGAATTCATTAATTACTTGCATAGCAAAGATTATCGGGAACCTATCACCGTCAAATCTAACCGTAATGCTGAAACAACGTTACAAATTCAGCTTATTGTTTTTGGTACCGCACAAAAACTACTTATCTGCCGCGACATTTCTGCACAAGAAAAAATAGATACCATGCGGCGAGACTTCATTGCTAATGTCTCACATGAGTTACGAACACCTCTTACCGTAGTAGGCGGTTTTTTAGAAACATTAACTGATACAGAAGGTGCCGTAGCAGAAGGCACAAAGAATTATTTTGATATGATGATCTCTCAAACAAGCCGAATGCGCCTAATCATTGAGGACTTATTAACGCTATCGCGCATTGAAAGTAATTATGAAGTACCTGCCACAACCATTATTCAAATGCCAGCTTTACTAGATATGATTCAAAATGATGCAAAAGCCTTAAGCAACGGTAAGCACACTATCAAACTTCAAGTAGATAAATCGCTAAATCTCAAAGGAAGCCGAGACGAGCTGATGAGTGCATTCACAAATCTAGTGAGTAATGCTATTCGTTACACGCCTGAAGGCGGCGACATCATCATCAGCTGGCAACTTAAAAATAAACAAGCTGTTTTTAGTGTAAAAGATTCTGGCATAGGCATTGAAGAACAACATATACCTAGACTCACAGAACGTTTTTATCGCGTTGATAATAGCCGAAGTCGTGAAACTGGCGGCACTGGTCTTGGATTAGCTATTGTTAAGCACATCCTTAATCGCCATCGTGCTAAATTGGAAGTTGACAGTAAAATTGGTAAAGGAAGCACATTTAGTATTTTATTTCCCCAATCCAGAACGATCCTCAATGAAACAATAGAGGCTGCATGATAAAAAGCACTGCACTAATAATCAGCATGCTGCTGCTGACTGCCTGTGCAAACAATCCGCTTTACAGTAAAAACAAAATACCTGAACGTGCAGACCGAAGTAGCATCAATCAGTTTGCCAAAACGGACTTCGATCGTATGGCTGACATGGAATATAGCAATAATGTCTTCAGCTTGCGCACGCTTATGATAAAGCTTTACAAGCGCAACCCCAGAGAGTTAGCCAAAAGCACCACAGATTCAGCAGAAAAAATGACGGAATGGGTTTTTGAAGGTGGTCATCAGCATCACTGGCGCTTTGATGAGATTAACCGTAAGCAAGACACAGAGGCAATCTTCCTTGCATTTGATGAGACATTCCAAGGTGACCGCGTACTGGCATTCATCGTAGGATTACAAACGATGCTGGCTAAAGCACACGACAATAAAACGGAGTTCTATCTAACAGACAACTTGGACCCACAGCGCATTTACAACGTTGCACGCAACTTTGAAATCGCTGCTTGGAAACTTGCTAACAGTGTCGATGCAAAAGGCAATTTATATTTACTATCAAATGAAATTAATGAAAGAGAACGCAATTTAAGTTTTGAGAGAGAGTTTGGCAAAATAATAGGCAGAACAGACTTCTATGCAACCGCACTGGCTGAAAAGTCACAGCGATTTATTTCTCGTGTTGCACAAAGTCTAGCCACTGCAGTTTTCTTACCATTTTAATTTAATTATTGTTTTGTTTTGACTGGTGTAGAAATCAGTAAACTAGCGACTGTTTGGCCTTTTTGTTGGATAGTGTTTGCCTGCTGCTTTATGCTGTTCTCAGAATCTAACCTGGGCTCTGAAACAACAGCGTGAATCATCACGGCAATAAGCGCAGCAAGCATAAATGGAAATTGCGTCGATGAATTACCCATTTCTCTCTCCTTTCTAAAGAGTCACAAATCTACGGTTAATACACTGCATAAGCTATGCCAAAATTTTATGCAAACCACACACCTCTCCGCTATCGACCAGAAATTAGTCCGAATGGGCTAATGAAATGTAAACTCTCAATCAATAGTTAGTCAGCTCACTGAAATTTACACGCAATAAGTCAGTGCAAATGAACAGAAACAGTGCAGCCTGAAATCAAACTGGCACTATAACGAGCTAATGTGAACTTCTTAAGAAAATATGATGAAGCTTTTATGGCTGAGGTAATTAATTTTTCTGATTAGACTCAGACTGTTTGAAAACGATTGCATGTTCCTTCTGTGAGGTTGCAATACGGCTTTTAGGATAGCTTTTGGCAACTTGATGTAATGTATTATTAGGCCCATAAGCAATAGGCCCAAAAAACACATCATGAACTGTTACGCTGAGAAAACCAGCGATAAAAAATGCAAAAATAATGGAAGAGCTACTCACAGACTAAAACTTTTATTACCACTAAAAAAATAAGGCGCTACTTTACCATTCCTATTGGATATTTCCACTATTTTTTACAATTATTAATATCAAAGTTTAGCAGCGTTCTTGAAGTTTTATTTTGATTAGTTTTAAGGCATCAAAGTTGCAACACTGATGACTATTCATTAAGATGCAATCAACAATTTTATTTGATTACTTCTAACATGTTGAACCAAATTTCCAGAACCATGGGCTGGCCGTTTGCCTTGGTTTACCTCACATTGATTGTTAGCGCCCTCTATTTCACCTTTGTTAGCGCACCCAAAGCACTTAACTCAAATGATTGGCCTTATGTGCAAGGTAAAATAACGCATATTGAGTTAATGGAGAGAAAAAGATCTAATAAAAATAGTGACATTATCAGCATATATTCTGCAAGATTAAAATTTCAATATGCTATAGCGGATAAAACATACACTGGAGTTCAAATTAAATGGGCCGACCGCAATAGGGACAAGATATTAGCCTTAATTGAAAAAGAACACCACACTGGTAGTAGAGTCACTGTTTATTACAATCCAGAAAAGCCCAATGAAGCTGTATTGCAGCAAGGACTAAGTTTTGGCCATATCCTGACCGGTTTATTTTTATTAATTAGCATTTGCGCGATGGCTTTCGCGTTATACAGTAATGCAAAAAAACGCCGTTTAAAGTTACAAACGATAAGTCCTTGACTCAGGTGTTTGATTAAAGCATATAGACAAGAAAAAGCCGCAAATGCGGCTTTTTTTCTGCATGCGTTATCTCTATGCTAAACCCACCTCAACTAAATTATCACTAAAACTCGCTGAGTGACCCATATCGCCAAACTCAGCCAAACTGATTGAATTGACGGTGCCTTTATTTAGCTGACGCCAGTATCCTAATGAAGCAACCACTATCCCTGCGTTAACATCATCTGTAATAATAGCTTTACCTTCGAATGCTCCACGGTCGTTAAACACTTTTACCGTATCGCCATTTTTCACATCACGTGCATTGGCATCTAGTGCATTAATCATGACAAACTGTTCACCTTGCGCCTTTTGCTGACTATCCATATTGGCATAGCAAGAGTTCAAGAATGCATGGCTCTTAGGTGAAATAATGCTGAGCGGATATTTAGCAGCCAAAGCAGGATTGGTATCTGGCGACTCACGTGATTCCACGTAGTCTGGCAATGGATCAATATCTTCCCCAGGTTGAAGGCCTTCATACATTTGACGGAACGGTCCAGCGACAAAGTTTTTAGCTCCATCTACTTTAAAATGACATTTGCCTGTTGGTGTTGGAAAATTACCTTCTGAGTGACGAGCACGCACGTCTTTATCGCCAAAATCTTTTAGTCTTGCAAAACCATGCTTACGCAAGTACTCCAAGTCAATCCCATCACAAGTTGGCGCATTCCAGTCTACATAGTTTTCCAGGCACTCACTATCGCTCCATTTAAAGTTATCTTCTTCATAGCCCATCAATTTGGCAAGACGTCTGAATATTTCCTGATTTGGCAGCGCTTCACCAGGTGGTTCAATACATTTTTCGTTGTAAGTGAGATACAAGTGGCCCCATGACAGCACCATATCTTCCATTTCTGCTCCCATGGCCGCCGGCAACACAATATCGGCATAAGCTGCTGTATCAGAAATAAAGTGATCGGCCACAATCGTAAATAAATCTTCGCGCTCTAAACCTTTTGCAATCTTATCCGTCTCAGGGGCTTGTGTAAGTGGATTGGTATTCCACACCATGACTGATTTAATTGGTGTTTTTAGATTGAGCTCACCTAATAATGCGCGACCAAATTGTAGGTTGTTTACTACCTGCGTACCTTCAGGAATCAAATCTGGACGGCAAATCACATCAAATTTATAAGGATGCTCCCATACCGGAAATTGCAACGCCCCACCTCCTACATGACGCCACGCTCCAATGAGTGCAGGCAGGCAAGTCACTGCACGGATAGCTTGGCTACCACCGTAATTACGCTCCAACGCAACACCTAAACGGATTGCGGCAGGTGCGGTTGTGGCATATTCACGTGCAAATTGACGAATGACATCTGCTGGCACACCTGTTATTTTTTCTGCCCACTCTGGTGTACGTGTCTTTGCACGCGCCGCTAAATCAGCATAACCCTCAGTATATTGGTCAATATAGTCTTGATCTTGCAGGCCTTCTTCAATAATCACATGCATCATCGCCATTGCTAATGCACCATCCGTTCCAGGCTTGGGTGCTATATGCCAGTCAGCTTCTTTTGCTGTTTTTGAAGCGTATGCGTCTACAACCACCACCTTAGCACCACGTTTTTGCGCTTCATGCACAATATGCCAGTGGTGTAGATTGGTACTTACAGAATTACAAGCCCAAATCACAATGTAGTTAGCGTGAGCAAAGCTTTCTGGATCCACGCCCGCAGTAGGCCCCACTGTTAATAACCAAGCTGTACATGATCCTTCGCCGCAGAAAGTGCGTTCCGTAACTGTTGCCCCCATGCGATTAAAGAATGCATCTCCACCATTTAAGCCATGCACCAAACCTTGGTTTCCTAAATAGCTATTCGGCATAATAGCTTGAGGGCCATCTTCGGCAATGATTTTTTTCCACTTGGTTGTAATGGTGTTGAGCGCTTCATCCCAACTGATTCTTTCAAATTGCTTACTGCCTTTGGGACCAGTGCGTTTCATTGGGTAGAGCAGACGGTCAGGATGATAATGTCTTTTTTCGTAGTCTTTTAGCTTGACGCATAAGCCACCACGCGTCATTGGATGATTGGGGTTACCTGTTACCTTTAGGAGCTTTCCATCTTTAACATGGTATTCCATGCTACATGTATCTGGGCAATCATGTGGGCAACCACCATGATAAGTTTTAACATCTAAATCGACAGGCTTGTTCATAGACTACATCTCCCTTTATCAAATGTATAAATATTCTTATTCTTAATCATTACCAGTTACTATATACCCACCTGTATACAGATGCAATTATTTTCCTAAACATTCATTCAAGATTAGAATGCCATGATGGAAAAATCGCTACGATTATTAAACAATTTAAGCCCCAGACAATTTTTAGCTGAATACTGGCAGAAGAAACCGCTTCTGATTCGGCAAGCAATCCCAAATTTCAAAGGGCTACTAACACCTAATGAACTCGCAGGCTTGGCATGCGAGGAAGATGCACAGTCTAGAATTGTGAAACTTGAAACTAATCAATGGTTAGTAGAACACGGTCCTTTTAAGGAAGCAGCTTTTTCTTCACTGCCGAAAACAAACTGGTCACTGCTGGTACAAAGCGTTAACCATCACATTCCAGAAGCAAATGATTTATTGAGTCAATTCAACTTTATTCCACATGTGCGACTAGATGACTTAATGGTGAGTTACGCACCGACTGGCGGCTCTGTTGGTGCGCACGTAGATGCATATGATGTATTTTTATTGCAAGGCAGCGGCAAAAGACGCTGGAAAATCAATACGCAGCCTGATTTGACCTTAATAGATAATGCACCGCTAGCGATTCTGAAGCATTTTGAAGCAGAACAAGAATGGGTGATGGAATCTGGAGATATGCTCTACTTACCACCCAATGTTGCACATCATGGCATTGCCGAAGATGATGCATGCATGACTTACTCAATTGGTTTTCGGTCGCCTAAAGCAGAAGAACTTACACATGCATTTCTGGAGTATCTGCAAGATACGATCAAGGTTACTGGACTCTATGAAGACCCAGATTTAACGCCACAAAAACATCCAGCTGAAATAAGTGAATCAATGGTTAAGAAAGTAGAAACCATACTGAGCAAAACAAGCTGGGATACTAATGCAGTTGCTGACTTTTTGGGTCGTTACATGAGCGAGCCTAAACCCGATGTTATTTTTGAGACACAAGCTCCTATTACAGTCGACGGTTTGAGCAACCTATTACTAGCATCAGTATTACAGCTTAACTTACAGTCGCGAATGCTTTTTATTAAAGATCATTTCTATATAAATGGTGAACCTTTAAACGTTGCACCTAACATAGTAAACTGTATGCGAAAACTTGCAGACACAAGACAACTAGATGCTAGCGCATTGAATTTGCAATTACGTCAGCAAATAGCAGCAACCTTACAGGATGCTTACAGTGCTGGATATTTGCAGTTTATACATGACGATTTGTAATAACATTACTGACGATTATGGATATGAGTGAAAACGAGTTACAACAAGACACTATTATCGTTGGCGAGCATGAATATTCGCTTGCTCTAGATATTGTGATTGCACAAGCAAAGCAACAACTGCTTATTTTTGATCAAGATTTCTCAATAGGTGACTACAGTAGCATCAAGCGCTATGAGCGGGTACATGACTTTCTAAGCAAAGATAACACGTCCAGATTGACCATCATACTGCATGACACAACGCACTTCACAACACAATGTCCGCGACTACTCAATTTGTTGCTTACGTTTGGGCATAAAATGACCGTTTATGAAACGAATGACCACGCAAAAATAGCTAAAGACTGTTTTGTATTAGCGGACGATACGAGCTATATTAGGCGCTTCCATATCGATCAGTCACGCTTTAAGTATATGCTTAACGATAAAGAAACAACTGCTAGTTTAAAAAACCGTTTTGATGAGTTGCTACAAGAAACGACTCACCCAGTATCTGCAACAAAACTTGGCCTGTAGTAATGCGAATGAAAGCTTTATATTCAAACACACTCATCTTCGCACTTTTTATTATCATATGCAGCCTGCTGAGCCCTCACATACAAGCAGATACAGAACTCAAAATCATTACATTACAACACCGTTTTGCTGATGATCTGCTACCAACGATAACACCAATGGTTGGTGAAGATGGTACAGCTACAGGACTACGCAACCAATTAATTCTACGCGCCTCACCAGATCGCATTCGTGAAATTGAAATGATTGTTAAGCAATTAGATACAGCAAGAGAAAACCGTAGAATTACAGTTAATCGAAATAGCAATCTAAACAACCAAACCAGTCGGATAGAGGCAACGGGTAATGTGAAAATTGGAGACGTTACCATAAGTAATAGCAGGCGAGTGAAACCCAATAGCGGTAACATCTATGCAGAAGAAACGTCAAGAAAAACACAACAATCTAGCAGCCAATTCTTGAATGTGCTGGATGGCGAACGTGCATTTATTCGTGTAGGTCAATTTGTACCATTCACACAAGAGTGGTTGACTATCACCAGCCGTTTCGCCCAAGTTGAGCGCATCACTGATTGGCAAGAAATAAGTACTGGTTTTGCTGTTAGGCCACGTAGCTTAGGTGACCAAGTTGAGCTGGAGATTACACCACGCATTTCCAGACTTGACGCACAAGGTTATATTGACTTTGAGGAACTCACCACTTTATTGCGCGTGCAATTAGGTGAATGGGTAGACATAGGTGGCACGATGCAAAATCATGATGAAGTAAGTCGCAAGATTTTAGGAATCAGCAACAGCAAGTCAAACATACAAAGTGGACTGATGATAAAGGTTGATTAAGCTGGTCAGAACACTTCTATTACAAAATGGTCACAATTCCTCACAAATTTATATCAAAGATACTGATAAAATCTCAATTTGTATAATGTAGGTTTCGCACTCTCAATCATGAAATATTTGTTTAATACGTTTTTAATCCTTCTTTTGACTATTTTTTTTACCGCTTGTAGCGAACAAACTATCGAAGAAACATCAGCCGCTGAAAAAGACCTTATCGATGCAGTAGAAGCAAATGCAGAAATAGCACCCGCTAAAGCTATGCAAGAAATGAAACTGGAAGTTGAAGAAACTGCTGATGAGATGACTGAGGAAATACCGTTAGTAGCACCTGATGAAGCGGTAATAAGTGAGTAATTTTTGCTCTGCTAGCTATTTCCTATCAACAACAGCACCGTCTTTAAAGTGATTCAAATCTAAAGACAATCACGCCATGAAAACCCTTCATTCTGTGTAGCAATTCCTATCCAGTCTGGCTCACAGTTTAATGCGCCACTTAATGCTTTTTTTGCGAGCGCCTGCGTATTGTTCTTTGCACTCAGATGTGCCGCAATAATATGTTTTAGTTGGCTTGTATCAAGCCTTGATAATAGTTTTGCAGCACTCTCATTGTCTAAATGGCCCAAGTCGCCACCTACACGTTTTTTCAAAGCATAGCTGTAAGGACCATTCTCTAACATGGTCAAGTCATGGTTACATTCCAACACCAACGCATTACAGCCACTCAACATAAATTCAATGTGTGGCGTTGTTGCACCTACATCAGTCAATACACCTAACTTTTGCTGTCCGTAACTGAAGACAAATTGTGTTGGCTCTCTCGCATCATGTGGTACTGGAAAAGGAGTAATTTCTATGTCATTGATTGCAAATGTTGTATGACTATCTACCACATTGACTTTTACATTTGACGCTCTAGTCATGTATCGCTCTGTCATGACACGGGTACCATGCGAGAGCCAAACAGGGATATTAAGTTTTTCTGCTAATTTAAACGCACCTTTGGCATGATCATCATGCTCATGTGTAACTAGAATACCCGTTAAGTTTTCAGCTAACAAACCAAGCCGCGCTAGCCTAGCATGGGTTTCCTTTACACTAAAACCACAATCCAATAGCAAGCATGTTGATGCTTGCTCTATGACCATGCAGTTTCCTGAACTACCACTACCCAATGAAGCAAAGCGCATCGCGGCAGTTACTTCAATTGGTTATACAGTAGAGAGATAATCCGATTTGCTGTTGTTGACGGGTTAGGATTACCTTCACTATCAACTATATTTACTTTTGTACCGCTGTCGATTTCAGAAACATGGATATTATATTTCTTAGAAGGATCTGTGGTTTCGTCTTTACCTTTCCAAAACTTCAGCTTATCCAAGACAGTGTCCTCTTCTTTTGGCTTGGATTTATTTTCTATCTCTTCTTCATCATCTCGCCAAAATGCCAAGGTATCAAGCAGACCTTTTTTCTCCTTAGGACCAGTATCGATTTCAACATCCGCATAACGGACATAAAACATGCCTTTTGAACGGTCTTTGTCTTCAACCACAAAGCCAACTTTGTCCAGCGCCAAACCTACACGACGCCAACCACGTGCGTAATTGTCTTTTAGCTTCAACGTTACACTTTGATCTGCTTCTTTAACAACTTCAGCACGCACTTCTTTCACAGGATTATTGGCAATTTGCCTTGCTTGATCATCTGCAACACCCAGTTTAACCATCAAGCGACGTAAAAGCTCTTTATCTAAATCTTCTTCGAACTGATCTACTTTGACGTCCTTTTTCTTGTCCGCATCAAGACGATAACCAAGGTCAATTTCACCCAACTGCGTTTGAACCTTTTGTTTACCGTCATCAGGCGCACCAGCTACAGTACGGTGTGTCATATAGATTTCTGTTGTGCCTTTTTCCTCGCCACGCTCTAAGCGTGTTCGAAATTTACGCCTGTCGGCAAGACCTGATAGATTGTCTAGCCATTTATCAAATCGTTCACCATATCCTCTGGTGTCTTCCTCTACTTTGATATTGTCTGCACGCACCCACTCAGTTTCCATTACACCTGTCTCAGCATTTTCCACTCGGACAGCAAAGCCTTGATCTAACCAGAACTCACGCACAACAGGCCATACTTTTTCAGCAGGCGCATTAACGACTAGCCAGCGCTGTGCACCTGCCTTTTCCATACGCACCCCGTCCGGATTCTTTAATACTTGCTCCACGCCAGGCTCTTGGCCCTCTTGCTGCTGACTATATTCAGAGTAGCTAGTTGCACCACCAGGCACATTGTAAGCATCACTAGAGTTTGCAGAGGTAAGGTCTGGCGGCACCTCAAGTGGCCGCGCGCTTCCGCCACCTTTTTTATAATCTGAGGTATTATCAATAAACGGGATTGAAAAACCGCACCCACTTAATAAAAAGGTTAATAAACCAAGCCCTGCAATCTTCTTTAAATCAATTTTATTCATGTATTTCATCATCTTTAGTTAATTCCTGCTGCTTTCATTGCTAGACGTAAATCGTCATGATATTGGGCTGAACAGTTAACAAGCGGCAAACGAATACCTGACTTGATTAAACCCATTTCTTGTAGGACCCACTTCACGGGGATAGGATTTGCTTCAACAAAGAGCTTTTGGTGCAAACCAAACAATTTTGCGTTTATGTTACACGCTTCTGCCACTTGACCTGATCGAGCAGCAACGCACATATCATGCATTAATTTTGGTGCGATATTCGCTGTCACAGAAATAACACCGTGTCCGCCTAACAGCATCAGCGCCATACCCGTCGCATCATCACCACTGTAAATAGCAAAGCCCTCGGGAGCTCTTAGCAATAAGTCTGTGCCACGCTCTATACTGCCTGTTGCATCTTTAAGCCCGACAATATTGTCAATCTGCGCCAATCTGAGGGCTGTATCATTACTTAAGTCACAACCTGTACGTCCAGGCACATTGTATAAAATCTGTGGAATATCTACAGCCTGCGCGACCGAAGCAAAATGCTGATATAAACCTTCTTGCGTAGGCTTGTTGTAATATGGTGCAACCAGTAGACATGCATCAGCCCCTAGCGCTTTAGCTTTCTCAGTTAACTCAATTGCTTCCTTGGTCGAGTTAGCGCCTGTGCCAGCAATCACAGGTATGCGCCCAGCGGTATGATTAACTGCAGTTTCTATCAATAGATGATGTTCATCAAAATCAACAGTTGGTGCCTCACCAGAAGTACCAACGATCACAATACCATCTGTACCAGCACTAACATGGAAATCGATTAGCTTACGTAGCGCCTCTAGATCTAAACGACCATCTTCGAACATGGGTGTGACAATCGCCACCATACTGCCTTGCAACATATTAAAGCCTACTTATTTTAAACAACGCACATTTTAACTTAAACTACACCGATATATCTAAAAAGCCTTGGCAATCCAATTAAAATATCTTCTATATTCCAATACACTATTAAAATATAATCACATATTCTTTGTCAGCATATATAAACTTATATATATTTTCACTTTTCTAAAGCTTGATGTAAGACAAACATTGGTTATTTTCATCACATGACATTGATTATGCCATGCTAAGCGAATACGAAACACGTTATAATTATGTGATTGATATTCAAACGATAATAGGCAGTCCAACGTTTACAAAGCGACAACATGGATTACAAAAGTTATTTCATCATTCTAATCGGCACGGTTTTAGTTAACAATATTGTGCTCGTTAAAATTCTTGGGCTATGCCCATTTATGGGAGTTTCAAAAAAACTTGAAGCTTCTATTGGCATGGCCGCTGCGACTGCATTTGTGTTAACTGTTGGCTCTATGTCTAGCTGGGTAATTGATCATTATTTACTTCAAGCATACGATTTACAGTATCTACGCACTTTATCTTTTATTGTTGTCATCGCTAGCGTGGTCCAGTTTACACAAATGGTGATGGAAAAAAGCTTTCCTGTGTTGTATCAAATGCTCGGGATATTTTTACCGCTGATTACCAGTAACTGTGCTGTATTGGGTATTCCACTACTTAATGCGCAAACAGACAATGGCTTCATCGAGTCTGCTCTATTTGGTTTAGGCGGCGCGGCAGGATTTTCTATGGTTCTGATTTTATTTGCTTCATTACGTGAGCGTCTCGAAGCAGCAGATGTACCTTCACCCTTTAAGGGTTCCGCTATCGCCATGGTAACGGCCGCTTTAATGAGTTTGGCTTTTATGGGCTTTGCTGGCCTAGATAAATATTAGCCATATTCAATGCTATTAAAAAGAATAGTCTATTAATATGTTAACTGCTTTATACATCATGCTTGGCCTGGCGCTTTTACTAGGCGCTGCGCTTGGATATGCTGCACTCAAGTTCAAAGTTGAAGGTGATCCGCTCATTGAGCGCATTGATGCTATTTTGCCTCAGACTCAATGTGGTCAATGTGGCTATCCAGGCTGCAAACCATATGCTACAGCTATCGCAAATGGTGAGGCAGATATTAACCAATGCCCTCCTGGTGGTGATGAGGGTGTTCGTGCGCTTGCGGATTTACTAGGTGTTGAGTACAAACCGTTAAATGAAGAGCATGGTCAAACGAAACCAAAGGCTGTTGCTTTTATCGAGGAAGATTTATGTATTGGATGTACATTATGCATCCAAGCATGCCCTGTTGACGCTATTTTAGGTGCTGCTAAACATATGCATACCGTAGTTGCCAGTGAATGTACCGGTTGCGAACTGTGCGTAGCACCTTGTCCTGTTGACTGCATTACGATGGAACCAATTGAAGAAACCCCAGACAACTGGAAGTGGAAATATCCAACCATTCCAATTAAGCCCGTTATAAATTTAAAATGAGTGCGCCTATTAACATTGCTAGTCTATTTAGGAAAACAAAAGATATTTTTAGTTTTCACGGTGGCGTACATCCTCCAGAAAATAAAGCACAATCCACTTGCTTGCCTATTGGATCATTAGCATTACCAGAAAAGCTTGTTCTACCTTTACGTCAGCACATTGGCACAATTCCTAAAGTCAAAGTAGCCGTTGGAGAACATGTGTTAAAAGGTCAATTGATTGCAGAAGCCGAAGGAAGCGTATCAGCAGCAATTCATGCGCCTACATCTGGTGTAATCAAATCCATTGATGACGCCATTATCCCGCACCCGTCAGGTTTACCAGATCAATGCGTGACCATTATCCCTGATGGGACAGACACTTGGATAGAGCGTTCTACGCAAGACTGGAGAAACAGCGACGTTAATACATTGATAGCCAGCTTACGTCTATCAGGTATTGTCGGCTTGGGTGGCGCCACTTTCCCTACGCAAGTCAAATTGCGTAAAAACGGTAAATCAGATATCCAGACTTTGGTCATCAATGCTGCAGAATGCGAGCCATATATCACCTGTGACGATATGCTGATGCGTGAACGAAACGAACAAATCGTTCTGGGCATACAAGTTGCGCAACGACTATTGGGTGCAACTAATGTTATCGTTGGCATTGAGGACAATAAACCAGAAGCAATTGAAGCAATGCGGTTGGCTACTGCAAATACTGATATTCAAATTAAAGTCGTCCCGACTCTATACCCTAGTGGAGATGGAAGACGACTAATTCAATTGGTGTTAGGTAAAGAAGTTCCCCATGATAAGCGTGCAACTCAAGTAGGCATTCAAGTATTCAATGTTGCAACAGTAGTCGCGCTCTATCGCTACTTTGAATTTGGTGAGCCATCTTTAAGCCGAATCGTTTCAATGACTGGCAATGTAGTGCAACCACAAAATTTTGAAGTTCTGTTTGGTACACCGCTGATGCATTTAGTCAACGCAGCAGGCGGTGCTAAGCCAGATACGACCCACTATATTATGGGTGGTCCAATGATGGGCTTTAATCTACCAAGCACAGACGTGCCTATCACTAAGGCTGCGAACTGTATTATCGCTGCGTCGCCTTCCCTATTTGCACCGCAGCCACCTGCAATGCCTTGTATTCGTTGTGCGCGTTGTGCTGATGCATGCCCAGTAAGCCTGCAACCGCAGGAACTTTATTGGTTTGCGAAAGCGGATAATTTTGAAAAAGCTCAGGATTACAATTTATTCGATTGCATTGAATGCGGCGCGTGCTCCTATGTCTGCCCAAGTAACATCCCGTTAGTGCAATATTACCGATACGCAAAAAGTGAAATCATTGCGCTAGATAAAGCAAAAGAAGCAGCCAACCTAGCACGCGAACGCAATGAGTTTAGACTCGCGCGTATCGAACGCGAAAAAGAAGAGCGTGCAGCTAAACATGCTGCGCGTGCACAAGGCGCCAAAACTGCCAAGGGCGAAGAAAACAAAACAGCACCGTCAACAGATAAGCAAGCCGCTATTGCTGCAGCCATTGAACGGGCAAAAGCGCAGAAGGCAGCTGGTAACAATTCACCAAAAAATACGACGGATATCAGTGATCACGCAAAAGCAGAAATTGAGGCGATAGAAAAACGTAGAGCCAAGGTGGGTATCACTGATGGCAAGCAGCCAACAATAGATGCTGACAAACAAGCCAAAATTGATGCTGCTATAGCACGCGCAAAAGCGCAAAAGGCGGCGGCTACTCAGGGCGACACAACAACTCCTGCTTCGACAACCAAGCAGCCTGTAGTGGATGCCGAGAAGCAGGCAAAAATTGATGCTGCTATTAAACGGGCTAAAACATTAAAAGCTGCCACAGCAAAACCACCTACTAGTGATGTTAATAATAAGCCTGTTGCAGATGCAGAAAAACAAGCTAAAATCGATGCCGCTATCGCACGTGCGAAAGCACAAAAAGAAGCAGCATTAAAAGCTAAAGACAAACAAGCCAAAGAAGATTAAACAAGGATACTTTTGGACCGTTCACCCTACATCGCTAATGCCCCATCAGTAAGCAATATAATGCTGAAAGTGCTTATTGCGCTTGTCCCTGGCATTATTGTTTATGTCTGGCAGTTCGGTGGTGGCGTAATAATTACTATCACACTGGCTACAATTACGGCTTTAGTCACCGAGGCATTGATGCTTAAGCTACGCCATCGACCCGTAAAACCCTTTTTGACAGATTACAGTGCAATAATCACTGCTTGGTTACTCGCACTGGCTATCCCGCCACTTGCACCTTGGTGGTTAATAGTCGTCGGTACTGCATTTGCTATCGTCATCGCCAAGCAACTGTATGGTGGATTAGGTTACAACCCGTTTAATCCAGCAATGATTGGTTACGCAGTGTTACTGATTTCGTTCCCAGCTTTAATGACAAAATGGCCCGCAGCGCTTAGCTTAGCTGAGGCTAAACTCAGCTTTTTGGCGCAATTAGACTACATTTTCAACCAGACCTTGCCTGCCAGTATCACCATAGATGCGATTACCTCAGCTACCCCGTTAGACTACTTAAAGACACAGCTGAAGTTACAACAAACCATGAGTAATATTCAATCGGCACCAATTTTTGGCGTTTTGGGTACAAAGGGTAGTGAGTATGTCAGCTTGGCTTACTTATTTGGCGGCATATATTTATGGCAACAAAGAATCATTACTTGGCATTTACCAACTGCTTTTCTTAGCACAATTGCCATAATTTCTGGATTATTCTGGATTATCGACCCATCACAGTTTGCCAATCCTGTTTTTCACTTATTCAGCGGCGCAACAATATTAGCTGCGTTTTTTATCATAACGGATCCAGTCAGTGGTCCAACCACGCCAAAAGGGAAGCTCTATTTTGCCGCTGGCGTTGGTATTATTACCTACTTGATTCGAGTTTACGGCGGCTATCCAGACGGGATTGCTTTTGCTGTGATTTTTATGAACATTTGCGCGCCTTTAATTGACGCCTACACGCAACCACGTGTTTTTGGACATCAAGAATAATATGCCAGAAACCATATTTAAACATACCACAAAAACAGCAGCCACACTGGTGGCTTTTGCTTTTACATTCACTTTATTAATGACGGTCGTATATCAAGTGACTAAAGACCCGATTGCCAAAAGTGAAGCTGAAGTCAGAATCAACTTATTTCATCAAGTGATTGCTGATGATCGATATGACAATTATGTTTTAAATGACACTATTGCCATTCCACCTAATCGGTTATTAGGCAACAAACAAGCGTCCGTGGCACATATTGCTCGAAAAAATGGTGATCCAGTAGCCCTGATACTGGAAGCGGTCGCGCATGATGGCTATAGTGGTGACATTAAACTTTTAGTTGCAATTAATTTAGATGGTACGATCTCTGGAGTGCGTGTTATCAAACATACGGAAACACCTGGCCTAGGAGATTATATTGATATTGTAAAATCAAACTGGATTAAACTATTTGATGGAGAATCACTCTCAAAAACAAACAGTGCAAACTGGGCAGTAAAAAAAGATGGCGGTCATTTTGACTATATGGCTGGTGCTACAATTACGCCTCGCGCTGTCATTAGCGCCGTGCATAAAGCATTACAGTATTTTGAAGAGAACAAGGCTAGCCTGCTGAATGCTAGTGCTGAAAGTAAAATACAGCAAAAACCCTCACTTAAAGAGGAAAACCAAATATGAGCCAATTTAAAGAAATTACAGCAAACGGTTTATGGAAGCAGAACCCTGGTGTGGTTCAGCTACTGGGATTATGCCCGACCCTTGCCGTCACAACGACAGTCGTGAATGGAGTGAGTCTAGGTCTAGCTACTGCGCTAGTGATGGCTGCATCCAATGGCGCGGTTTCTCCAGTAAGGCGCTTTGTTCCTAATGAAATTCGCTTGCCAGTATTCATCCTAGTTATTGCAGCATTAGTGACCGTGATTGATTTACTGATTCATGCTTTTGCAGCTCCACTACACAAAGTGCTTGGTATCTTTGTACCGCTGATAGTTGTGAATTGTATCGTCCTTGGCCGTGTTGATGCATTCGCGGCCAAAAACCCGCCTGCACCTGCCATATGGGATGGCTTTATGATGGGGATTGGACTTACGCTAGTATTAGGATTACTCGGCGGCATGCGTGAATTACTTGGCAAAGGCACACTATTTTCTGGGTTGGATTTGGCACTTGGTGAAAATTTCAAGAGTGTAGTGTTAACACTCATTCCTGATTACCATGGATTTTTGCTTGCCGCGCTGCCACCAGGGGCTTTTTTAGGATTAGGCTTTCTGATTGCAGCACACAATTGGCTAGAACAACGCAAAGCCAGTAAAAAGCCAATGCCGTCAGCATCTGGCTCATTAAAACCCGCGCATTAAGCTTAACCGTTTGCGATGAACGCTGAAAAACGATTCAACATATTTCAACGACTACGCAATGCAATACCAGAGCCAACAACAGAACTTGAACATAACTCAACGTTTGAGTTGCTGATTGCAGTTATCCTATCGGCTCAAGCAACAGACAAAGGTGTGAATATTGCAACAAGAAAGCTATACGCTGTAGCCAATACACCTCAAGCAATTCTGGACTTAGGCGTTGAAGGCTTGGAATATTACATCAAGACCATTGGCCTTTATCATGCAAAAGCTAAAAACGTCATTGGCTGCTGCAAAATGTTATTAGAAAAACACCAGGGTAAAGTACCAGATACACGTGAAGCGCTAGAGGCTCTACCTGGCGTAGGCCGTAAAACAGCCAACGTTATCTTAAATACTGCTTTTGGCCAACCTACCATCGCTGTCGATACGCATTTATTCAGGTTAGGCAATCGCACCAAACTCGCCCCGGGCAAAAATGTACTAGAGGTTGAAAAAAAATATCTTAAAACGATTCCAAAAGAATTTCTAAAAGATGCTCACCATCTACTTATTTTACATGGCCGCTACACATGTACAGCACGCAACCCTAAATGTGGAGAGTGCTGTATCGTAGATTTATGTGAATACAAAGACAAAGTGATTCCAAAACCACATCTGATGGCAGGAGAAACATGAGAAAGTGCGTTGCGACAGGTTTAGCTTTTGGTGGCGTTGCCAAACCAGAACTGGCAGCGCAAGCTGTCGAACGTGCCATGAAAAAATCAGGCATCAAATCACCTACCGCCGTATTATTATTTTTAAGTGCTGAATTCGCGTCAGATCCAGAATCAGCCATTAAAGCAGCAGCAAAAGCAGCCAGTTGTACGCAAATTATCGGCTGTTCAGCCACAGGTATTTTTACAGAAGAAGATTGGATACTCGACAGCCCTGCAGCAGCAGCCATGATCTTTAGCAATTCTGTAGCGCTTAATGTTGTTAAGAATAAAGCCAGCCAAGGGTTATTAATGACGTTAGCGGCACCCAGCGCCATGAATAGCACTTGGCTTAATAAACCCGGTATCCGATTTGGTGGCATTTCTGGTGATGCCATAGGTCAAGGACCCTTCTCAGTTTGGGAAAATGGTAAGGGTGCAACTCAGGGCTATTGTGAAATTGAATTTCACGATAGCAAATTAGCTATTGCTGCATCACATGGTTTAAAAGGCTTTTCTGAGCCACAACAGATTTCTCAATCCGATAGCTATGATTTAGTAAGCATTCAAAATATAAGTGCAGTTAAACACCTTAATAAAGCATGGCAATCGTTTAGTGCTCAGCATGAAGATTTGCCATTGCATCAAATCGTGGCTATTTATGCAAATACTAAAACGGCACTTACACAGAGTGAATACAATGTAGCCAGTATTATTTCATGTGATGAATTAAACGGCTCCATTACGCTTAGCAAAACACTGCAAAAGAATGACTGGATGCGCTGGGCTATTAGGGATGTTAATGCCGCACAAATTGATATTGTTAAAACAGCAACTGAATTAGGTCAACAATTAGAAGATGAGCCAACATTTGCGTTGTTATTTTCATGTTTAGGCCGCGGCCCATCTTTTTATGATGGTAGCGATCAAGACTTAGAATTGCTAAAGACTTTATTCCCTAATCTGCCGATTATAGGCTTTTATGGTAACGGAGAAATTGCACCAATAGCAGGAAAAAGTGAGATGTTACAGTACTCTGCTGTGATTGCACTTTTTTCAGAAAAGATAAAGTAATGAGTTTATTCAATCCATCTCGGGATGAAGTAAGAGACTTTTTTTTCAATACATGGGCTAAATTTAAACAGTCCAACCCACTCACGGATTTAGAAAAGATAGCAATTAGCGTTATTCAAATGCACCCTGAGTACCACCCAATTCTGGATAAACCTGAACAATATAAACAACGAAGCTATTTTCCTGAGCAAGGAGAAACAAATCCGTTTTTGCATATGAGCCTGCACTTATCCATACTAGAGCAAATTAGCATTAATCAACCGCCAGGTATTACAGATATATACGCCAGCCTAAAAAATAAACATCAAGCGGAACACCCAGCACAACATGATGTCCTAGATTGCTTAGGCGAGACCATTTGGCATGCTCAACAGAATAAGGCTGGACTGGATGCTGCGTATTATCTAGAATTACTCAACAATAAGATAGGCAAAACCAAATAATGACAACAGCAAATGCGCATGATTGGCTTAGTGAACACGGCGACTATTTATATCGCTTTGCACTAGCGCGCCTAAGAGATACACATCAAGCCGAGGATGTAGTCCAAGAAACCTTTATAGCTGCTATCAAAAGCAATAACTTCGCCGAACAGTCCAGCCCACGCACATGGCTAACTGGTATCTTAAAACATAAAATCATCGACGTAATGCGTAAAAGCAGCCGTGAAATTAATGCATCTGATTTGCTTCCAGAAGAAGATACCGAAATGGATGACTTTTTTGATGCTAAAGGTCATTGGGAAGACAAACCGCAAGCATGGGATGTGCCTGACAATGTACTCGAACAAAAACAATTCCTCAAAGTTTTACAAGCTTGTATAGATAAAATTCCTAATAAACTCGCCACTTTATTTATGATGCGCGATGTTGAAGAAAGAGATAATGAAGAAATTTGTAAGGAACTCAATATCACCTCGACCAATGCTTGGGTGATGTTATATAGAGCCCGAATGGGAATTAGAAAATGTTTGGAAATTAACTGGATAGGACATAAATAAATGATGAACTGCAAACAAGCTAGCCAGCTTATCTCTCGCGGTTTAGACACCACACTGTCTAAGAGAGAACGTTTTGCACTCAAACTACATTTATTTGTGTGCAAATATTGTTCTCGGTTCCGTCAACAATTAACGGCCCTCAACGTTGCTATTAGCAAGATGGGCAAACAAATTGAAGATGACCCAAACATCCAATTACCAGAAGAAACAAAAGCACGGATAGTTAAAGCATTAGACTCTGATGCAAAATAGCTAAACGTTTTATTTGTAATAACAATTTTTACTTAAAGGAAATCATCATGAGCGTAACGAAAAAATCAATTGCATTAGCTGTAGGCGGCGCATTCGCATTATCACTAGGTACTGCTGCCATCGCAGCAACAGACAATCCTTTTGAAATCAAAACACTTTCAAGTGGCTATCAAGTCGCCGACAACCATGCAGACAAAAGCGCTGATGGTAAATGCGGTGAAGGTAAATGCGGCGCTGAAAAAGCAAAAGATGGCAAATGCGGTGAGGGTAAATGTGGTGCTGATAAAACCAAAGACGGCAAATGCGGTGAAGGTAAATGCGGCGGTAAAGAAAAAATGGAAGAAGGTAAATGTGGCGAAGGTAAATGCGGTCACTAATTTAGGTCGCATTTAGCATTCATGTCTGCATTATCTGACATACAAGGCGTTGGGTTGGGTTTAAAGCGCGAGCTGATTCCGCAAATCCAACGCCACTTTCAACAAGAGACCCCTGATGACCTAATCAGAAACATTAATTTTGTTGAAATTGCACCAGAGAACTGGATTGGTGCTGGTGGTAAATATGAAAAGCAACTTGCATGGTTTGTTGAGCGTTATCCAATCGCATGTCATGGCTTATGTTTATCATTAGGCGGACCTGATCCACTCAACATAGACTTTTTGAAACAGGTCAAACAGTTTTTATCAGATCATCAAATACCGCTCTATACAGAGCATTTAAGCTACTGTAGCGATTTCTACCAAGGTAAACCTGGCTATCTATACGATTTATTGCCGATACCATTTACCGAAGAAGCGGTGCACTATGTTGCGGATCGTATTAAACAAACACAGGATATTCTTGGCCAGCGCATTGCGGTAGAGAATGCTTCTTTCTACGTTAAAGCACCAATTGCCACCATGGATGAGATTACTTTTCTAAACGCAGTATTAGAAGAAGCTGACTGTTGGTTGCATTTGGATATTAATAATATTTACGTTAACAGCGTGAATTTTGGCTTTAATCCGCATGTATTTTTAAGAGGCGTACCAGCCGAACGTATTGTGTATAGCCATGTGGCTGGACACTATCAACAAACACCAGAGCTACTAGTCGATACCCATGGTACAGATGTGATTGACCCCGTATGGGCGCTACTGGCGGATGCCTATGCATTATTTGGCACATTCCCCACCCTACTTGAACGTGATAGTAATATCCCGCCTTTAGCTACTTTAATTAAAGAAGTCGATAAAATCGCTGCGATTCAGGCAGAAGCCGCCAATGTAAAACGGCTCACACAATCAGCGGCCTAACGTCATGCTAGACTTCCAGCAATATCAATATGCGTTTACTGCGCATATACGCGACCCTAAAAAAAACCCTAAACCAGACAACGTTGATGAAGAACGCATGTCGGTTTACCGAGAAGGCGTTTATAACAATGTGTTTGAATCGTCCTCGGTTTGCTTTCCTGTTTGTCAAAAAACATTAGGAAAAGTCGCATGGGATTCCATCATGCGCCGTTTTTTTGCAACTCATCATGCCAGCTCGCCAATCTTTAGAGAGATTCCGCAAGAGTTACTGGCGTTCTTACAAACAGATGAGGAAGTGTCTGATTACATCAAACAACTGGCGCACTATGAATGGGTAGAACTCGCTGTGGGTATGCAAAAGGTTTCAGCGCCTAAGTTGAGTGAAGAAACAGACTTACTCAACGAAGTCCCTGTGTTAACCCCAGCGCATATGCTGCTGCAATATGACTATCCTGTACAAAAAATATCGCCAGAATTCATACCAGAAAATAAAGAAGATACCTATCTACTCGTGTTTAGAAACCAAGAATTTGACGTGAACTTCATCGAGCTTAACCCGATGACGTATGCACTATTAGAGCTTATTCTACAGGGCTTAACTGGTAAGCAAGCACTTACATCTTTAGCTGAGCAAACCCAACACCCACAGCCAGAAGTGATTATTGAATTTGGTGCGGGTGTTTTACAAGACTTAATGCAGCAAGGCGCTATTTTAGGAAGTGCTTAACACCGCCACAAACGCCAAGACCGCTCGGCATAGCATAGGCAGCGAATTTAAGGCCTT
>JBNLAC010000017.1:0-41619 GCA_050301935.1 Methylophilaceae bacterium | reverse complement strand
AAATAAAAGAATCTGATTATTAAAAACCATCACCCACCTGATGGTTTGCCAGCACTAGTAACATAATATTCGGTATTACTGTTTCTACTTGATTGAACTTCTTAAACGCAATGCATTACCAATCACTGAAACTGAGCTTAGACTCATTGCAGCTGCAGCAATCATTGGCGATAGCAGCCAGCCAACAAATGGGTAAAGAAGGCCAGCGGCAAGTGGAACACCTAAGCTGTTATAAACAAATGCAAAGCCAAGGTTTTGTTTCATGTTTGCGATTGTTTTATTGGAAATCTCACGTGCTAGGGCAATGCCTCTCAAATCACCTTTTATTAACGTGACTTGTGCGCTGTTCATCGCGACATCGGTTCCAGTTCCCATTGCAATACCAATATCTGCTTTTGCTAATGCGGGCGCATCATTAATTCCATCTCCAGCCATTGCAACAAAGCATCCCTCGTCTTGCAGTTTGCTCACCAATGCTAATTTATCTTCAGGTTTTACTTCACCATGATACTCATCAATGCCCAGTTTACTAGCTACTTCTCTAGCAGTGGCAATGCCATCACCAGTTGCCATAATGACGCGAATCCCAAATGATTTTAACGTTAATAGAGCTTCGGAAGCACTTTCTTTAATTGGATCAGAGACGGATATTAATCCTGCTAACTCACCATTGCAAGCAAGAAACATTATACTGGCACCTGTTTTACTTAATTGCTTGGCTTTTTCATCCAGTGTATTCACTTTAATATTAAGCTTTTGCATTAATGCTGCATTGCCAAGTGCAAGTTTTTTACCGTTTACTTGCCCCTGAACACCAATGCCAGTTATTGATTCAAAGCTATTCGCTTTATCTAGTTTTAAATGCTGCTCTTTCGCGGCGCTTAAAATTGCATCTGCGAGAGGGTGTTCGCTAGGTTGATCCAAGCTAGCAGCTAATTGCAACACCTCTGTTTCCGTGAAGCCTGAGTTAGGCACAGCAAGATTGAACTTTGGTTTACCTTCAGTGAGCGTGCCAGTTTTATCAACTATTAAAGTATCTACTTTACGAAAATTTTCAATTGCAACAGCATCGCGGAATAAAACACCTTTACTGGCGGCTTTACCAGTTGCGACCATAACAGACATAGGGGTTGCTAGACCAAGTGCACAGGGGCAGGCAATTATTAAAACTGCTACAGCATTAATTAAGCCATATACCCAGCTGGGCTCTGGTCCAAAAATACCCCAAAGCATAAATGTAATAATTGCTACACAAACGACAGTGACAACAAAGTAACCAGCCACTAAATCTGCCATACGTTGCAATGGTGCTTTTGAGCGTTGTGCATTCACCACCATTTGAACAATATTAGATAACATCGTTTGGGAACCTACTTTTTCTGCGGTCATGATGAGGGAGCCATTTGTGTTGAGCGTTGCCCCAATCAACTGGTCGCCAACATTCTTACTAATTGGTAATGGTTCACCTGTAAGCATAGATTCATCGACAGCACTTTCTCCCTCAATCACTTGACCATCAACAGGTATTTTCTCACCAGGTCTTATGCGAAGTTTGTCTCCAATGTGAACATGATTCAGTGGAATGTCGACTTCTGTACCATCAGCGTTAATTTTCCGAGCTGTCTTTGGTGATAGACCAAGTAACGATTTTATTGCAGCTGAAGTTTGAGATCTGGCTTTGAGTTCTAAAATCTGACCAAGTAATGTCAGTGAAATAATAACGGTTGCTGCCTCAAAATAGACGGATACTCGACCCATGCTCATAAAGGAATCTGGAAAAGCAAATGGAGCTATTGTCGCTATTACACTGTAAATGAAAGCTGCAGAAGTCCCTAGGCCTATCAATGTCCACATGTTAGGACTTCGATTGATAATAGATTGAATCCCTCTTTTAAAAAATGGAAAGCCTGCCCACAATACGACAGGTAAGGATAGAGCTAGCTCAATCCAACTCTGAGTGTCCATCGAAAACCATTTTAAACGATGACCCATCATAGCTAAAAAGGCCACAGAAAGTGAAAATGGTAAAGTCCAAATAAAACGAAGTTTAAAATCAACTAACTCAGGACTTTCACTGTCTTCAAGACTAGGTAGTTCTGGCTCTAGCGCCATGCCACACTTGGGGCAAGTTCCTGGATGATCCTCTCTCACTTCTGGGTGCATAGGGCAGGTATAAATTGTGCCTGCTGGTAAATTTGTTATCTCAGAGTTGCTATGTGTATGGTTTGTATTGTTATCTTGGTGTTTGCCAAGATACTTTTCAGGATCAGCGATGAATTTGTTTTTACAACCCAGACTACAGAAATAATTGATTTTACTTTTGTATTCATGAGAATGATGAGCATCTTCAGTAACATGCATGCCGCAAACTGGATCTATTAAATCTGTATTTTTAGAATGACTGCAACAAGTTTTATCTTCAGTTGTTTTTTCATCGGTTATATCCGCACCATATCCCAATTCAGTTAGCGCGGTGATGATTTGTTGAGATGAAATAGATGACTCTTCATATTTTACTTTTGCTATCTCTGACGATAGCGATACATCAATATTTTCTACACCTGTTAATGATTCTAAAGTACGTTGTATTTTGCTTGCACAACCATTGCATTTCATCCCAGTTATTTTTAAATTTACAACTCTCATGATTTAGCTCCTCGAACAGTGTTAAGCAAAACTCTGTTTAATATTTATCAAAGTAATGCATTTATAATGGAGCTTAAACTTATGTGCTACACAAAGGTCAAGCATTTTTTGTAAGGCTGACAATGATTAAAAATCATGATCCTAGCATTTCAATTAGATGACACACTGCATGGCCATCTGGAGTCCCATCAGGCATTTCTGCCCACTTTTTTGATGCACGCTCCATACTTACTTGTAACGATTTAAGTTCCTTTATCTTTTCTTGTGTTTCTTTAAGTCTTTCTTTAATGATCGTTCTGACTTTTGGGCAAGGTGAACGACCGCATTCACTCATGTTTAAAATTTGTGCAATCTCGCTAACTGTAAAACCCAATAGCCGTGCTTTTCTGACAAAAATTAATCGTTTAAGATCAGTTTCACCGTAATAGTGGTAACCATTTGCATTTTGTTTATTGGGAGTAAGTAAGCCACTACGTGTGTAATGCCTTACTGTTTCTGGTGTGACCCCAGCAAGTTTTGCCAGTTCAGAAACTATCATTTCAGCACCTCACTTTCGGAATATCGGTATATGTTATGCCTTATAATTTTGAATCATTTTATTCACCAGCGCATCTCTAAAATAAAATATCTTGTTAATTAATAAGGTTTGCATTAACTTAGGTATATTGCAAAATCAAAGCGCTAACATGATAGATAATACTACTTATCTTCAACAGATTACCGGTCTTAACTAATGCTGGATCATTACATTCAATATGTAAATTACGATCAAAAACATTAATAGAGTAATTGAGGGTTTCTAAAATAAGTAGATAATTCTGACTTACGCTCAATCACGGTTAGAAAAAGAAAAAAGCTAGCATATTCTGCTAGCTTTGTTTTATTTGGCTCCCCAACCTGGGCTCGAACCAGGGACACACGGATTAACAGTCCGTTGCTCTACCGACTGAGCTATTGGGGAATCGGTGAAGGCGTGATAATACTGTCTATAGGCGTGTTGGTCAATAACTTGATCGCATAATTTTTATATAAACAGTTTTAAAGCGATTAGTTTAGGGCTTTTTCGATGCGGTCTAGTGCTGTTTGTAAGTTTTCCATTGAGGTTGCAAATGAAACGCGAAAATAACCTTCAGCACCGAAAGCAGAACCTGGTACCACGGCAACATCAAATTGCTCTAGTAAATACTCGGCAAATGCCATATCTGTAGCTTCGGTAATCTTGCCAGCATCGAGCAGGTTATTAATTGCTACGCGCGCATCAGGGAAAGCATAGAAAGCACCGCCAGCTTTTAGGCAGCTTAGGCCTGGCATGGCATTAAAACGATTGACTACATATTCGTGACGCGCTTTAAATGCATCTACCATTGGGTTAATGCAGTCCTGTGAACCTTCTAATGCCGCTTGTGCTGCCACCTGCGAGATAGAAGTAGGATTGCTAGTCGATTGGCTTTGTAATATACCCATAGCATTGATGATATAAGCAGGGCCAGCAGCGTAACCAATACGCCAGCCTGTCATAGAATAAGCCTTTGAAACACCATTCAGAACGATACAGCGGTCTTTTAGTTCAGGTGTTGCGTTAAGTATATTGTAGAACTTCTCACCTGTTAAATTCACATGTTCGTACATATCATCCGTAGCCACTAATACATGCGGATGTTTGAGCAATACTTCACCTAATGCCTTTAGCTCATCCAAGGTGTAAACCGCACCTGTTGGATTAGAAGGGGAGTTGAGCATCAGCAATTTTGTTTTTGGGGTAATTGCTGCTTCTAGTTGTTCTGCTTTTAATTTAAAGCCTTGTTCAATGCCACACTCAATAATAACTGGTTTTGCTTCAGCCACCAGTGCAATGTCTGCATAACTCACCCAGTAAGGCGCTGGCACGATGACTTCATCACCTTTGTTTAATACAGCTAAGCAAAGATTAAAAATGGTTTGTTTACCACCAACACCAACGATAACCTCGTTAACGTTATAGTCTAGATCATTATCTTGCTTGAATTTGTTAACAATGGCTTTTTTAAGACCAGGAATGCCTGTAACAGGGGTGTACTTAGTAAAACCCGCGTCAATAGCAGCTTTGGCAGCATCTTTGATGTGTTGTGGCGTGTCAAAGTCTGGCTCTCCTGCAGCTAGCCCAATAATTGGTCTGCCTTCTGCTTTGTATTTACCTGCTTTTGCTGTTATTGCGAGGGTTGGTGATTCTTTGATGCTTAATACGCGTGTTGAGAGAATCGACTGAGACGAAGAGTTTGCCAAAATGCGCTTTCCTTAATGCAAGATAATGTTTAACTTAGTTTTGAGATTTTAATTTAACCCTGCATTCTACGCAAAAATTACTCGTTTAGGTAAGCTAGTTGGTGCAAAATAAAAGGCCCGAATGGGCCTTTTTGTTAACAGGTGGCATTACATTCGTTAAATGCTTTGTATTGCTCGCCGATTTCCTTATCAATTTTGATCAGTTCGGCATATACATGATCAAGTGAATTTTGATCGCCACTCTTTTTAGCTAAATCACCAACTTTCATCAGAGCGTCAATATTATTCATATCTAGAGCGATAGATTGCTCGTAATACTGTTTGGCTAAGTCTGGATTACCAAGCCTTTCCTGACTTACACCTAAGGCTATCCATGCATCTGGGCTTTTAGGCTCTGCTTTCGTCCATCTTGTAGCCACTTCTTGCAGTTTAGCCCAGTCACGACGCGACTCAGGAACTGCTGCTTGCATATAAAAAGGTTTTTTATCTTCGTCTTCTTCCCAGAGTGCTTTACCTTTGATGGGAAACTCAGTTTCCTCTGGTAGCTTTTTGAGCACCTCTATCCATTCTACTGGCAATGCAAAATGAATACTGCCGCCTCTGCCAGCGGTTTTAAATGTATTAATGCCCACTAAATAGCCATTCATATCATATAAGCCACTTCCGCTGGCACCCATTAGGAATTTAGCGTTTGTTCGAATCACTTTACCGGGGTTTGCGGCATATAAACCTTGGACGCTACCAGTTGATGTGAGTGGGGCAGGTGAACCACTTGAATGGCCAATACCAGCAACTTCTTGACCACGTTTTAGGGATAGGCTTTCACCAATTCTGACAGGCTGCAGTGGTAATGGGTCCGTAGTAACTAAACATAAGTCATGCCATGTGTCTGCTCTAACAGTTTTGATCGCATAGGTATCCTGACCTCTTGATATCCAAGGTTGGTTGGTGCTTCTAAAAACGTGACAATTGGTAATGACCGTGTCTTTATCGACAACTACGCCAGAGCCGTAAGCAAGGCCGCCTGTCTGGTTATAGCCGCGTATCATCACTGTACTAAAGTAAGATTCGATGAGTGCTTGCTTGTCGTAGGCATAAGCTGATGCAGCGCTTGTTAATAAAGCGCAAAAAAGGATAATGATTTGCATAATATTTTAGTGTTCTCGAATAATTTTCTACTAACACTGACTCTGCTCTGTAAACAAAGTTCTACATTTAGTCATCTTGATGAAAAAGATGACCTAAGCATTATGGCTAAAGCCTGTTAAAATCTACTGTTGATTTAATGTAGAGATGATGTGTGATTGTTACCTTTCCAAACAGCAAGTATCAGCTTCACCAGCCTTTTCCGCCAGCAGGCGATCAACCGAAAGCGATTGACCAGCTAGAGCAGGGGATAAGAGATGGTTTGAAATATCAAACATTGCTTGGTGTAACTGGCTCTGGCAAGACGTATACGATGGCGAATGTGATTGCCCGTCTAGGCAGGCCTGCTATTGTGATGGCGCCAAATAAAACATTGGCAGCACAGCTGTATAGTGAGTTCAGAGAGTTTTTCCCAAATAATTCTGTCGAATATTTTGTTAGCTACTACGATTATTATCAGCCCGAAGCTTATGTACCTTCGCGTGATTTGTTTATTGAAAAAGATTCCAGCATCAATGACCACATTGAACAGATGCGACTATCTGCAACCAAAGCTTTATTAGAGCGTGAAGACAGTATTATTGTCGCTTCTGTGTCAGCAATATATGGCATAGGTGATCCACAAGATTACCATGCCATGGTTTTACATCTGAAGCAGGGCGAGAAGATGCCTCAGCGTGAAGCTATTGAGATTTTGATCGGGATGCAATACCAGCGTAACGATTTTGATTTTAGTCGCGGTACTTTTAGAGTACGTGGCGATGTTATTGATATATTTCCTGCTGAAAACAATGAAACGGCTGTTCGAGTTAGCTTGTTTGATGATGAAGTCGACAGCATATCGTTGTTTGATCCTTTGACAGGCGAGATATTTAATAAAATACCGCGCTTTACTATTTACCCAAAAAGTCACTACGTCACAACCAGAGAGACAACACTTAGGGCGATGGAAACGATTAAAGCTGAGCTGCGAGAACGTGTTGATTTTTTTGTTAAAGAGCAGAAGCTAGTAGAGGCGCAACGTATAGAACAGCGCACACGCTTTGATTTGGAAATGCTTAACGAGATTGGTTTCTGTAAAGGTATTGAAAACTACTCTCGGCACTTGTCAGGTGCTAAGCCAGGTGAACCGCCTCCTACGCTGATTGACTACTTACCCAAAGATGCACTGATGATTTTGGATGAAAGTCATGTCACGATTCCACAGATCGGCGCGATGTACAAAGGGGATAGGGCGCGAAAAAGTAATTTGGTGGATTATGGCTGGCGATTACCTTCGGCGATGGATAATCGTCCGCTAAAGTTTGAAGAATTTGAGCGAATTATGCGGCAGGCTGTGTTTATCTCTGCAACGCCAGCAGAGTATGAGAAAGAGCATCAACAACAAGTTGTAGAGATGATTGCGAGGCCAACTGGTTTAATTGACCCTGAAATTATTGTGAAGCCTGCAGATACGCAAGTAGATGATTTGCTGGGAGAAATCAAACTCAGAACAGAGGTGGGGGAGCGTGTGCTGGCCACGACATTGACCAAACGCATGGCAGAGGATTTAACAGATTATCTGAGTGAGCATGGTGTAAAAGTGCGCTATTTACATAGCGATATTGATACAGTTGAACGTGTAGAGATTATTCGTGATTTACGCTTGGGCGAGTTTGATGTGTTGGTAGGTATTAATCTTTTGCGTGAAGGTCTTGATATTCCTGAGGTTTCACTGGTTGCTGTATTAGATGCGGATAAAGAAGGGTTTTTAAGGTCAGAGCGTTCACTCATTCAAACAGCCGGCCGTGCAGCGCGTAATTTAAACGGTAAAGTCATTTTTTATGCCAATAGCGTCACTAAAAGCATGAAATTGGCGATGGATGAAACGAACCGTCGCCGCGCTATACAAACTGCTTTTAATAAAGAGCATGGCATAGAACCAAAAGGTGTTAGCAAACGAATCAAAGATATTATTGATGGCGTGTATGACATGGATGAAGGTAAACGTGAGCGTAAAGCAGCGCAAGAGCAAGCTAATTACGAAAGTCTCAGTGAAAAACAACTGACCAAAGAGCTTAAGCGTATTGAAAAAGCGATGCATGATGCTGCTAAAAATTTAGAGTTTGAAAAAGCAGCTGAGTATCGGGATCAGTTGAAAAAGTTACAAGACAAAATACTGATACTTAGTTAAAAGTACATATAAATCAATTAATTAAAATTTTAATATAAAGTAATTTATTAAGTTTAGAATATGGATTTTGCAAATTATATAGGCAGTTTTGCTGCCACATGTACGACTATTGCTTTTGTCCCACAGGCAATGAAGTCTTATCGCACCCGTGATTTATCAGGTATTTCATTACCAATGTATGCAATTTTTACATCAGGCGTTGCTTTGTGGTTAGTCTATGGGCTGCTGAAGCAGGATTGGCCAATTATTATCGCTAATGCAATCACAGTAGCATTGTCAGCCATGATACTGGTTTTGAAAATATTGGAAACAATCAAAAAGTGACCGGCAACAAAATGAATCTATCGCTGTCATATACTTTTAAATACTTGGAGAGAGCGTTATGAATATAAGGCAACTATTTAATCTAATAGCTAGCTTACTACTCCCATTGTTTTTTGTTGCATGTTCAAGCGATGTGCCGACTGTATCACCTAATCAAGCGGCTGATATGTTGAGTAAAAAAGAAGCGATTATTGTTGATGTGCGTGAACGAGATGAGCGCAATGAAGAGCATATTGAGGGTACTTTATTTATTCCTTTAGCTCAGCTGGAAAGCCGTATGGGTGAGCTTACAAAATATAAGAATAAGCCAATTATCTTGCAATGCAGAAGCGGCAGGCGATCCAATATTGCAGGTGAAAGCTTGTTAAAGGCAGGCTTCAAGCAAGTTTTGAATATGGATGGCGGCATTTTGGCATGGAGTAAACAAGGCCTTGCAACGGTCAAAGGGCCCACCACAAAATAACCAATAACTCAGCTTTTCTCAGTATTAAGAGCTGTGAATAATAGAATGTGATCAATGACAGAATTTACCATTGGTAGTTTTAATGTAAAAAACCTCATCGGGCCCAATCAAGAATATTATCGCTTTGAATCATATACCCCTGAAGAGTATGCGTGGAAACAAAACTGGCTAGCAAACCAACTGCTAACGATGAATGCAGATATTGTCTGCTTTCAAGAGATATTTGATGAGGTTGCGTTGCAATCAGTCATTGATGAAACAAATCGACAGGGCGAGACACTGAATACCAGTGTTATTCCAAATGCATCCAAGCAATATCATCAAAAAGCCATTTTCAAAAAAATCAACTTTAAGCCATATAGCAAAGAGCAACTATTTTTTGCACCTAATAGTATTGATGGAGAGCCAGGTAATAGAAGGCCAGGTGTGGCAATGCTATCGCGGTATGGTTTTGAAGGTATGCCAGAAGTGATTCAAGAACTCCATGAGCCACTGACCATTGATTTTCCTGATGATGGTTATAACGGCCACGAGAAAGTTGGGAGCTATACACTAACACGTTTGTCGCGACCGATTATCAAAGCAAAAATCAAGATTAGTAATCATGTGATTACCGTATTCAATTGTCATCTTAAATCAAAGTTAGGTGAATATATCAAACCAGCAGGTGCTGATTTCGCACCAGAAGCTGATTTAGTACATTATTTACCCGCGCAAAGGGCATTAGGTGAATTGCGCGCATTATTGCGACGTAGTGCTGAAGCTTATGTGCTGCGTAAGCTAATTACTGAAGAGTTAGTGCGAGATAATCCAGTCATGGTACTCGGTGATTTTAATGATAGTGAATATTCTGTTTCATCATCGATGATTAAAGGGGAAAGACCTTTTAAGAATTACGCATGGATGCGTAGACATGATGCGCAGCACAGAAGTGATCGTTATTCCGAGCAAGATGACCTTGTTATACGCGCGCAAATTGAGCAATATCAGCTTACCAGCGCTGAAGTGCAGTTTATCCAGCACAGTCAGCGCGATATGGTTTACACCTCAGCTTTTGGTGGCGTGTATGAGAGTATTGATCAAATCCTTATGTCGCAACATTTTATTCAAGGGTCGGCTAACAATATTGGCGTGATGGACTACTTTAGTGTGTACAACGACCATATCACCGACGGCGCTCATGCTGATGCACCCTATAATAAATTAGCTTCAGATCATGGACAGATTGTGGCTCATATGCGATTGGCGCAATAACCATAGAACTAGATAATTAAGCTAGTATCGGTAAATATCAGCCTAACCAAGCCGCTTCATTAACTAGGCCTCTTGACTTGAAACTAGGTTTACAGAACAAGTAGCCTTGAAATAGATGGATACCATAATCTTGTAGTGCATTTCGCTCTGCTATCGTTTCTATGCCTTCCGCAATAATGGTGATATTGAGGTCTTTACACATATTCACTATTGCTTGAATAATAGCTTGTTTCGGTTTGCTTTTTTCGATATCTCTAATGAGGAGCATGTCGATTTTTAGTATATCGGGTTGGAAGTTGGCGATAAAGTTTAGTCCCGCATAACCTGCACCAAAATCATCAATTGCCGTTTTAAAGCCCAGTTTTTTATATTCTCTGCCTATGTTAACAATGTGCGCTGCATCCTCCACTAGCTCTTGCTCGTTGAATTCAAAAATAATGTTTTTAGTTGGGAAATTGTAACTGTAACAAGCTTCTAATGTTGTTAGTAATGATCTTGCAGGGTTATTTACTGCATTAGGCATAAAATTAATAGAAAGCATACCTTGTATATTGGCAGCATGAGCTGTTTTAATTGCTTTAACGCGGCATGCCTGATCAAACTGATGCTTTTGTTTTACCTGATTCAGCACTGTTTCAGCCGGGCTGCCGTTTACACCTCTAACTAAGGCTTCATGACCATATATACTTTTGTTTTGCATGTTGATGATGGGTTGGAATGCAAAATCATAATCAAGGCATGGCTCTACACTGTGTCCAGTGTAGGCGTATGGAGCATTTTGATTGGTTCGTGCTATCGGTGCTCTTTTTATTATTGGTAGTGAAAGCATGATAACCTCCTGTAAACGTTATGATGAAAACGTAAATAGTTGTTATTGCTTGATTAATTATACTTAAATAAAAAATACAGAATGTAAAAGATTATTAAATGGCTTTTGCTGCTATTTCATTGAGTCATTTAATGTTAAAGATATCTGATTTATTGTTTGTTCTATGTATTTGAAGCTGTCTGGAATTAGTGTTCCCAACATTAATCGCATCGAACGTTAAAAGGAAATAGAGCTTAAAGTTTTGTGTCTTTTTGTCGTAAATTCTTTTATGTATAAGAAAAAAGCAAATTTGTGTATTAATTCTGAATTATTTGATTGCAGGTTTTGCTTTTTTCTTCTAGTCTATTAGCGTAGTGAACATAATTATTATAAGCCAATGGCAACTGAGAAAGAAATATTCGTAAAAGACGTTCAAGATGCAACGTCTGATCCCGTTGTTGCTCAAGAACGAGAATATTTCAATATCCTAGAAATTGCGCCACTTTCAATAGTCCGCTACGACTGCAACGGTTATATATCCTATATTAATGCAAAATTAGCTTCTGACTTAGGTGTTTTGCCAAAAGATGTTATTGGTAAACTGCCAAACGAAGCTTGGCCAGACAAGCGGTTTGATGCAATTCAGCAAGCCGCCGCTCAGGCATTACAGTCAGAAACTGAAGTCATTCTCGAATTGGTTGGACCAGCTAATTGGAGTGGGCCGACCTCACATAAAATTCATATCATTCCTGAACGCAGCAGGGCTGGTAAATTAATTGGAACAGTTGCCTTTGGCACAGACATTACTGCACAGAAGCAGTACGCGAAATCTTTACTAGAACGTGCTCGGCTAGAGGAAAAATTATCAGGGCTGGCTGCAAGTGTAGAAGGTTTTATTTTTACCATTCATTTAGCACTGAATGGCCATCTCAGGTTTACATTCGCAAGTGACGGTATTGAAAAGTTGGTTGGTCTGCGCCCCGAGGAGTTTCGTGACGATGTTGATGTCTTGCTTTCACGCTATCATCCAGATGACGTACCTTACTTATTTGCAGAGATGGCAGAGTCAGAAAAGTCAATGTCTTTGTTTCATGTTGAGATTCGTGTAAATCACCCAGATCATGGTATGCGTTGGGTTGAGATTCGTTCCACCCCACAACGGCTGGACGATGGGAGCACTAAATGGCACGGCATTATGCTGGATATCACTGAGCGCAAAGTTTTACAACAGGTCGCTCAAAATGCGCAACAAGCATTAGAAACTGCACAGCGTATTGCGCACATTGGTAGTTGGGATGTAGATATTGTAAATGATGTACTGACCTGGAGTGATGAAACTTATCGTATATGGGAGGTTGATAAAACAAAGTTTGCTGCTACTTTCTCGGCATTTGTAGAAACAGTGCACCCTGAAGATAGAGCAAAGGTAACTGACGCCTATTACCAATCCATTGTGAATAAAAAACCTTATCGGGTTGATCATAGATTACTGTTCCCAGATGGCAGAGTAAAATATATTCAAGAACGTGGGGAGCCATTTTTTGATCAGGACGGAACGCCTACTCGCTTTATAGGAACATCACTGGATATTACTGAGCAAAAAAAATTCGAAGGCTTGGTCTTTTTACAGAATCACGCATTAGATATTATGGGTGAAGCTGTGTATTTGGTCGATGAAGATGCCCGGATACATCATGTTAACAACGCGGCATGTAAGATGCTTGACTATACTATGGACGAGTTAATGCAGTTAAGGATTACTGATTTTGATCCGGACTATAATCCAGATAGATGGAAGCAACATTGGAAAGAATTGCTAGAGAAAAAAACAATAACATTAGAAACGATGCACAGAGCTAAAAATGGTCTACTGGTTCCAATAGAGGTAAATGCCAATTTGATTGAATATGAAGGACAGCGTTTTAATTTTGCCTTGGTGCGTGACATCACTGAGCGTAAACATACGGAAGCACAATTGAAACATCAAGCCAGCTATGACATGTTGACTGGCTTACCTAATCGTCGTTTGTTCGATGACAAGTTAAAAGAGGAAGTTAATAAAGCTAAGCGGACTGGGGAAAATGTATCTTTGTTGTTTATTGATCTTGATCGATTTAAGGAAGTGAACGACACATTAGGACATCATCAGGGTGATCAAATTCTAATTGAGGCGGCGAATCGCATACAACTATGTATGCGCGAGAGTGATTCTTTGGCCAGGATGGGGGGTGATGAGTTTGTGATTGCACTGTCTGGGGTAACTGAAATGTCGCAACTTGGTCGTATTGCACAAAGCATTATTAGTGCAATTAGAAAGCCTTTTGTTTTAGAAAATCAAGTTTCTTATTTGACAGCTAGCATTGGTATAGCAAATTATCCATCAGACACTAATACCATAGAAGGTCTCATTAGCGCTGCAGACCAAGCTATGTATGCTGCTAAACAACGAGGGCGAAATGGTTTTAGTTTTTTTACGCCAGCAATGCAAATGGAAGTACAAGAGCGACTTTCGTTGGCGAACGATTTGCGTGAAGCAATGCCCAAGGGGCAGTTAGAAATATATCTACAGCCTATTATTGATGCCATATCAGGGCGCGTAGTCAAAGCTGAAGCATTAATAAGATGGAAGCATCCACAACATGGTATGGTGCCACCAGACAAATTTATTCCCATCGCTGAAGAAACAGGCCTCATTCATGAAATTGGGGACTGGGTATTCCAGCAAGCAGGTCAAGCTATGTTACGCTGGCTGAGTGTCTGTTCCACAGAGAGTCAGGCATGCCAAATAAGTGTAAACATGTCGGCGAGACAATTCTCGCAAATTGATGTTGGCGTTAATTGGATTAATTATTTGACTAAAATTGGTGTTCCAGCAGAACACATAGTAATTGAAATCACTGAAAGTCTTTTATTAGGTGATGAGATAGATATAATGAAAAAACTGAATCGTCTGCGAGATGCTGGCGTCAGTTTGGCCGTTGATGATTTTGGCACAGGTTACTCTGCGATGCTCTACTTGAAGAAATTCAATATTGATTTTTTGAAGGTAGATCGCTCTTTTGTACGCGACCTTGAAACTGATCCAAATGATAGGGCACTAGCTGAGGCTATAGTAGTGATGGCTCATAAGTTAGGTTTAAAAACGATTGCGGAAGGTGTTGAGACAGAGGATCAGAAAGCAATATTAGTTGAAGTTGGATGTGAATATCTGCAAGGCTTTTTATACGCTAAACCTATGCCAGTTGAGGATTTTATAGCGTTTGTACAGCAATAAATCGTCATTTCTATACGGATAAACTGTTTAAGTTGTTAATCATACAATTAATAAGTCAGGATTATTTTAGGTAACTAGCTTTTTTATCTTATGATTCGCTGATGCAGCTCGATTTCTTTGCTTGTATCTCCATAACCTTTTTGTGTTAATAAGGCTTGTTTAATGTAGTTTGCAACCATATTCCTCAGTAATGGAATGGCTGATTGATTGGTGAAAATAGTGGGGAATTTGTAACTGAGCCAAGCATATAAGCTGATATGTTGGCTGAGTGTTTCTGCTTCCTGGAGGTGTTTATCGCTTCCTCCATTAAGCCAGCTAGGAGCTAGTGGGATAGGGTGTTCTTTATCTTGATAAATGCTTTGTATGCATTGAATAAAGTAGTCCTTTTCAATAGGCACTTGGATTGAGAGTGGTGCGCAAGCCAATACAAATTTGTCATTAAATGCCATGTACGGCGCTACTTCGTCAACAATCAGCGCTTGTGTGTATTGGGCATTGGCATGCGTAGTTTCACATATGGCGTCTCTTTTTAGCTGATGGTCTGTGAGATAAGCAATGCATTCCGCCAATCTATTTGAATGTAATTTATCAGATATATTCTTTAAATCACTGATTTTTAATGATAATGGTAGACGGTTTATGTTTGCAGTGTCATTGGTGTCTAGCATATGCCGAATGTGTATTTGCTCATCATCTTCCATTACATTTACATAACCTGTTTCATATACGCCATAACGGCCAGCTCTACCTGCAATTTGACGAACTTCGGTGGCATTTAAGAGGCGTGAGGCAGTTCCGTCAAATTTATGAATATTGGCAAAAATAACTCTTCTGATGGGTAAATTAAGACCCATTCCTATCGCGTCAGTTGCTACTAGTATTTCTGCTTCACCCGATAAAAAGCGTTCGGATTCATGCCGTCTCACCTCGGGTGAAAGAGCGCCGTAAATGCTAGCAACTTTGAATCCCCAGTTTCTGAATCTTGCAGAAAGTGTTAATACGTCTTTCCTGCTAAAGGTGATTATTGCATCGCCTTTTTGCAATTGAGACTTAAGTTTCGGTTTGCTATAGCGTTTGCCACACAAGCTTTTTTCCTCAAATAAAAGCGGCGTCTTACGTTCTAAGTAAGTAATATCGTAACTTTCATCTAGGGCTACTAATGCTTTTGTACATAAGTTTGTAACTGCATTGGAACCACAAATAAACACTTGTTTGGCTGGCGCGCCGATTAATGCCGATGTCCATGCCGGGCCTCGGTCTGGATCTTGCAGCATTTGTATTTCATCAATTACAGCCACTTCCACAGCCTTATTGCTGTGCATCATCTCAATGGTAGAAGCAGTATGCTTAGCACCATCCATCAATATTCGTTCTTCACCTGTGATTAAATTACATGGTACTCCAGCTTCCACTAGTCTATCTCTTACTTCCATTGCTAATAAGCGCAATGGTGCTAGGTAAACACCGCTTTTAGCTGCAGTTAATGCGTTGAGCGCATGGTAGGTTTTACCTGAGTTGGTTGGACCAAGGTAAAAATGACATTGCCGATTTAATTGCCTGGCGAGTTTGTAACGGCTGGCATAGATAAAAAAAGTTTGATTTGAATTATCCAACGGCTTTTAGGACTACAGGTAATAGATGCTCGGGAATTTTAATCAGACTGAGTGCGGCAGCGCGACCTTTATCAGACATTTTAAGATAAGATTTACGTAAAATAGTTAAAAACTTTTCTTCTGGGTAGTCGCTGTATTTTTGTACAAAAGCTTCTAAGTCGTGCTCCAAAAATGCTAGAACAATCACATCTTCTAATGTTTGTGTATCTGGATTTGCTCGCAACTGCTCTTTTTTGAGCAATATAGAAACTTTTTCTATTGTTTCATCATCATAGCCATTATTTTTAAGTATTTTTGCAGCGATTTCAGCGTGCAAGCTTTTAAGTTTGCTCCGCCACTGTAGATAACCTGGTTTTGTCACTGGAAAGTCGTTACGCGGAATGGCCCATCTTTTGATATGCTGTGCGCGAGTCGCTAATTGAAGTGATTCAGACGCCTCAGGCGCATAGCGGTTAAGCATTTCAGTCATTCTTTGAGCATAAACCAGTTCTTTAGGTTTTTGTATACCGTCAATACTGACTGTATTTGGGTCCTGTGCATTGAGCGCATCGAAGTCCGCAATGGTTTTGTTGAAGCGTAGTTGGTCTGAAATCATGACAAGCAGCGGCTTAGTAGTTATTCAATGCTGAGATTTTAATGGTTTCACTGATTTGATAAAAGATTAATTCTTGATTTGTATCAAGTAATCACCGTTGTTATAGGCATAATGTAGAACTTATCCCATTAATATTATTTTCGCCGTTAGGTGTTGGCCCATGATTGATTTTTTTAAAAAGTTGCCAAATTCGACGCAATATCCAGTTGGAATTGAATGGCCAATACTGAAAAGAATTCCGCTGATTTTTATGCTAGGAACATTCTTAATCCTATCTCCTGCTATTCTTATCTATGTTAATAATTCAATTATTACGGCAGCACAATACAAAACAATTTATATTTGCTTAGGAGCGATGTTTACTTATTGGTTTTTTGTAGGCGTGCTGGCAATAGGGTGCTTTCTTATTATGATAATGAAGGGGCCTGGCTATGTAGCTGATGCATATGAATTACCAAAAGAAGATAAACGTCTAGAAGAGCATAAGTGATATCTACCATACATAACGCAACACTATTTATAGGCTGCAGAACTATTTGGCATAGTGCATATGCACAATTTTAGTGCGCTCTTTAGCGTATATTCACTCCTGCGCTCATATTATTTTTAACTATTAATTTTTTAACTCAATGATTTAAATGTGAATTTAAAGATTGGCATGTGCTTTGCTTAGCAGTAAGCGATTTATATAATCCAACGATGTAATAAAATATTAGCCATTTTCCTAAAGGTGGGAAAATAAATGGCGGGTTAATAAAAATTTAAAGACAAAGGCGTCTTGAAATACTGTGAATACTCACGGTATTTCAAGGCGCCTTTTTTGTTTTCAAAACTATCAAATAAAAGGACTTGTATGGAGATTAGAGTTTGTTAGCAAGAGTGAAAGTATGTATCAACCGTTTGAACTAATGATTTAAAACTACTATTTAGCAAGGGGATAATTTATGTCTTATTTAGCACCATCAGAATTTGTGACCAAAATGGTCGACGCTGGGGAATCTAAAATTTATATGTCTGCAAGAGATACTGTCATAAGGGGTTATATGGCAGGGGCTATCTTGGCATTAGCGGCAGTATTTGCGGTGAGTATCGCCGTTGCAACAGGCTCACATTTGATCGGCTCTATTTTATTCCCAGTCGGATTTTGTATGTTGTATCTGATGGGCTTTGATTTGCTGACTGGCGTGTTTATGCTCACACCATTGGCCTGGCTAGATAAGCGGCCAGGTGTGACTTGGGGGCAAATCTTGCGCAATTGGGGTTTAGTGTTTATTGGTAATTTCCTAGGTGCGTTGACTGTTGCAATCATGATGTCATTTATATTCACTTATGGTTACAACACAGACGGTGGGGCCATTGCTACTAAAGTGGCTGGTATCGGTGAAGCAAGGACATTAGGTTATGCAAAATATGGTTTAGCAGGGTGGTTTACAATTTTTGTACGTGGCATGCTCTGTAACTGGATGGTATCAATGGGCGTTGTCGGTGCCATGATTTCTACCAACGTGAGTGGCAAAGTGATTGCAATGTGGATGCCAATCTTCCTGTTCTTTTTCATGGCTTTTGAACATTCCGTGGTAAATATGTTTTTATTCCCTTTTAGCATGATTATGGGTGGCGACTTTTCTATAGCAGATTACTTTATTTGGAATGAAATCCCCACAGCTTTAGGTAACTTGGTGGGTGGTCTAGCATTCACTGGTTTAACGCTATACACAACACATGTCAAAACAAAACCTAAGCGTACGCTTTAATAAGTGATTTACTTTGTTGCTTCAGCACAGACTGTGCTGAAGCAATCTCGAACTGATGATATGAAGGAGAAGTTTAATGAATAAACAACAGATGACAGATGCTATTGTGACTGCAAAAGTTGCAAAGGGTCTAACTTGGGAAAAAATAGCTGAAGATATAAAAGTATCACCTGTATGGTTGACATCCGCTTGTTTGGGAATGAATAGTGCAACCAAAGATCAAGCTGAAGCGATTGCCAGTTATTTAGGCTTAAATGAAGAGATTGCAACAGCCTTGCAGGCATATCCGACTAAAGAGTGGGATAAAACAGTGCCTCAGGACCCTCTTATCTATCGTCTTTACGAAATTATTGGCGTTTATGGGCCAACCCTGAAAGAGGTCATTCAGGAGAAGTTTGGTGACGGTATTATGAGTGCGATTGACTTTTCAATGGAAGTAGGAAAAGAAGAAAACCCTAAAGGTGATCGCGTCGTTATCACAATGAATGGTAAATTTTTGCCCTATAAATCATGGTAAATCATTGATATCATCAAAGCGTCTGATAAGTTTTATCAGGCGCTTTTTTCTACATATTTTAGCGAGCTACAAACACAATTGATGGCAAAAAAGTTAACTGTTGAAATTGCCCAGCTATCGGACAAAGGCCGCAAAGAGGTAAATCAAGACTTCTATGCTGTCAGTGTGCCAGAAGAACCGCTGCTCAGTTCAAAAGGCGTGGCTATTGCCATCGCCGATGGCATCAGTAGTAGTGCTGTTAGTCAAGAGGCTAGCGAAGCTGCTGTAAAAGGATTTTTGGCTGATTACATCTGTACACCAGAGGTGTGGTCTGTTAAAACTGCAGCTACGCGTGTCCTTGTTGCAATCAATTCATGGTTGCACACACAAACATATCAGAATCATGTGAGTCGATATGACAAAGATAAAGGCTACGTGTGTACGTTCAGTGCTGTAATATTTAAATCGACAACTGCGCATATTATTCATGTTGGCGACACAAGGGTTTACCGTGTTCATAAAAATGCACTTGAACAGTTGACAAAAGACCATCGCGTATGGCTTTCTGAAGATAAAAGTTATTTAAGCCGAGGCTTAGGTATTGATGAGCACATTGAGATTGATTATCAAGCTATTAATGTCTCGCAAGGCGAAATATTCTTACTGGCAACAGATGGCATTTATGAATATGCGACAGAGCGGTTTATTACCAATACGATACAAGCAAATCAAAGCAACTTGCAGTTAGCTGCAGAACTAATTCTGGATCAAGCATTAGCAAATGGTAGTACAGATAATCTCACTTTGCAACTTGCACGAATAAACGACTTACCTGAGAAAAATGCTGATGAGTTATACCAGCAATTAACAGAGTTACCATTTCCGCCACAACTAGAACCAAGAATGACTTTTGATGGTTTCGAAATTATTCGTGAGATTCATGCTTCAAGTCGCAGTCACGTTTATTTAGCCAAAGATATAGAAACGCAAACCCAGGTGGTGTTGAAAACACCATCTGTTGATTTACGTGATAACCCAGCCTATTTAGAACGCTTTTTGCTAGAGGAATGGATTGCTAAACGTATTAATAGTGCCCATGTGATGAAGCCCTGCTTAGATTACAGAAATCGGCACTATCTTTATGTTGTTATGGAATACATTGATGGCATAACCTTGACGCAATGGATGCATGATAATCCGCAACCAGAGCTGCAAGCAGTGCGAGATATTATTGAACAAATTGCGAAAGGTTTAAGAGCATTCCATCGTCTGGAAATGTTGCATCAAGATCTAAGGCCCGCCAATGTGATGATTGACCAGACAGGAACGGTCAAAATTATTGACTTTGGCGCTACACGCGTTGCAGGGCTAGCAGAAATTACATCGCCAATTGTACAAGATCCGATTCTAGGAACAGCACAATACAGCGCGCCAGAGTATTTTATTGGAGAGGAGGGGACTACACGTTCTGATTTGTATTCACTAGGGGTGATTGCATACCAAATGCTGACGGGTAAACTGCCCTACGGAACCAATGTAGCTAAAATAAAAACAAAAAAAGAGCAAATGCAGTTAAGGTATGATGCTATACGTCATTTACGCAGAGACATACCACTATGGATAGATGATGCGATTATGAAGGCAGTTCATCCAGAACCCAGCAAACGCTATGAGGCTTTATCCGAGTTGGTATTCGATCTGAAGCAGCCGAATAAAACATTTCTAAAAAAAGTACGCCCCCCACTTATCGAAAGAAATCCAGTCGCATTTTGGAAGGGGATCTCTATTGTACTTTTTGTTATATTGCTTGCCTTGCTTTCGCAGCGTTAAGTTTACTTAACCTACTTTATCTAGTGCCTGGCTGATATCCGCAATAATGTCATCTATATTCTCAATGCCAACTGAGATTCTAACCAAATCTGCACTAACGCCAGCTTTAGCTAACTCTTCTTCATTTAGCTGCCTATGTGTTGTAGATGCAGGGTGGCAAGCTAATGATTTGGCGTCACCAATATTGACCAAACGTAGAATCATTTCCAAAGCATCAATAAATTGTTCACCTGCTTTGCTGCCACCTTTAATACCAAAACTCAATATTCCCGATGCTTTGCCGTGTGTAATTTTTTGACAGTTAGCATAATATGGGCTGTCTTTTAATGCAGCATAGTTAACCCAGTTTACTTTAGGATGATTGTGTAAGTACTCAGCAAGTTTCTCGGCGTTTTCACAATGCCTTTCCATTCTCAATCCTAATGTTTCCAGGCCCTGTAAAATCTGGAATGAATTCATAGGGGAGATAGCGGCGCCAGTATTTCTCAGTGGCGCTACACGGCAGCGACCGATATAGGCTGCTGGGCCCAGTGCCTCCGTATATACAACACCATGATAGGAAGGATCTGGTTCATTTAGCACTGCAAAGCGCTCTTTATGAGCAGCCCAGTCAAATTTTCCAGAGTCTACTATCATGCCGCCGATAGACGTCCCATGACCGCCAATATATTTAGTTAAAGAATGCACAACGATATCGGCACCAAGCTCAAAAGGCCTGCATAGATAAGGCGTTGCAACAGTATTATCAACAATCACAGGAATGCCATGTTTATGTGCAATTTCTGATAATTTTTGAATATCAACGACATTGCCAGCAGGATTACCTATGGATTCACAAAAAATAGCTTTTGTTTTGCTATCAATTGCTTTTTCAAAACCAGCAAAGTCATCATGAGAAATCATACGCACTTCAATCCCCTGGCGTGGGAAGGCGTGTGCAAATAAATTATAAGTGCCACCATAAAGTTGACTTGTACTGAGGATATTGTCACCAGTCTCGCAAATGCACTGTATAGCATAGGTAATTGCTGCCATTCCAGATGCTAGCGCCAAACCAGCGATGCCACCCTCCATTGCAGCCACGCGTTGTTCCAATACATCAGTTGTAGGATTCATGATGCGGGTATAAATGTTGCCAACTACTTTTAGGTCAAACAGATCCGCTCCATGTTGCGTATTATCAAATGTATATGAAGTGGTTTGATAAATAGGAACTGCTGCTGCTTTAGTCGTTGCTTCAGATGTATATCCGTGATGTAGTGCTATTGACTCCAGTTTCATTTTTCGCTCCTCGGTATTCTGTCTTTATATTTGTTTAACAAGCTTAATATGCAAGCTGAGTAGATGCAAGCCTACAATATGGATAGCCTAAATAACGCCGTATTGATTCAGTATCTGCTTAGCTTGTGTAGGGTTAAACGCTTGATGTGCTTTAAGGCCGAAAGCGCTAGCAGCGATCACATTATCAATATTGTCATCAAAGAAAATAACTTCTTCAGCCGGAAGTTGTAAACCATCAATTGCGGCTTGAAACGCTTCATGATTAGGTTTTAGATGGCCAATTTCATGGGAAAGAAATAAATGGTCTAACTTTTGGGTTAACCCAGTCGCCTCTACATGTATCCAGTGGGCTGCACTAGTGTTACTCAGCGCTGCTAGAGGGATGTGAGGTGGGATTGCTTCAAGCAACTCGAACGTATTAGGAAATGTGCCGACAATCCAAGTGGCAAAATTTTGCATAAAAGCATCTGGAGATAAGTCTATTTGTAAGTCCTCAACAACCCTCATGGCAAATTCATCCGCAGACAGTTTGCCCGTTTCGTGGGCGATGACCGAAGGTGAACTCATCCAGTTTTTATAGATTTCATCATGAGATTGTTCGCTATTTAAAAGCTTTGCGAGTGAGGGTAATCCATCTAGTTCGATTAAAACACCTCCAATGTCAAAAAGTACGGCGGAAATTTTCATATAAGAAGTTTAATTAGCTTGTAACGTTGCAGGTGAAAACAGTACACCAAATAATTCACACCAGATAACAGCGCTATTGTACTTAGCGATATCAGTACCTGCAGGGATGATATAGTTTTGATTTCCGATATTGCCTTTTAAATCACCTAGGTTGATGTAACCATCAGTCACATCGGCGGCTTTGCTCACATTGCTGTTTTTAACCAAATAAACCATTAAATCAGGACCATTTGTCACTTTAAAGTCTTCTAAGCGCAGCAGGTATGAACCATCTTCTAATTGATAAATTAACGCTTTTCCACTTCCTTGATGTATAGCGTCCGAGTCTTGAAATGTACCTTGCTTAACCAATTCAGGTGAATGCATCACCATTTCCTCTTGCATGGTCTTGTTTGGCATAGATGCCATTTTTTCAGTGATTATTTGCATGGTCTGCTGACGCTCTTCATCTGGCATTGCCATTAGTTCTTCTTTTGATGGAAGTGCCTCATCTACAGTTTCATTTATGAATAGTGGCGAAGCTAGAAACCAAGCAATCACCAAAAAAATCAGGATACCGGATAAGATAATTGCTTTTTTCATTGTGCAGGCCTAAATAAAAATGAGTCATTAGCATTATGCTATATGACTCATTTTATCTACTAGCCCATGCTTGGGCAAACGGTATTGTTAAGCTATGTTAGCACCAACGATTGCTGCCATTTGCATCATGTCAACAGTTTCACCTTCTTTAATATTTGTTAAATCAGTTACTTTGCCTGATTTACTAGTTGATTTTGTATTTTTGAAAATTGGCAATAACTTAGCATCAGTAACGATATATTTACCTTCACCAGTTGGCGCACCGTTAACAGATTTAGTTTGTAGTTTATTAGCTTTAATGTAATCCCAGATTTTTTTTGTGATTTCAGTGCGTGGTAGTGCATCTGCACCAGTCAGCGCTGCTAATTCACTTTTCATTTTAACTGGAACTGCTAAACCTTTTGCTTCTGCCATTTTATATCCTTAGTTTATCGTTAAATTGAGTGGCTAACATTAGCCTTGTTTTTTTATTAAGAGCGCCTATTATGCACTGCCTTGGCGTGCAACCCAAATATATTTTTATTAAATTTTTTGGATAAATAAAAATATATGGTGATGATTTGTTATAAAGCATTTGATTCATAAACATAATTTCACTATAATCACGCCCTTACATAAACCTTGTCACACCACAAAGTCGTTTTGTTGACGACTGCCTATCATGAAAGGGCTGGTTGGGTGGCTTTAACCATAAGGAGATTTCATGCGTCACTACGAAGTAGTATTCATTGTGCATCCTGATCAAAGCGAGCAAGTGCCTGCAATGATTGAGCGTTATCGCACACTCATCAGCTCAAACAATGGCACGATCCATCGTTTAGAAGATTGGGGCCGTCGTCAATTGGCATATCCAATCAACAAAATCCATAAAGCACACTACGTGTTAATGAACATTGAATGTGATCAAGCAACGTTAGAAGAGCTAGAGCATGGCTTTAAATTTAACGACGCTGTATTACGCCACTTAACATTCAGTACAAAAACTGCAGTTACAGCGCCTAGCCCAATGATGAAAGAAGAAAAATCTAAATCAGTATTGAGCAATGCTTCAGATAAATCTGATGACGTTGAGGATTCAGAAGAAGATACAGCTGAAGAGGTTGCTGAGTAAAAATTGAATAAGCTGGCGATTAGCGGGCAAGTTATCCAAATCGATGACTTACGTTACACACCAGCAGGATTACCGTTGTTAAGGTTTGTAATCAAGCATGATTCTGAGGATGTAGAGGCAGGTTACAAACGAAAAGTGGAATGTGAAATAAAAGCGGTTGCCATCGGTGATTTAGCTAATACGAACATAAAACTGGGTACAAATTTACGTGCTCTTGGCTTTATAGCCAAACAAAGCGCAAAAAGTACACAACTGGTATTGCATATTAAAAAAATTGAATTGATATAAACGATTAGATTTATATCTAAATGAAAAGATTAGGAGTTCAACATGGCAAGAGATATGTACAAACGCCGCCGTTACTGCCGTTTTAGTGCAGAAGGCATTGAAGAAGTAGATTACAAAGATGTCGATTTACTGAAAGATTTTATTTCAGAAAACGCAAAAATCATTCCTGCTCGTATGACAGGTACAAAAGCGAAATACCAACGCCAGCTAACTAAAGCCGTTAAGCGTGCACGTTTCTTGGCATTGTTACCATACACAGATAAGCACCCAGGCTAAGGAGAATAAAAATGGAAGTTATTTTATTGGAAAAAGTGGCTAATTTGGGCGCGTTAGGCGATATCGTTAAAGTAAAAGATGGCTTTGGACGTAATTTTTTAATTCCACAAGGTAAGGCTAAACGTGCAACAGAAGCTAACAAAGCTGAGTTTGAAGCCCGTCGTGCAGAATTAGAAAAACAACAAGCTGACATTTTAACTGCAGCGAAAGCACGTGGTGACAAATTAGCCGGTACATCTGTTGAAATTGCACAAAAAGCAGGTGAAGATGGTCGGTTGTTTGGTTCTGTTACAAACCTTGATATCGCAAGTGCATTAACAGCCAAGGGTGTTGAAGTAGCAAAATCAGAAGTGCGCTTGCCTGCTGGTCCGCTGAAAGCAGTTGGTGAGTTCCCGGTAAGTATCGCGCTGCATCATGACGTGGTTGTTGATATCACAGTCAATGTTGTTGCTGAAGCATAAAAATTAGTCTTCAAAATGTGTTTGAGAAAAAGGCGAACTATGTTCGCCTTTTTTCATGCCTGCTATCTTATCTGTGTATTGCTTTGTGCGTATAATGACGTCCTATGGCAGAACAACAATTAGACTCATTAAAACTTCCTCCACACTCAGTTGAAGCCGAGCAGTCCGTTATCGGCGGCTTGTTGCTGGAAAATGAGGCGCTGGATAAAGTGGCCGATATTTTAACTGCTGATGATTTTTATCAGCATGATCATAAAACCATCTATCAACATATTGCTAAATTAATTGAGCGTAACCGTCCTGCAGATATTGTGACTGTTGCTGAATCGTTGGAAAGCACTGCTGAACTGACGAGTGTGGGTGGTATCGCTTACCTAGGTTCTTTAGCACAAAATACACCTACTGCAGCCAACATACGACGATATGCTGAGATTGTCCGTGAACGTGCCGTCATGAGAAAGCTGGTGACGGTTGGTTCAGGTATCGCAGACAGCGCCTACAATCCGAACGGCAAAGATGCACAAGAGTTGTTAGATGAAGCAGAAGCTAAAATCTTTCAAATTGCCGAAGGTGGTAATAGAAGTGGTCAAGGGTTTCAAGACATTAAAGAGCTGCTTCCGCAAGTCGCAGAAAAAATTGATGAATTGTTTTCCCGTGAAGATCAAAGTGAAGTGACTGGTATTCCAACAGGATTTGCAGATTTAGATCGAATGACTTCAGGTCTTCATGGTGGAGATTTGATTATTGTCGCAGGTCGACCATCTATGGGTAAGACTGCATTTTCAATCAACATTGCTGAAAACGTTGCTTTGGATACCGGTTTGCCTGTTGCTGTCTTTTCAATGGAAATGGGCGCAACACAACTAGCAACGCGTATGATTGGATCAATTGGTCGTTTAGACCAACATCGCATGCGGACAGGTCAATTGCAGGATGAAGATTGGGAAAAGCTTACCACTGCGCTTGGGAGACTTAACGAAGCACCAATTTTTATTGACGAGGGGGCAGGCTTAAGCAGTTTTGATGTTAGGGCGCGGGCAAGACGTCTCCATCGGCAGACTGGGAAATTAGGGTTGATTGTCGTTGATTATTTACAGTTGATGGCTGCGCCAGCAGGGACTAGAACTGAAAATCGCGCGACAGAAATTTCAGAGATATCCCGTTCACTTAAAGCATTAGCAAAAGAATTAGATGTCCCAGTGGTTGCATTATCTCAACTTAATCGTGGACTAGAGCAGCGACCAGATAAACGTCCTGTGATGAGTGATTTACGCGAATCTGGTGCTATTGAGCAGGATGCTGACTTAATTCTATTTATCTACCGTGATGAAGTGTATAACCCAGACAGTCCCGATAAAGGGACTGCAGAAATTATTGTTGGAAAACAGCGTAATGGCCCGATTGGACGTGTGCGTTTGACATTTATCGGGGCAAATACAAGGTTTGAAGATTTTGCAAATGCAGATTATCTGCCTACTGAATAAGACATGAGACCTATACAAGCCATTGTTTCATCTTCAGCTTTGCAACATAACTTGAATGTCGTTAAACAGCATGTTCAACATGCAAAAATCATGGCTGTAATTAAAGCAAATGGATATGGGCACGGATTAGTACCAGTTGCACATGCACTGATGGCTGCAGATGCATTTGCGACATTGAATGTAAGTGAGGCGATTGATCTGAGAGAAGCAGGAGTGACTCAGGAAATATTACTCCTAGAAGGTGTATTTGATGAAGAAGAACTCCGTATAGCAGCCAGCTTTGATATAAGCATCGTTATTCACAACAATGCACAAATAAAGATGCTTGAGCAAGCTAAGCTTGCAAAGCCAATTAACATTCACCTTAAAATGAATACAGGGATGAACCGTTTAGGCTTTACACCTTCCGCATTTTCAGCAGCTTATCAACAATTATCAAGCTGTCTAAATGTTGCTAACATAACATTAATGACGCATTTCGCCACGGCAGATGAGTCGACTGGTATTCAACTTGCGCATAAAAGATTCATAGAGGCGACACAGGGTTTGCCGAATCCAGTTTCATTAGCTAATTCAGCTACTATTCTTCGGTATCCTGAAGCACACGCAGATTGGGTGCGCCCAGGCATTATGCTCTATGGCGCTACACCAGTAGCCACAGTGCCTGCAGCCGATTTTGGTTTACAACCAGCAATGCAGTTTACTTCAGAAATTTTGGCAATTCAGTCTTTAACAAAAGGTGATAGTGTTGGCTATGGTGCGACATTTGTCGCAGAGAAAAATATGCGTATAGGAATAGTCGCTTGTGGTTATGCGGATGGTTATCCACGACACGCGCCAACAGGAACTCCTATTGCCGTTGCAGGGAAAATAACGAGAACAATTGGCCGCGTTTCAATGGATATGCTTTTTTGTGATTTGACCGATATTCCTGAGGCTAATGTCGGATCCTCAGTTGAATTATGGGGTAATACAGTACCTGTCGATGCTGTTGCAGAAGCCAGCGGCACGGTTGGTTATGAGTTATTGTGTGCTGTAGCACCGCGTGTACCACTGAAGGCAGTTGAATAGTGGCTAAAGTAAAAAGTATTTATATTTGTACTGAATGTGGTGCCAGTGAGCCAAAGTGGCAGGGGCAATGCCCAAGCTGCATGGCTTGGAATACACTGGTAGAAGGTGTTGCAGAGCCCTCAACTAGCGCCAATCGATATGGCAACAAGTTCGAAGGTTTAGCACAAAGTAGCAGTTTGCAAAAACTGAGTGCTGTAGAAGCGGCCGATGTTCATCGTCAACCAACCCATATTGCTGAATTTGACCGCGTTTTAGGCGGTGGTTTGGTTGAGGGGGGTGTCATTCTGATTGGTGGTGACCCTGGTATTGGAAAGTCAACGCTGTTACTTCAGGTGCTGTGCCATTTAGGGAAAACGAATCAAGCTATCTATGTGAGTGGTGAAGAGTCTCCACAGCAGATTGCTATGCGAGCAAAAAGACTAGGGCTGGATGCGAATGAAGTCAATTTGTTGGCTGAAATCAATCTAGAAAAGATACTGTTGACATTGCAGGAAAATAGACCGCGAATAGCCGTAATTGATTCAATTCAAACAGTCTACTCAGAAGCGCTGCAATCAGCCCCTGGCTCTGTTGCGCAAGTACGTGAATGTTCTGCACAATTAACACGCTTAGCAAAGCAGCTTGGCATCACTGTCATCTTAGTTGGTCATGTAACAAAGGAGGGTGCTTTAGCTGGTCCGCGTGTGTTAGAACATATTGTTGATACTGTGTTGTATTTTGAGGGTGATCAAAACTCTACTTTCCGTCTGATAAGAGCGTTTAAAAATCGGTTTGGAGCGGTAAATGAGTTAGGTGTTTTTGCAATGACTGAAAAAGGGTTGCGCGAAGTTTCTAACCCATCAGCATTATTTTTATCACATCATGAGACACAAGTCGCAGGTAGTTGTATCACTGTGACAATGGAAGGTACGCGGCCTTTGCTGATCGAAATACAAGCGTTAGTTGATGGCAGCCACGCGCCCAGCCCGAAGCGATTGTCTGTTGGTTTGGAGCAGAACCGTATTGCGATGTTGCTTGCGGTCTTAAGTCGGCATGCCGGTGTAGCCTGCTTTGATCAGGATGTATTTATCAATGCGGTGGGTGGCGTTAAGATTAGTGAGCCTGCTACCGACTTAGCTGTATTAGTATCTATTGTATCTTCATTTAAAAACAAAGTGTTAGATAGTAAACTTATTGTATTCGGTGAAGTTGGTTTAGCGGGTGAAGTGCGACCTGTTCAAGGTGGATTAGTACGTTTAAAAGAAGCGGCAAAACTAGGCTTTACAAAAGCGATAATACCCAAAGGAAACGCACCAAAATCTGCGCTAAAGGGCATGGAAGTAGTCGCCGTTGATCGAATTGATCAAGCTTTGAATTATTTGAGAGGTAACTAAACAACAATCATACTTGCTGCGTTTATACCACTCCTAACGGCACCTTCAATCGTGGCAGGGTAGTCAGCATAAGTATAGTCGCCTGCCAGATAAATTTTGGGTTCTCTGGTGCTATTGCCAGGCCTTGGCAAATTAGCTAGACATGCAAAAGTAGCGCGTTTTTCTGCAATTACTTGGTGCCACAGCGGTTTTTTAAGATCTGGGAAGGCTTGGTGTAATTCATTTGCTACTTTTAGCGATAAGGCATCATGCGTTAATTTTTGATGAATGCCTTCTGCGCTGATAATAACGGCCATGAGACCGTGCTGACCATACAAAGTACCGCGGTCAAACACCCATTGACTTGTCGTATCTGTAAGTCCAATCATAGGTCTGGGTAGTTTTGCATCGCTTTGATACTGCAGATAAACCGTGTAGATAGGCTGATATTGATATTGTTTAGTCGTTTCAATTGTTCCTGCTAATCTAGGTAATCCAGCCGCTACATCTTGCAGCCTCAGGGCAGATGTCGCCAAAATAAGATGACTAAAATCAAATGTTTTGTCTTTACTGGTCACCTGAAAGCCATTTTCAGTTGGCAGAATTGTTTTGACACGATGGTTAGTCAGTACTTTGCCTTTGCGAGCCTGTATGTAGTTTGCTACTGGTTGTGCAAACAGTTCCGATAGGCCTTGTTTAGGCAATAATAGTTGGCTATCAGCTTTGCTCCCATTGAAAGTGTCTTTCAGCACATTTAGAAAGATTTTAGTACTGGCAGTGTTAATTGGTGTATTCAGAGCTGCCAAACATAGTGGCTCCCATAACAATTTGATTGTATTGGCATGCTGCCGCTCTTGAGTAAGATACTGCTGTAAGGGTTGGTCTACAGGTATATGGAAATGAGACTGTTTTAATCTCAGCATAAAGCTAATTAGCGACAGCCGCTCGCCGATAGACAAACCTTTGCAAAATAAAAAACCAAATAATTGATTAAACGGAAAGGGCAGTAGATTAGGTGCTTGAAGCTTAAATGCATGTGGCTCAGAAGGAGACTTAATTTCTAACGTTAAAGGTAATCGCATCAATGCCTGTTTTTCATCTACGCCTATCTTTTTGAGTAAATTAAGTGTTTCGTGGTAAGCGCCAAGTAAAATATGCTGGCCGTTATCTAACTGTACAACCTGACTATTAAACTCAACCGCGACATTGCGTGCGCGCCCACCCAGTTGTGAGCCTGCCTCTAAAATGCTGCAAGCAATACCTTTTTCTGCGAGCGTTACTGATGCAGATAATCCGGCAATTCCCCCACCGATAATTCCAACATGTACAGGTTTAGACATGTGTATAAGAATACTTAAAAAATGCCTTTAATGCCAATATTAATTTTCTAAATGGAGGGATTACAGTTTTATGCGTGAGCACGTTTTCCGCGCCGCCTGCTCGGATTTCTCTCAGTAAGGTCCGGTAGATTGCGGCCATCATCAAGCCAGCCCGTTGTTGTTTGGCATCCTCTAATGGTAATTCACGAAGCGCCTTATCATAAAAGCTTTCAGCACGTTCTATTTGATATTCAATCAGTTCTTGGACTTCAGGTGTCTTTTTGCTGTGAAGAATATCATCTTCCGAAACTTTTGCTTTTTTTAACTCATCTAGTGGCAGATAAATACGACCTCTACGTGCATCTTCACCAACATCCCGCACGATATTGGTTAGCTGGAATGCCATACCTAAGTCATGTGCAAATTTGAGCGTATTACGGTTCTTATAGCCAAAAATCTGAGCACTTAATAACCCGACGACACTTGCAACGCGGTAGCAATAAAGTTGAAGCTGTTTGAAATCCGCATAACGATTAAATCGCAGATCCATTTCCATACCATCAATGATTTCAAGGAAGTGTTCTTTTGCTAGACCAAACGCTTGAATAACAGGTTGCAAAGCAAAGCTTACAGGATGTTGTGGCTTTTGATCGTATAGTCGATCAATTTCATTTTTCCACCAGTTTAATTTGGTTTGGGCAACATTATAGTCGGTACACTCATCAACAACGTCATCTACCTCACGACAAAAGGCATACAGAGCTGTCATCGCTTCGCGCTTATTATTGTCTAGGAAGAAGAAGCTAACTGTAAAACTGGAACCACTTTTCTTTGTTTTTTCTTTGCAATATTGCTGAGGTGTCATAAATAATTAAAGGAGGGCTTTGAGCAATATTAGCGGCCAGTCCCAAGCCTTAAGTGTTGGTCGATGCTTAAATATATCACCTCTAACTTTTTTTAGCTTGTAAATTATTTGCTCACCACCAGCTATAATCATCCGCATTTCCAAACCCATTCTACCAGGTAGAATGTGCTCTAGTGGCTTACCAGCTTTGAGCATTGCCTCCGCACGCTCGATATTGAACAACATAAATTGTTCCCAATGAATATTCACATGTTGGCTGGCAATTTGCGCCTCAGTTACCTGAAATTCCTTCATTTCGTCTTGGCATAAATAAACTCTTTTCTTGTGATACGTAGAGTCGAAATCGATCGCAACATCTTGATAAAAGTTGATGAGTTGCAAGGCGGTACAGACGTTATTTGAGTACGCTAAACTTTCAGGCGATACTTTATTGAATAAATGTAAAAGCAAAATGCCAATTGGATTCGCTGAACGCTCGCAATAATCGAGCACCTCTTCAAAATTCTTGTATGTCGTTTTTGTTACATCTTGACTAAATGCCGATAGCAAGTCATAAAAAGGCTCCAGCGGAAGACCTTCACGATGAATCATTTCGCCAAACTCTCTAAAAAAAGCAGATTTACTCTGACCATTTTCACTAATGATATCTAGCTGCTTTTTATAGCCCTCTAACATGGCTAGTCGATGTTCAGGTTTATAATGCCCCTCATCAGCAATATCATCAGCTTGGCGAGCAAAATTATAGATCAAAGCAACTGGGTGGCGCATACGCTTTGGTAAAGCAATCGATGCAACCGGAAAGTTTTCGTAATGCTCACGCGCAACAGTCATACTGTCTTGTGTGTCAATCATTAAGTTTTCTGTATTCATAAAAAGAGTATGCCACAGAATTTTGCTGAGCTATAGGGCCTTAATAGGCTATATAATGTTTCAAAAGACTAAAGGTGAAATATGATTGGAATTATAGGCGGAACAGGTTTAACACAATTCGATAATTTGGAAATTATCAGGCGTCAAATAGTAAGGACACCATATGGAGATGCTTCACAACCCTTGATTTTTGGTGATCTTGGTGGTGTAGAAGTGGTTTTTTTAGCCAGACATGGCGGTGGGCACAAAATACCACCACATGCGATTAATTACCGTGCGAACATATGGGCATTGCACTCGGTAGGTGTTGAAAGCTTGATCGCTGTTGCGACGGTAGGTGGAATAAATAAATCACTTAACCCCGGCGATATTGTATTGCCACATCAGATTATTGACTATACCTATGCTCGGGAAAACTCATACCATGATGGTGTTGAGAAGCCAGTTATGCACATAGACTTCACACAGCCTTACACTGCATCATTACGCGAGTTATGTAAGCAAGCAGCTGCCAATATTGAGCAACCTCTTCAAGATGGTGGAATTTATGCTTGTGTGCAAGGTCCTAGGTTAGAGACAGCTGCAGAGATTGATCGTCATGAGCGAGATGGAGCAACCATTATCGGTATGACAGGTATGCCAGAAGCGGCCTTAGCTAGGGAGCTAGGGCTAGAGTATGCAGCCTTATGTCCGGTTGCTAATCATGCGGCAGGCAGAGGTGAAAGTGCTGAAAACATTAGTTATGAATCCATGTTAGAGCAACTGGCAATTACAATGGAAAAAGTGCGATTTCTTATCAAAGAAACAGTGAAGATATATTGATTTATGGCTATTAAAGCTGTATTACGCATGGGCGACCCTTTATTATGGCAAAAAGCCTCGCCAATAAATGAATTTGATACGCCTGAATTGCATGCGTTAATTAAAGATATGGAAGACACCATGGCTCATCTGAATGGGGCAGGTCTTGCTGCACCACAAATAGGAGTGAGTCAGCGCCTAGTCATATTTGGTAGCAAAGACGAGACGCGTAACAATCCACGCTATCCAGATGCTGACCATGTGCCATACACAGTGCTCATTAACCCAATCATTAGTCCAATTGGTGAAGAAATGGAAGACGGATGGGAAGGCTGCTTATCGGTACCTGATATGTTTGGTGTTGTACCGCGTTATCAATCAATCCATTATTCCGGTGTCGATCAGTATGGTAATCAGATTGATCGAACAGTAGATGGATTTCATGCGCGGGTAGTTCAGCACGAGTGTGACCACTTAGATGGCGTGTTATACCCAATGAGAATTAAAAATTTCAAACAATTTGGCTTTAAAGATGCACTTTTTCCTGATTTGGATATTCACGACACGTAATTCTTTGCTATAATTCGCCCTTCGCGGAAGAGTGGCAGAGCGGTTTAATGCAACAGTCTTGAAAACTGTCGTGGGTTCACGCCCACCGTGAGTTCGAATCTCACCTCTTCCGCCACCACATTTAAACCAGTGAAGCCATGTGCTGACACTGGTTTTTTTATAACTAGTCTTTATGCCTCTCATCGTTGAGGCGCTGCCTATATTTTTCCAACTTAGTCTCATAGTTTTCAGCATCACCATAATCTATGAATTTCATATAGCGATGATGTGTGCCTAGTATCTTATGAGCATGTTTGATAGGGCAAAAGTATTGCTCTGTTCTAGCCACTATTTCACCAATGTAAGCAATGACACCAGCACCATATGCACAATAACTACAATGAAATTTCTCTATAAAATTTAAGTAGTTGAGATGGTGTCTGTCGAAAATAATATAGTCTTTTCGTGAGACTTTCTTGATACCATAGATAGGAAAGCAACTCATTTGATAAAAGGTGATAAAAATATCAGCTATCACAAGCGGAATAATCATGCTGTAAATTATTGGTCCTGTTAACAGGTTTTGTGGTCGGTTTGTCACAAGCCAACGAAAGAAGCTAGTTTTTAATCGTTTATGGGTTTCTTTGATTGATTGTTCAAACTCTATCCGCTTACCCTTTATTTTGAAAAATATGCTTGATGGTTGCTCACTAAGTGCAATTCTTAACTCATCTTCTAGTTTAGTGATTTGATCCAGTATTTCACTTACTCTGTCGCTCATTCATCCTCCAACGCAATTATATTGGATGCAATATTACTTAGATTTACAGTCTCTAAATAGTCTGGAATATAAGTTTCCCAATCTAATTGCTCTTTGATTCTTAAACGTAGTGCATCTGCTGCAATTGGTTCGCCATGTGTAATAAAGGTTTGTTTAGGTGATTGATCAAAATGCTTTAGCCAATCCATAATTTCATTCACGTCTGCGTGTGCTGATAAGCTATTGATCGAGCTGACTTCTGCGCGAACAGGAACATATTCACCATGAATTTTAATTTCTTTTGCGCCTTCGACCATCGCAGCTCCTCTTGTTCCACCTGCTTGAAACCCAGAGAATAATATAGTGTTGCGCGCATCGGGTGCAAAAGCCTTAAAGTGATGAATAACGCGACCCCCAGTACCCATGCCACTGCCAGCAAGAATGATCATGGGCCCTTTTCGTTGATTAAGTCTTTTCGAGTCTTCAACGTTTGTAATGATTTCAGGTGTTTTGCATAAAGCTTCAGATTGCTCAACAGATAAACGGTGTTCTCCTGGATGATTGTCAAAAATGGCAGTAGCTTCTAGCGCCATCGGGCTATTAAGGTAAACGGGTAAATCATTAGGAATAATGTTTTTCGATTTAAGTAAATGAATGTAATAAAGCAGTAATTGAGCCCGACCGACTGCAAAACTAGGAATAATTACAGCGCCTCCACGTTGTATTGTGCGGTTGATGATGTCAGCTAATTTATCCAGCGGATCCTCTTTTTCGTGCAATCTGTTTCCATAAGTGGACTCCAGAATTAAATAGTCAGTTTTTTTTACAATCGCTGGTGCTTTCATAATCAAGTCATTTTGGCGACCTAAGTCTCCTGAAAAAAGAATCGACTCTTGATTATTGTTGATATAAACCATTGCAGCGCCAAGAATATGACCTGCGTTTAGTAAGTGAAACTTTAGTGAACTGCCTAGTGACTGCTCTTGAGCATAATCTACTGCTTGTAGAAGCTGCAGGCTTTTTAGTGCATCGTCTGTTGTATATAAGGGTAGTGCTGGCTTGTGTTTAGAGAAACCATGCTTGTTCATATATTCAGCTTCTTGTTCTTGAAGTCTGGCGCTATCCATGAGCAAGACTTCGCATAAGTCACGCGTAGCTGATGTGCAATACACTGGTCCTTTAAAACCATTTTTTACGAGTAATGGTAAATACCCTGAATGATCAATATGGGCATGTGTCAGAATAACTGCATCTATTTTTTTTGGGCTGAAGGGTAGGGGTTTCCAGTTACGCAGGCGTAACTGTTTAAAACCTTGAAAAAGGCCACAGTCGATAAGAATGTTTTTACCACTAGCCCTCAATAGATACTTAGAACCGGTAACAGTACCTGTTGCTCCGAGGAATTGCAGATAAGATTCTGATTGCATTGGTATCTTTTTTAGACTAGTTGATTGTATTGTATATCAACAACGCATAATTGTTACGGTAAAGCAAGGATAAGCTTGAAATACGGATATCTGTTTCGGTTGTCTCTAAGACACTAAATGAACTGATAGTGTCTGAAGTTTTATTAAGGCTTCTATATCAAGCGTTTAATGGTTGCGGTAGACTTTTTCTTCTGCCGTGTACCAATAATGCTCTGGTGATTCTTTAAAGCCATCTTGTTCGGCGAGAGAGTAAGCTTCTTCTCTAATAAGTCTCTTTAGCTCATTTTCAAAGGCAACTGGAAACTTTCCACTTGGTTGTGCCAGTTGTTTTAGTGTATGTTGAAAATCATTTACTGGTTTCTTAGCACTATTTTTCATCATATCTTCTCACTCTCTTGTCGAGCTGGTCATAAACGCTTAATCAGCTGGCCATAAAAAAACAATTCTTTTGTGTTTCTTGTTATCAATATTGACTTTATATTCTTTGCTAACGCCATTGTGATCAGCAGTAACCAGGTATCTGTTGTCTGGTAAATTAACTAGCAAAAAAGGACCTTCCGTATGTACATCCAAGAATTTCTTCTCTTTCTTGGTATCTGTAATGACTACTCTTACGTCGGCAATGTAGTTTTCTTTCTCATTCTCATCTGATTTTTCTACCAAGACAATTTCTAGCGGGAAATTATTGGCAATACTTTTCATTAATTCTGCTTCATCTATGCAAACCCCACCAGTGACATAATTAATGGAAGCATCTTCCTCCGTGGCAATTGGCATGAGGTTGAATTCATTCGCATCGCATTGATATTCTTCAGTGGTTTTTGCTTCTTCAGCCATGCTTAATACGGGGATTGATAAACATGTAATCATCAATAGTTTGATTAATCGTGATGCGTTTTTCATTGTAATTCCTTTATTTGCTTAATAATCATGTGGCTAAAAATGATAAATCTCAAACTTCAGGCTATACTATAGCGCTATCTGCAGCTGATTGTTATCCGTGTAAACCCTTATAATTAGATAGTAGAAACATAATTTCACTAAGAGGGAAGTGACAGTTTTAAAGATAATACTTTGATTTTCATGGTTACTGTATACCCATGAAGCAAGCAGCAAACGTATGGTGCTTGCTTCACAGACTATCATTTCTTGCTCAAGAATGTTTTAGCGATAGTTGTCGCTCTATTTCACATTTATTGTTTGTTTTGACGATGCTTTATTTTTTGGTAGTGTGACCTCAAGTACGCCATCTTTAAGTGTCGCTGTTATTTTCGATGCGTCAATATTGCTAGGGACTGAAATAGAACGAGCAAAAGAAGCACTTTGTATCTCGTGACGATGATATTCGCCTTCTTCTTTTTCTTCTTCAGTCTTTGTCTGTCCTTTGATGAGTAGCATGTTATCGTTTAGCGTTACATCAACATCTTTTTTGTCCAATCCTGGTAGCTCAGCACGCACTAACATTTGGTTTTTACGATCAATTAAGTCTATTTTGGGAAGTCGAGTACCTTCAATTTCAATGCTAGGAAAATCCCGCATATGCCACATGGTTGGCAAATTCCAACCATTGCCAAAAAAACGATCAAATGCCTTTTCCATCTCAAGAAGTGGGTGCTTGAGCAATGAACCCTCATTTGAGTTTTTATTTTTTACTTGAATGCTTTCCTTATTCGCCATATCTGCTCTCCTTATAAATATCTATTTGAAATAGTTGGCAGTAGTAACTGTAAGGGAGGTCTTTTGGTTTTAGCAGACTACTACCGAGGATGATAATTTACAGCTGCAATATGCATTTTAGAATGCGTGTAAACACGTAAGGGTTAACCCTTACGTGCTTATCTAGAGACTAGTCATCCAAGTAGCAAAAATTAGATTTTATTCTTACTCCTATTTTGCATATACTAGACATTAATATCTTATGATTACACATAATCTTGACTAAGTTATTAAAAAATTTAAGCTTTTTCTCACTTTTTAATTCAATGGCTGATGCTACCTTGCTGGTAGATGCGCATGGCAACGTTGTATTAGCTAACGAATCAGCTGAGCAATTATTAGGGTATACCGCTGATGAGTTGACAGAACTTTCTGTTGAGGCGCTCATGCCTAAAATTTATCGTGAACATCACATATTTTTAAGGGGCGACTTTTCTCAGCGACCTGAAAAACGCGAAATGGGTAAAGGCCAGAACTTGGTGCTATTAACAAAAGATGGCAATGAAATACCAGTAGACATTAGCTTAAGTCCCATCAAGAGTAATAATGAAAACTACATTTTAGTTACCTTTCATACCATTAATCGGTTATTGGAGGTCGAATCCTCACTCAAGGTGAGTGAAGAGCGCTTACGACTTGCTAAAGCGTCAGCAGGATTGGGTGTTTTTGATTTGGATTTGTTACTTGATAGCGCACAGTGTGACGCATTGGCTCACAAGTTATTTGGCTTTCAGAGGAATGTGGTAATTAGCCAGCAAGATTTCGTTGATGCAATTGATGTAATTGATCGACCTAAATGGGAAGCGATGTTTGCACAGGCAACAGCTTCATTAGATGATGGCGATTATCAAATCGAATTTCGCATTAACAACAATCAAAATAAGTTTGTAACATGGTTATATGTTGCTGGTAGGGTGCTATTCAGCGAAGGGCAAGCGGTACGCATGCTTGGTGTAGTACAAGATGTTACGAAAGAGAAATTATTGCAACAGAGGTTGAATGAACAGCGAATTGAATTAGAAACCCTATCAACAACACAAATAGCGATTCAGACAGCATCAGCAATTGCTCATGAAATTAATCAACCATTGGCAGCCATTTCAGCTTACAGTGAAGTAGCTTTATTTGCGTTGAAGGCAGAAAAGCCGGATATTGACAGGTTAAATCGTAGTCTTTTAGGATGTGTGGCTCAAGCGCACCGAGCTGGTAAAAGTTTACATGAGCTGATGGAATTTTTACAAAAAGGTAAAGTAGAGCTGGCACCGACTGACTTAAATGAAGTAGTGCTTGAGGCGCTTCACATTACTCAACATAATGGTTATGGTGGATTTAAGTCTAAGTTGGACTTAGAACCTGAATTACCTAAAGTGCTGGCTAATCGAACGCAATTACAAAAAGTGCTGGTCAACCTATTAAGAAATGGCGTAGAAGCGGCTCAAAATATAGGTGTGCCAATTGCAGAAATACAGGTGTTGGTGCGCACACATGCAGAATTGAAAATGGCTGAGGTGATCATTCAGGACAATGGGCCTGGCCTAACAGATGATGCTAAAGAACGTATTTTTGAACCATTTTTTACTACAAAGCAGCATGGTGTAGGAATGGGGCTAGTCATCAGTCGCTCTTTAATAGAGGCTAATGGCGGTCAATTGTGGTTTGATGTTAACAAAAGTAATGGTGCAACGGTTCATTTAACCTTGCCATTCGTGAGTGATGAACAGTAAATAAAAGATGACAATAGCAACTATTTTTATTATTGATGACGACCCTGCCGTAAGGGATGCGTTGTCTATGATGTTAGAGCAAGAAAAGTATTCTGTAAAAACCTTTGAAAGTGCAGAAGCTTTTTTATCGGCCTATCAACAAGAAGTGCTTGGCTGTGCGGTAGTGGACGTGCGTATGCCTCAAATCAACGGTTTGGCACTTCAAAAATTGATGATAGATAGAAGCATTCTTCTGCCAATAATCTTCTTGACAGGGCATGGTGATATACCAATGAGTGTTGATGCTATTAAAGCAGGTGCATATGATTTTTTGACTAAACCTGTAACTAGAGAGAAATTATTGGCATCTATTAGGCCTGCCATCATAGAGAGCGATAAAAAACTCTCTGAACAAGCAAGTATCCAAGAGGCAAAAAACTTACTTAAAGACTTAACTGATCGTGAAAGAGAAGTGATGCTATTAGCAATTAATGGTTTTCCTAATAAAGAAATAGCGCGGCGGTTGAAAATCAGTCATCGGACGGTAGAGATTCATAAGTCAAAAATCATGCATAAAACTGGAGCCATTAATTTGTTAGATTTAGCCAGTATTGCGCGTGAGGGCGGAATTTTCGATTAACGATATCAAATATTCATTTCCTTGCTTCTACATTATTAGTTCTGTATAGGTGTTAGCGCGGATTATATTCCAAGACAATTGTTGCTACCTTAATAACTTCAACATATCGAATTCGAATATTGAGTTGAGGTTTGCATTGAATAATACAATCGGTGAATTAAATGTATGCCAAGCTATTCTAGCGAGAAGGTCTGTACGTGCTTATACGTCTGAGAAAGTTGAGGTAAAAAAGATTCGTAGTTTGATAGAGGCAGCAGTTAGGGCACCAACTGCCATGCATCTAGAGCCCTGGGCATTTGCAATCATACAAGATAAATTATTCCTTAAGCAGATGTCAGATATTGCTAAAGTAAAGCTAACAAACGAGTTCAAACAACCATTAGATTTAAGCGACACATTAAACCAGCCAAGCTTTAATGTATTCTACGATGCGAATACTTTAATTGTTATATGCGGCAACACTAAAAATCCTGATGCAACTGCAGACTGCTGGATGGCCGCTCAAAATTTGATGTTAGCGGCACATGCTTTAGGGTTGGGTTCTTGTGTTATTACGCAAGCATTGCCAGCACTGAATGACAAAAACATAAAGTCACAATTAGGCATAACAGAAGATTATGAAGCAATTGCTCCCATAGTGATTGGTTACTCTGACACAGAAACACAAGTTAGCCGACGAAAGCGGCCAATAATTTTGACTTGGCTTGACGCAGAATCTGAAGATTGAATAGGAGATTTAATGATGTATAACAAAGTATTATGTCCAGTAGATGGAAGTGAAACCTCTAATCGTGGCATGCAAGAAGCCATTGCACTAGCTAAGGACCAGCAAGCGAGGCTTAAGTTTATTCATGTTGTTGATGCTTATTTTCCTATTATAGATGGCGTTGGGAACTTTATTCCTGTTGATATCAAAGAAGTCCTGGAAGAAAACGCTAAGATCATTATTACGGATGCAAAAAAGATTGCGCATGATGCTGGCGTTGAAGTGGAGTTTGAGGTGTTAAATACTGTTGGAGGGCGACCTTCAGCCACTATTGTGGATCATGCCAGAGTTTGGCAAGCAGATATCATTGTGATGGGTACCCATGGCTTACGCGGCATTAACCGCATCGTGATGGGTAGCGATGCGGAAAATGTACTTAGAACAAGCACAGTTCCTGTGCTGTTAGTGAGTGATTCAATGAAAACAGAGAAATCATAAAGTTATGTCATTAATGCTTATGAAAACTAATTGAAAATAGCTAGAACAAAACAAATTCTTGAAAGGAATTTATATGTTAATTTCAGATATTTGTGATCCTCATGTGATTACAATTGAGAAAGATAAAAGCCTTACAGAAGCGGCTAAGCTAATGCGTGAACATCATGTAGGTGATGTTGTGGTGGTTGAAAAGAAAGGTAAAAGCCTATTCCCTTTAGGCATTGTGACTGACCGTGATGTAGTGATAGAAGTTGTTGCTACTGAGTTAGAACCCGACGTCATTACAGTTGGGGATATTATGCTACAAACGCTTATTGTGGTGAGAGACGATGCTGAATTGCTAGAGACGTCAAAACTAATGGCCAGTAAGGGTGTACGCCGTTTACCAGTTGTTAATAAGAGTGACGAATTGATTGGAATTGTTACTTTGGATGATTTGTTGGAAGTTACTAACAGTATATTCTCAAATTTAACCAAGTCGCTCAGTAAAGAGCAAAAAAATGAATTTAAAAGTCGCCGTTGAGTTTAGTGATG
>JBNLAC010000016.1:0-42344 GCA_050301935.1 Methylophilaceae bacterium | reverse complement strand
ATTTATCATAACCTGTGAAAAATGCTAGAATATCGTCTTTTGTAAGTCGTTATTTTTTATTCAATTTTACGGAGTTATCATGGCAGTAGAACGCACCCTTAGTATTATCAAACCTGACGCAGTGGCAAAAAATGTGATTGGTCAAATTTATACCCGTTTTGAAAATGCTGGGTTAAAGATTGTAGCCGCCAAAATGGCACAATTAACAAAAGAAGAAGCAGAAGGCTTCTATGCAGTTCATAAAGAGCGCCCTTTCTTTGCAGATTTGGTTGCGTTTATGACTTCAGGTCCTGTAATGATTCAGGCGCTTGAAGGTGAAAATGCTGTATTGAAAAACCGCGAGTTAATGGGTGCTACTAATCCTAAAGAAGCTGCGGCGGGTACGATTCGTGCAGACTTTGCAGAAAGTATTGATGCGAATGCGGTACATGGCTCAGATTCTCTAGAGAATGCGGCGATTGAAATTAAATACTTCTTCGGCTAAATATTGCGTATTGGCGTCGTTATGCAGCGTAGCAGATTAAAAAATATAGCCTTACATATAAACCGTATGCTTCGGCTTTATTTTCAATCTGCACCTTGCCTAACTTAGCCAGTCCTCAATTTTGAAGCGAAAAGAAATATTAAGAGATAAAAGCGAACATTGACTAATTTACTCAATTTCAACCAACAGCAACTTGCCGATTACTTCGTCAGTATTGGTGAGAAGCCTTTCCGTGCCAAGCAGTTAATGCGGTGGATGCATCACTACGGCAATCTGGACTTAGATCAGATGACTGATATTGCTAAGTCTTTAAGAGAGCGGTTACGTAATGAAACCACTTTTACCTTACCAGATGTGCAGTTGGAAAAAATCTCTGATGATGGGACGCGAAAATGGCTGATAAGAGCGGACAATCAAAAAGATGGTACAGCTAGCAGTGTTGAGACAGTTTTTATTCCAGAAGATGATCGCGGTACGTTATGTGTCTCAAGCCAAGTAGGGTGTGCATTGGAATGTACATTTTGCAGTACAGGTAGACAAGGGTTTAATCGCAATCTTAGTGTGTCAGAAATTATCGGGCAGCTTTGGATTGCGAATAATTCTTTGCGGCAAGCTGATGGCTATAATATGTTAGCGCCTGGTGAACGCATCATTTCCAACGTAGTTATGATGGGCATGGGTGAGCCTTTAGCTAATTACGACAATGTGGTAACAGCGATGCAAATAATGTTGGATGATAGCGCCTATGGCTTAAGCCGTCGACGTGTGACGTTATCAACTAGTGGATTGGTGCCGCAAATGGATCGATTAAAAGAAGATTGCCCAGTGGCATTGGCTGTGTCATTGCATGCGCCGAATGATACATTACGTGATGTCATTGTGCCGATTAATAAAAAGTATCCGATTAAAGATTTAATGGCTGCATGTAATCGTTATTTAGAGAAGGCACCGCGAGACTTTGTTACTTTTGAATATGTAATGCTTGATGGTGTCAATGATACCGTTGAACATGCACATCAGTTGTTAGAGGTGATTAAATCTGTACCATGTAAGTTAAATTTAATTCCTTTTAATCCTTTCCCAAATAGTGGATATGCGACCTCTAAACCTAGTCATATCCGCGTTTTTCGTGATATTTTAATGAGCGCAGGCTATGTGGTAACAGTCCGTAAGACTAGAGGTGATGATATTGATGCTGCCTGTGGTCAATTAGCTGGTAAAGTCCTAGATAAAACACAACGCAGTGCTAAATATGTTCCTATTGAGGTGGCGCAATGAAACTAAAAATTAAAAACTTGATTGTTCTGACCTTTGTTTGTCTGATGGTGGCTTGTGCTAACAACACTTCACGTACCAATGCTGGCTCAAATCAAGTTGATAGTCGAGCGCTGGCAAGTGCTAAAGCGCATACTAATTTAGGCGCTGCTTACTTGCAGCAGAACAAGCTAGAGATAGCGCTTGACGAATTTACACAAGCAATACAAATTATGCCGTCTTATGCAATGGCATATAACGGATTAGCCATGGTGAGAGCCGCACTCAGACAAGATGAAGAAGCAGAATATAATTTTAAAAAGTCAATTGAGTTAGATCCATCCATATCTGGCACACACAACAATTATGGTACTTTTTTATGCGATCGAGGTCGTTATGATGAGTCAATAGCACAGTTTCTAGAAGCGGTTAAAAATCCACTCTATACAACCCCAAATTTGGCTTATGCAAATGCAGGAATTTGTGCTGAGCGAGGAAATGATACCGTCAATGCTGAAAAATATTTAAGAAAAGCACTACAAATACAACCACTTACACACTCTGCGGCTCATCAGCTTGCTGAAATTCAATTTAAAAGAGGGGAGGTCGTAGAGGCGAAAAAAACATTACAAAATGCCTTGGTTGCTTCACCCAGTGCTGAGGTATTATGGTTAGGTGTCCAAATAGCACGCTCTCTTGGTAACAAGAATGATGAGGCAAGTTATGCGCTAGAGTTGCGTAGGCGTTATCCTGAAGCAAAAGAAACCCAACTATTGCTCAAACAGTATTCAGTTGATTAGTCAATCTTTAAAACGTTTAAGGGTTTGAAATGGCAAGAAAGCCTAAAAAAAGTGAATCAGTAGAATCAGAAAATATAGGCGCTGAAAACAGTGCTACATTATCTGGTGTAGACGAGCAGTCAGCGGATACAAATACAAGCTCGACAGATGAGGCGCAAGAGCCAAAAACGAACTGTGGCGGGGCATTAAACAGTGCTCGTGAAGAACAGGGCTTAACAGTTCAAGAGGTGGCCAAACAATTAAGGTTAGGGGTTAAACAAATTCAGGCGTTAGAAGCTGATGACTTTGCGTCATTGCCAGAGGCCACTATTGTTAAAGGCTTTATCAGAAATTATGCAAAGCTATTAAAAATTCCATCAGAGCCTTTAGTCGCTGCTTATAACGAGATGAGGCCAGATAAAGAGCGGCATGCGTACGCCTTAAATCCAGGCATTAATATGAAAATATCTGAGAGTAAGAATTCAGATAAAAGTCGTTATCTTGTATTGACCTTGATACTATTGATTGTGGCTGGGGTTTGGTTTTTCTATCAAAATTTTGTGCAGAAACCCAGCCCAGTCAATCCAATACCAGAAATTGTTGAGGCTTTACCAGAGTTAGCATTGCCAGCTACGGAGCGCATGCAAGATGACAATGCTAGCTTTCAATTGGAAATGCCTGACCAAAACAGTACTAGCACAACAAACGAAGCAGTAGGCACAGAAAATACTGATGCAGCAGTTAATAATGATCCTGCAGAAGAAAATGTTAGCGAGTTAATCTTGGATGCCGAGAATGATGCGGCGGAACAAGACAATACGCAATCAGACAATAGTACAGCTGAGAATGAAAACCAGGAAGTAACAGATGCTGCGCCAGCACCTGGTAAAACGAGAATAACTTTTTCTGCTACACAGGAAACATGGCTAAGTGTTGTAAACACTTCAGGTGAAGAAATTTATAACAAAATTTTATATGCTGGCAACCGAGACGTGGTCGATGTCTGGCACCCAGCTGAAATTGTCGTCGGAAATGCGCATGGTACAACACTCATGGTAGATGGCAAGCCGATAGATTTGGCTCCATACACGCGCATAAATGTCGCACGTGTTCGCTTAGATAGATAATGTATTGATGCAATTGCTCTTTTTATTTTCACAAAATTTGAATTATGCGTAAAAGTACTCGACAAGTGATGGTTGGCCATGTGCCTGTAGGAGGTGGTTTGTACGGTACGGTAACTGCGCCAGTCGTCGTTCAAAGCATGACGAATACAGATACAGCTGACGCACAAGAAACGATTAAGCAAGTATATGAGTTGTGGCAAGCTGGCAGTGAAGTAGTAAGAATCACGGTTAACTCTCCTGAGGCTGCAGCACAGGTTGGTACAATCAGAGCTGGCTTGGATGCGATGGGTTGCAATGTTCCACTGGTTGGAGATTTTCATTATAACGGCCACAAACTACTTCAAGCTTATCCCGATTGCGCAAAAGCCCTAGCAAAATATCGAATAAACCCTGGAAATGTTGGTAAAGGCAGTAAGCGTGACGAGCAGTTTTCCAGCATGATAGAGGCCGCAATTAAATACCAGAAAGCAGTCCGTATTGGGGTGAACTGGGGCAGTCTTGACCAAGCCAAAATGGCAAAAATGATGGATGAGAATGCAAAAGCTGAATCACCATTATCATCCGATGCGCTGATGAGAGAAGCGCTGATTCAATCTGCCTTGGAAAGCGCACAGCAGGCCTTGGCCATTGGTCTTGATCCGAACCAGATTATTATTTCTTGCAAAGTCAGCAATGTTCAAGATTTAGTTACTGTTTACAAGGATCTAAGCGCGCGTTGTGAATATCCGCTGCACTTGGGTTTGACAGAGGCTGGGATGGGTTCAAAAGGCATCGTTGCCTCAACTGCTGCGTTATCATTGCTCTTGCAAGAGGGAATTGGCGATACAATTCGAGTGAGCTTGACGCCAGAACCTAACGAATCCAGAACGAAAGAAGTCGTTGTTGCACAAGAGATTCTGCAAACAATGGGTATACGCTCATTTACACCGTTAGTAACAGCTTGCCCGGGCTGCGGGCGCACCACATCCACATATTTTCAAGAACTGGCAATGCAAATACAAGCATATTTACGAAAGCAAATGCCCGTCTGGCGAGCTAAATATCCTGGCGTAGAGGGTATGAATGTTGCCGTGATGGGGTGTGTTGTTAACGGCCCAGGAGAGTCCAAGTTGGCAAACATAGGCATTAGTCTACCAGGTACAGGTGAAACGCCAGTAGCACCAGTGTTTGTCGATGGTGAAAAAACAGTAACCTTAAAAGGGGATCGTATTGCGCAAGAGTTTCAATCAATAGTTGAAGACTACGTGCAGAAAAATTATGCAGAGGGCGGCAAGCTTCGTCTTCAAGTTGCTTCTAAAACAATACCAATTCAATCAGTTTAAAGTTATCAATGAGTCAGAACAACAAACAAAAATCTTTTCAGTCTATCAAAGGCTTTTACGACATTCTGCCAGAAGCAACACCATTGTGGTTTAGATTAGAAGACATTGCACGCACAGTGCTGACACAGTATGGCTACAAGAATATCCGCATGCCAATTGTTGAGCCTACAGAGTTATTTGTCCGCAGCGTTGGCGAGCATACCGATATTGTCGAAAAAGAAATGTACGCTTGGGAAGATGCTTTGAATGGAGATAAGTTGGTACTACGCCCAGAAGGAACGGCTGGTTGTGTGCGCGCTGTAGTAGAGCAAAACCTCACCTATAATGGGCCTCAACGCTTATGGTACACAGGTCCAATGTTTCGGCATGAGAACGTGCAAAAAGGACGACAGAGGCAGTTTCATCAAATTGGTTGTGAAGCTTTCGGCTTTGATGGTCCAGACGTTGATGCTGAGCAAATAGTACTATTGGCACGTTTATGGCAGGCGTTAGGCATCGAAGATGTTGAGCTGCAATTGAATACAATTGGTGATGCTGAAGAGCGCGCTGCCTATCGTCAGAATTTAATCGCTTATTTTGAGCAGCATACTGACGTGCTAGACGAAGACGCAAAAAGACGGTTACATACTAACCCACTCCGAATTCTAGATTCAAAAAATCCGCAGATGCAATCAATATGTGAGGCTGCGCCCAAATTAATGGATAGCTTAGGTGACGCTAGCAAAGAGCACTTTGAACAATTATGTCAATTATTGAACCGTGCTGGCATTCCTTTCATTATCAACCATCGCTTGGTTAGGGGGTTGGATTATTATAATCGTACGGTTTTTGAGTGGGTGACGACAAAGTTAGGTGCACAAGGAACGATCGCTGGGGGCGGGCGTTATGACACATTGGTTGAAAAGCTCGGGGGAAAACCTACAACAGCCTGCGGATTTGCAATAGGTTTGGAACGAGTTATTTTGTTAATGCAAGAGTATGGTGTAAACGCTAATCACATTCCAGATGTATATTTAGTTAATGTTGGTGAGCTTGCCGAAGCCAAGGCTTTTGCACTTGCGGAAACTTTACGGAATCAAGGTTTGTCTGTTGTACTGCATGCTGGTGGTGGTAGCTTTAAGTCTCAAATGAAGAAAGCAGACCGTAGCGGGGCACGTTATGCCGCTATATATGGAGATGATGAGGCTGCAGTAGACGAGCTATCCTTAAAACCACTGCTAGAGAAAAATGAGCAAATACGTTGCAAAATTAGTGATGTAGCACAACATTTAAAGGAAGATAATGACCGAAAATAAGCAGTTCCTTAATGCGATGGCCATCTTGGGTCTTCTGCTGGCACTCGGTATGGCAAGTGCAGCTTTTATTCTTGGAATACAAGCAAAACGAGCTGTGACTGGACAACAAAATATTACGGTCAAAGGGCTGGCTGAAAAGCCAATTAAAGCCGATAGCGCTGAATGGACTATTCAGATAGCAGTATCTAACCCAACGCAGGCAGGCGCATTGAAAGGCGTAGCGAGTACAAGAAAGGTCGTTGAAACATTTCTTGATAAGCAGGGCTTTGCTAAAACTGCATGGGATATGAATGTCGAGACACTGAGCCCTCATTATGAAGATGTATTAATTGGTGATCGCTATAGACAAGTACAAAAAGGTTACGATGCCTATCAGAATATTCGCGTTGTCTCAAATGATTTGGCAAAAATTGAGGCAGCTAACAAGGCCTTCTTGCAACTCAGGGCGGACAACCAACCTGTTGTGGCTTATGCTCCTAATTATCTGGTAAGTAACTTAGAAGATATTAAAATGTCTTTAATTGCTGATGCGACCAAAAATGCACGCACAAGGGCTACGGAGTTTGTCAAGCAAGACGGTGCTAAAGTTGGTGTGATGAAGTCAGCACGCCAAGGCGCTTTTTACATTTTGCCAGTTGGTGGTAATGACGACTTTGAAAATCATTACGGCGGAATTTATGACAAAACAACTATCGATAAAATTGCCCGTGTGGTTGTAACCATTGTCTATAATATTGAGTAAGCTGCAAATATGTCATGACAGAAATCCTTAGCGTAGAACATTTAAATGTTTCACTTAAAAAAGAACCGACGCGGTTTTTGGTAAGGGATTCATCTTTTAAATTATCATCTGGAAAAACTACATGCATTGTTGGTGAGTCTGGCAGTGGTAAAAGTCTGACAGCACTCACTATCATGGGCTTGCTTGCAGAACAGTTGGTTGCATCTGGTAGCGTTTACTTTAATGGGGTGGACTTAACTGAGCTTGATAATAAATCTATGCAAAAAATTAGAGGCGCTCAGATAGGCATGATTTTCCAAGAGCCTATGACTTCATTAAATCCGGTTTTAACTATTGGCTTTCAAATCGGGGAGGCGCTCAATGCGCACCTAGGACTGAAGGGGTCAGCACTAAAACTTAGGGTTCAAAGCCTATTAGAACAAGTAGGTATTCCGATTGACAGGGCTGATAGCTACCCTGATGAGCTATCAGGAGGCCAGCGTCAACGTGTTATGGTTGCGATGAGTATTGCTTGTGAACCGGCACTATTGATAGCGGATGAGCCGACAACAGCGTTAGATGTTACTGTGCAAGCACAGATTTTGACATTATTAGATGAGCTTAAAAAACGCATGCAAATGGCAATGCTCTTTATTACTCATGACTTTGGCGTTGTCGCTGACATAGCTGATGATGTGATTGTAATGTTTAGAGGAGAAATTGTTGAAGCCGGCAGTAAACAGCAAGTTTTGGAAAATCCGCAGCATCCCTATACAAAAGCATTATTAGCTTGTGTGCCTGATGCTGCAGGCAAGAAACAACTGAAACCAATAGATTATTCATGGTTAGAAAAAGACAAGGTTGCCTGATGACCAATCCCACAGCGCAATCAAATATTATTCTTGAAGCAAATCACTTAGCTAAGCATTACACCCAGCGTAGTGGAAAGTTTGGTTTTGGCAAAACTACAGTTAAAGCACTTGATGATGTTAGCATTTCGTTAAAAAAAGGGGTAACGCTTGCTGTGGTTGGGGAATCTGGCAGTGGTAAGTCCACCTTGGCAAGATGTCTGTTACAATTGCAGCCGTTTGATAAGGGCGAGGTTCTGTTTCATGGGCAATCGCTGACGCAATTAGAGCCTGATGTACTGCGTCAAATGCGGAGAAATTTGCAAATGGTGTTTCAAGATCCTTTTGCATCGCTTAACCCACGGATGCGTGTAGGCGAGATTGTTGGTGAGGGTTTGTTAATTCATCGTGTTGGAAACGCAAAGTCACGACAGCAAAAAGTGCATGAAATGCTTGAGCGAGTTGGTTTATCAGCGGATGATGCAAAAAAATATCCCCATCAATTTTCTGGGGGGCAACGACAACGTATTGGTATTGCCCGTGCACTGATTTTAGAACCAGAGGTTGTGGTGTGTGACGAGCCTGTTTCTGCGCTAGACGTCTCAGTACAAGCACAAATCATTTTGTTGTTAAAAGCATTGCAAAAAGAAATGCAGTTAAGTTACTTGTTTATTACGCATGATCTACGCGTAGTTAGGCATATTGCAGATGAAGTTGTGGTGATGAAACAAGGTAAAATAGTAGAACATGGAAGTGTAGAAGCAATATATAGCACGCCGCAGCAAAGTTATACAAAAGATTTATTAAAAGCAATTCCAGGACAACACTAAACTGGAGTTATCAATTAGGAATTTAGTATTTAGGATAAAACATGGCGTTAGATTTAGAAGATCAAGAACAGTTAGATGAGTTTAAGGTATGGTGGGGAAAATATGGCAAGTTGACCATCAACGTGGTCTTAGCATTAGTACTTGCTTATGCAGCATGGCAAGGCTACCAATACATGCAACATAAAAAAGCGGTAGAGGCATCTGACCTGTATCAAAAGTTATTACAGTTAGATAGTAAAAAAGCTGATTTGGTGAAATCTGAAGGCGCTAAACTCATGAATGATTACGCTAGCACCCCTTATGCAGGACGTGCTGCTGTACTATTAGCCAAAACCAGTTTTGAATCAGATGATATTAAAAGTGCAAAGTCACAGCTTGAGTGGGCGATTGCCAATGCCCAGGAAGATGCAGTTAAAGCAATTGCACGCCTAGAGCTGGCTACATTATTGTTAAGTGAAAAAGATTATGTTGGGGCAGAGAAGTTACTTAATCAGGAGATTGATCCTGGTTATGCTGGATTGAAAGATAGCCTTGCAGGTGATATTTACATCGCCCAAGGCAAAACAACAGAAGCCAAGCAAGCATATGAAAACGCCTTGACCAAGCTAGATAGTGATGGTCGTTTTTATTTGCTTACGCAACAAAAACTTGATGCACTTGGCAGTTAGGTTTTATTCCGCATGTTAAATCGAAAGCTAATAAGAAGTTGTTTGCTCGCCAGTGTATTACTACTGGCGGGTTGTAGTTTTTTGACCGAGCTGCGACTCGATATGGCAGATCGATTGTTCGGACGAGAGCCACCAAACCCACCAGCTGAACTAAAAGAAATTACGTCTACACTGAATGTAAAGCTTAATTGGTCAACACAAGTGGGTAAAACCGCGCGCTATGACTATACACCTGCAGTTGAGGCAGGGGCGGTTTATGCTGCAAATGCTGATGGCGAGCTTGCAAAATGGGATATAGAAAGTGGTCGCCAAATATGGCGTGTCGACGCTGAGGAGGCGATTAGTGGCGGAGTCGGTGTTGGTGGCGGCTTAGTCATGGTAGGTACAAATCGTGGTCACGTCATGGCCTATGATTTCAGCGGAAAATTAGTTTGGAAAGCACAGTTATCCAGTGAGATACTGAGTGCACCTCGATATGCAGACAGTTTAGTCATTGTGCGCTCAGGTGATAACCATTTATATGGTTTAGATGCGATTGACGGCAGTACAAAATGGGTGTACGAACGGAAAGTGCCTGCATTGAGTTTGAGAAGCACAGCTGGTTTCGTTGTTGACGGAGGAGCTGTTTATGCGGGTTTTTCAGGTGGAAAAATGGCAGCAGTTAGAGCTGACAATGGTAAATTACTGTGGGAAACGACTGTTGCGATTCCTAAGGGTGTAACGGAAATTGAACGAATTGCTGACATTACAAGCTTACCCGTAGTTAATGGACCTGTTGTATATGCTGTGGCATATCAAGGCCGCATAGCTGCAATAGATCGACTGACTGGCAAGGTTCTTTGGAACAGAGAGATATCAAGCTACAGCGGCATCGCTCATGATGACACCAAAATCTATGTGTCACATGCGCTAGGTTCTGTATATTCACTAAATGACGATACGGGTAGAACTTATTGGAGACAAGGTGATTTATCTAATCGACGATTGACAACGCCGTTGGTTCTAAAAGATTATGTTGCGGTGGGCGACTTAGAAGGATATATACATTTTTTAGATATTGAGAATGGTAAGTTTGCAGCGCGTATCAAAGTTGATGATGAAGCTGTGATGTCAATGGTTAAAGGGGAGTCACCATTCCAGTTGGTTGCTGCGACGAGAGGTGGCGGTTTATATGCTGTTAGCATTGGTAACAAATCAATATCAAAAGCAACACCTTTGCCAAAACCAGAACCAGAAGTTGAATCAATTCAAGATGAAGCTGAAACCACTACAGAATTCGATGTAGAGGAAAGCGAAGGACAAAGAAGTATCCTTTTTGAGCAAGATTCAGTATTTTCACCTGCTCCACGCGAAAGTAGTGGTCCAGGTATAACATTGCCAAGAGCTCAATAATGTTACCCACCATTGTACTTGTCGGCCGACCTAATGTCGGCAAATCTACATTATTTAACCGTCTTACCAAGACAAGAGATGCGCTTGTTGCTGATTATCCAGGTTTGACCAGAGACAGACATTATGGAAAGGGCATAGGTGCTAGTCAGCCCTATCTAGTTGTTGATACTGGTGGTTTTGAACCTACAGCAGATACAGGTATTTTAAAGGAAATGGCTCGACAGACTTTGCTGGCAATTGATGAAGCTGATGTGGTTCTTTTTCTTGTAGACGCACGTGCAGGCCTAACACCTCAAGAATATACAATCGCAGATAAACTGAGAAAATCACAACGTCCAGTTTTGCTGGTGGTGAATAAAACAGAAGGCATGCAAAAAGCGATCGTGAGTGCTGATTTTTATGCTTTAGGGTTGGGCGATCCGTTGTCAATTTCATCTGCGCATGGAGAGGGAGTCAAAGACCTAATAGAGCTTGCTTTGGAGACTCTTCCAAAGTCTGAAATTGAAACTATTCCCGATAATAATAAGCATCCTAAAATTGCAATTGTAGGTCGGCCTAATGTAGGTAAATCAACCCTAGCTAATGCAATGCTTGGCGAAAATAGAATGATTGCATTTGATGAGGCTGGTACTACGCGTGATTCTATCTATGTAGAACTCGAACGCAACGGCAAGCACTATACAATCATTGATACGGCAGGCGTGCGAAAAAGAGGTCGCATTTTTGAAGCAATTGAAAAGTTCTCAGTTGTAAAGACCATGCAGGCAATTGAAGACGCTAATGTCGCTGTACTAGTAGTAGATGCGCAAGAAGGAATAACAGAACAAGATGCACATGTTGCTGCCTATATTCTGGATGCTGGTCGAGCATTGGTCGTGGCCGTCAATAAATGGGATGGTCTCAAGGAAGACGAACGGGATTGGATTAAAAAAGAAATAGATCGCAAACTGATATTTTTAGATTTTGCAAAATTCCACTATATTTCTGCCTTACGTAAAAAAGGTTTGCCTGAACTGTTTGCTTCTATTGATGGCGCTTTTGAAGCCGCCTTCAAAAAATTACCGACACCACAACTGACCCGTGTTTTGTCAGATGCTGTTAGTCAGCACCAACCGCCAATTAGCAAGGGCATCCGTCCAAAATTGCGGTATGCACACCAGGGAGGCGTTAACCCGCCTATCGTCGTAGTGCATGGTAGCCATATTTCAGGCATAAAAGATAGTTATAAGCGGTTTTTGGAAGGTATATTCCGGAAAACTTTTCAACTTGTTGGCACTCCGTTGCGAGTTCAGTTCAATCAAGGCGATAACCCTTATGCGGATAATGATAAAAAGAAAAAAGCTGGTGAAGGAATTGTAACAATGCGCCGTCGTAAAACTGCTAGACGGAATGAACTTCGGGCAAAAAAAACACAAGAAAATAAAAAAAGGTAGCCAAATAGGCTTCATTAGTTTACATCTGGATTGAACTGGATTAGTCTAATCGAATCGTTATAGATTAATGATATGGAGCGATCGATAAATGGATCATAAAAAAGCAGAGGAAGCAGTTGCCGCCTATACTAAGTTTTTACAGTCCAAAGGTGTTAAGGCTGAGGGAATAGATTTACGGACAAAGTTTGTTAAAAAGTTAATTGCCTTGCTAGAGGGGCAGGCAGATCGTTCAAGCTATGCAAATGCGCTGCAGACTATCATTAAAATTGAAGATAGCATTGATCGGCAACAACAACTCAACTTTGCTAGAGAGTTCTATCCATTTTTGATTGGTGATATCAAATCAATTGCGAGAATTAGCCAAACTTATGGATTTGATTTAGATTCAGCTAAATTTAAATCTTTACCCGCATCGTTAACCTGGATGGAGATTGATGCCCTAAATACTGACGAGTCGTTTACCGCACAGGAAAATAAATTAATCAGAGACTACACGCTTAATTTACAGCAGCAAAATATGTCGCAGACTGCATTACAAGAGAAAATAAAATTAATCAAAGTAATGTTACTCCGCTTGAGAGATATACCCGTAGAGCATAGTATGGCATATCGAATGGCTGTTGATGTAACTTTACCTTTGTTCAGCTTAGATGATATTAAGCAAGGTTTTCTCTCAGCAGTAAGAGAGTTCTACTATATATGGCTTGAAGAAGCAAAACCTAACGACATCCAAGGCACTCAACCTGCATAGATTGCTGCTTGTTATAAAATATCCCAGAATTTCCACCAAGCACGCTCCTCTTGTACTACTTTACCAGTAATCAGTGGGTTTTCTGGATAGTTCTTCTTGAGCACGCGTAGGGTGTCTTCTTTTAAATCTGTAAGCTCCATGTAATCATAAGCGCTAATCATTGTCATTAGTGCTTCTTCTACGGAAGTGGATTTTGGATAATACTCAATCACATATTTAGCGCGATTAAGTGCCGCTAAGTAAGCTTTTCGGTTCATGTAGTAACGCGCAACATGCATTTCGTGTTGTGCTAGTGTGTTTACAATGTAGACCATACGTAATGTAGCATCTTTTACATATCGGCTGTTTGGATAGCGCTCGATTAGCTCTTTAAATGCTGCAAAAGATAGTTTTAGGGCTTTTGGGTCACGGTCATTAATTTGTTGTTGGGTAAGTTTTTCAAACACGCCGCGCTCATTAAAAGTTGCTAAACCCTTTAAGTAGTAGGCATAGTCTACATTTTTGTGATTGGGATGCAGTTTGATAAAACGGTCCGCGGCTGCTATGGTTGATACTGGATCTTGCTTCTTATAGTAAGCATAGATAATCTCAAGCTGTGCTTGAGTCGCATAGACACCATGTGGAAAGCGTGACTCTAATATTTGGAAGTAACGTAAAGCTTCATCATAATTGCTTTCTTCCATTTTTAGCGCACCAGCTTCATAGATTCTATTGGCTTGCCAGCCCTTAGTGTCATCCAAAGCTTTTGGATCACCAAAAATGAAGCAGCCACTGAGAAAGCTGCTGAGAAATAAAGCTAAAAATAAAGCTCGAATAAGCGGTAAAATACGTTTCACGAGTACATCTGCCAAAAAAGATTGCGTTATTATAACTGAAGCATTCGAAAATTAAGCATTCAATCATGACACAACCCAGGATTAAAACTTTTCTCATTCCAGAGCATTTAGGCGGACAACGTTTAGATTTAGCTTTGCAAAAAATGTTTCCGGAACATTCACGCAGTCGTTTGCAAACATGGATAAAAGAAGGGTTAGTGAAGTTGGATGGAGGTAACGCTGCAGCCAAAACCAAAGTTTGGGGTGGTGAGCGGATTGAGATGGATCCACCGCCAAACCTTCAAGAGAACGCTTTTAAACCAGAAAATATCCCGTTAGATATTGTGTACGAGGATGATGATTTGTTGGTTGTGAATAAACCTGCGGGCTTGGTTGTTCACCCAGCAGCTGGAAATTGGGGGGGGACCTTATTAAATGCATTGTTATTTCATGATGCAAAATTAGCTGATATCCCGCGCTGCGGCATTGTGCACCGATTAGATAAAGATACCAGTGGTTTGTTGGTCGTTGCTAAAACACTAGAAGCACAAACAAGTCTAGTGCGACAGCTTCAAGCACGAACCGTTAAGCGCGAGTATCGCGCAATCGTTTGGGGTCAAATGTGGCGCAACGGGACGGTAGATCAGCCAATTGGACGTCATCCGCATGCAAGAACAAAAATGGCAGTGCTGAGGACAGGAAAGCCCGCCGTCACACACTATGAAATATTAGAACGATTCGGGACTAATACTTATGTCCGCTGTCGTTTAGAAACAGGGCGGACTCACCAGATACGTGTACATATGCAGTATTTGAAAGCGCCACTGGTAGGCGATCCGTTATATGGAATCGGCAATATTGTTCCGCACAAAATGATGAGCCAGGCATTGTATGAAGCTGTGTCTAACTTTAATCGACAAGCCTTACATGCAATTAAACTAGGTTTGCAGCATCCAAAAACAAATGAATCAATGGAATGGCAAATTGAGTTGGCAGATGATATGAAACAACTACTTGAGTTAATGCGAATGGAAGATGTGCAAGCACAGGATACTTCATTCGATTTCCCTGTAGATGAAAATGGTTTGTATATTGGCGACGACGAAGATTGGAATGATGATTTTGATGACGATGATATGCTTGAAGAGACATTTTTAGAAGATGAATAAGCTACTTCAGAATGATTTTATTGTGCCCGACTGGCCATGTCACGCGAATGTCCACGCGTTGCAGACCACACGTGCAGGTGGTTGTAGTCAACCGCCTTTTGATAGCTTGAATTTAGCAGATCATGTTCAGGATAACCCCCTCGATGTGGCAAGAAACCGTCAATTGCTAGCGCCATATGTACCCACAGAGCCAGTATGGCTAAATCAAGTACATGGTGTGCATGTAATAGATGCAGCTACAAGTAGCTGTCAGGTGCGCGCTGATGCTAGTTATACAACAAAACCCAACGTGGTTTGTGTAACAATGACAGCAGATTGCTTGCCAGTATTGATTTCTGATAAAGCGGGGACTGTAGTCGCTGCGGTTCATGCTGGTTGGCGTAGCTTATGTGATGGCATCATAGAAGCAACAGTAGAGAAAATGCTAGTGCCGAGAACTGACTTAATGGCATGGTTAGGTCCAGCCATTGGCCCAGAATCTTTTGAGGTCGGTGAGGACGTACGTAATCAATTTATTGCTAAAGATCAACGGGCGATATCTGCATTTAAGCCTTCAGGAGAAAAGTGGTTAGGTGATTTGTATTCAATAGCTAGACAACGTTTATACAATTTAGGCGTAAGAGATGTATACGGAAAGGTGACTTGTACATTCACCAATGAAAACCATTTTTTCTCATTTAGAAGAGATAGTAAAACTGGTCGAATGGCTACGATGATATGGTTAAGCGCATGATTCATATATAATGCGCGCTCATTAGAACTGGAATATGATGGATTTAATTAACATGACACCCTTAGCATGGATAGTAGCAACTAGTTTGCTAGGTGGTTTAGCAAGCGTACTTATAGCAGCGGTATTTGCTCTTAATGCGCAAAGAAAATGGGTGCCTATGCTAGTAAGCTATGCAATTGGCGCACTACTCGGGGCAGTGTTCTTAGAGCTATTACCGCATGCTTTTGAAGTGGCGCCAAGAGCTGAATATATGACGGGTACTATCCTGTTCGGGATTTTGCTGTTTTTTACGTTAGAGAAGCTTGTTTTGTGGAGACACTGTCATGGTCAGCATTGTGAAGCACATGCAATGCATGATGCCGCACACTGTCCGGACAACCTGCAGCCCAGCAGTGATGGTGCTAAGTATAGGCCTGCGCAACAAAAGCCAAGTATATTGCCTAGTCATCACGAGCATGAGCATGATGATGGACGCAGTGGCATGATGATTATGATTGGAGATACCTTTCACAATTTTGTTGATGGTATCCTTATAGCTGCGGCTTTTATGGTCGATGTTCAATTAGGTTTGGTGACAGCACTTGCCATTATTGCTCATGAGATACCACAAGAGATTGGTGACTTCTTAATTCTTTTGCATTCAGGATACAGTAAAAAGAAAGCGTTGTTTTTTAACTTGTTTTCGAGTTTGGCAACCTTAGTGGGTGGTTTGTTGGCATATACGGCTTTGAAAACCATGCAAGCTTGGGTGCCTTATATATTAAGCCTTGCTGTTGCCAGCATGTTATATGTTGCTGTTGCTGACCTTATTCCAGGGTTGCATAAACGTACTGCGATTAGAGATACATTACAGCAAATTATACTGATACTTTTAGGTGTTTCATCCATAGCTCTAGCTAAGTTTTGGTTGGAAGGTTAATTATTTTATGAGTGCTATTCCAAAAGTAGGTTTCGTGTCTCTGGGTTGTCCTAAAGCAGGGTCAGATTCAGAGCGCATATTGACGCAATTGCGCGCAGAAGGTTACGAAATTAGCAGTAGTTATGAGCAATCAGATTTGGTCGTTGTAAATACCTGTGGCTTTATCGACTCCGCTGTACAGGAGTCTTTAGATGCAATTGGAGAGGCTTTGAATAAAAATGGCAAAGTCATCGTCACGGGTTGTTTGGGTGCAAAAAAGGACGTTGTTCAAGAAGCACATCCAAATGTTTTGGCAATAACAGGACCTCACGCATTAGAGGAGGTAATGCAGCATGTGCATACTAACTTGCCAAAGCCACATGATCCCTACACTGATTTAGTACCAGCGCAAGGTATCCGCTTAACTCCTAGCCATTATGCGTATCTAAAAATTTCTGAGGGATGTAACCACCGCTGCAGTTTTTGTATTATCCCTAGTATGCGTGGTGATTTAGTCAGTCGTCCAATCGGTGACGTTATGAACGAGGCAGAAAATTTAGTTAATGCGGGGGTTTCAGAGATTCTCGTCATCTCACAAGATACATCAGCGTATGGTGTTGATGTGAAGTTCCGCAAAGGTTTTTGGAATGGCCGACCAATAAAGACGCACATGACTGAGTTAAGTCAAGCATTGAGTGAGTTAGGCATTTGGGTACGTTTACACTATGTCTATCCATATCCACACGTTGATGATGTCATTCCACTAATGGCGGAAGGCCTGATTCTTCCTTATCTGGATGTGCCATTTCAACATGCTAGTCCAAGCATACTTAAATCAATGAAACGTCCTGCAAGCGGTGAAAATAACTTAGCCCGCATTAAAGCATGGCGTGAAATTTGCCCTGAAATTACGGTAAGGTCTACTTTTATTACTGGCTTTCCAGGAGAAACTGAGGATGATTTTAACTTGCTACTTGATTTCCTTGAGGAAGCGCAACTGGATAGAGTAGGGTGCTTTGCTTATTCTGCTGTTGATGGTGCTAAAGCGAATGAATTACCTAACCAAGTGCCAGAAGAGATCAAACAAGAGCGCTTGAGTCGCTTTATGGAAGTTCAAGAACGTATTAGTGCTGCTAAGCTAGAGAAAAAAGTCGGTTCAATGCAAACAGTCTTGGTTGATGAGTTAACAACTGATGATCAAGATAATGTAATTGCTATAGCGCGCACTAAAGCAGATGCGCCTGAAATTGATGGGGTTGTCTACCTACAGGATGCGGAAGGGCTTAACCCTGGTGACTTTGTTGATGTAAAAATTCTCGCTGCAAGTGGACATGATTTAGTCGCAGGGCCACCGTAAATATAGTACATAGCTCTTTTCAATCAAACAAGTCAGGCAGAATAGGTGCAGGACGTTCACTATCAGCGCGAGACTCCAGAAAATCTAATGTATATGGGCAGCGAGTAGGTTTTTGCATTGCTCTGTTGCGCTTTGATTTGAGTTTGTTTTTTGTTAGTTCAATATAAGGTTTTTGACTTATACGCACATAACCGCTAGTTGAGAGTTTCTGCGCTGTAGTTTCAAATAAACTAAGCGGATTATCTATGTTCTGTAATGTGATATAAGCTTTTGTTACTTTCAGAACGTTATACATTACAAGCTTATTAGAAGTTTGTTTTCCATATATCTCACCTGTTTGTATATCCATCTTAACTCCTATATTAAAATCCAACGGCAACTTTAACCCAATCATCATTCGACTCGATTGGCTCCTCCAATTCAGTGCGCTTTGTTTTGCCACCTACATACACTGTATATTGCGTGTGAGGGCTATAATTTATTTTTGGAATAATCATGGTAGCTTGATCAGAGATGCCTGCTTCCTTTGGCAAATAGATGGCTGGGAACAAATTCGTATGAATATGCGTATCGTAAGGTGACCGATTGTTTTTAGAAATATTATTAGCAAATGTATTGTCTTCATACATTGGTTTAAGCTGAGACCACACAGCCAAATTGGAAATGATCTCAATACCAACGCGTAATTGATTGCCTCTAGTCGCCTTTACAGCTCTGATAATACCCAGACAAGTTTTTGTCGGGTCATCATCAAAGACAAGCGCTATCAGTTTTTTTTGCCGTGCAAGAGTGTTCGCATATTTGTTTACACGTGCACCCAGACCATGTTTACTCTGGTCAGTGATAATCCAGGTGTCTAATGAACCACTATCCACAGTAAGCCCGCTGGAACGATTCAATGTGTACTGACCAAGAAAATGATTATCAAATGATTTACCCTGTCTTGATAATGTCAACCCATTGCTAATCTGGTTGGCATGTAACACTTGGTCACATATTTCAAAAATACCTGCTTTCACTTTAGCATTTTTTGATGTAGCTTCTCTGGATTCTCTTCGTCGTTGTCGCACATACTGTTTTTTTGTCCATTCAGCATGCATGATACTTAATGTTCCATTTAACAGTTTAGGGTCATCAATTTTTGAAAAAATAAGACTATTTGGAAATTCACCTCTGTCAGTTACATTGATTGCAATTAGCATTTGTTTCTCAAAGTCGTCTAGTTCCCAGTACCTATAGTTTTTATTGAAATCTGGCTGACGAATACGCTTTGCTTCTACATCTTGCTCTAAATCAATGAAGAATAAATATTGCTCAGGGTTAAATCGTTGACTAATGTGCGCATGCGTTAGCCATGTGCGGATGATTTTTAGTGCAGTTTCCGTTTGTTGTCTATCTAACCCCGCATTTTTTAGCTGACCAAACATGCAAATTTGTACAATAAATGCAGAAAGTGTTGTTTGAGGGCTTAATGTAAATAGCTCAACTGGTGTGTTTAATAGATTTTGTTTGTAGGCTATTTTGTAAAGTAAGTAGATTTGTAACCAGACTTTAGCAGGAGGATTTTGTTGAACAAAAGCGCGCCACTTTATCATATTAGTAGCTGCATTTATTGCTCTGGCGATCAGTAAAAGTTGTTTATCCTCATCAACACTAGATTTAATAGGACTAATAACAGTTTCAATCAGCTTAAGATGAAAAATGTAAACTTGTCTGCAATAGCTATAGCAAGTTTCAGCAATGTTGTTTTCAAGCTCCGGCTTTATATTTGATAAACTAACGAATTGTGTTGCAAGCCTTTCAAGGCGGCTCTGGTTCAATTGCTCAGCCTCAAGAATCAAATCAATTTTTTGATCAATTGAAAGTGATGGTTCATCAAATAACAGAGATATTTGTCGATTTGCTAGTTTAAGTGCAGCGATATCATCAATGTCAGCAAGATCTGCTAACCAAGCTGTATGTTTTTGAGACTCTTTTTCAGCCTTTTTGCCTAAAATTCTTGTAAGTAAATTGCGCATTCAATGTAATGGTCAATTGAATAATTCAAAGTTACATAATGTATATCATAATGTAATTTAAAATACAACAATAAACCATTGAATAGTAATAACATATTCATTTTTATTTTTTGCGTTGTTTTTATGTTTAATAAGGCAAGGTGATGGTTACATGTTAAAATTCAATTTTTTAATAATGATTAGCTAAATGATGACAGTACGTACCCGATTTGCCCCTAGCCCTACAGGTTTTTTACATATAGGCGGAGCGCGCACAGCACTCTTTTCTTGGGCTTATGCAAAAAGGCATGCAGGAAAATTTATACTACGCGTAGAGGATACTGATATTGAACGTAGTACTCCAGAGGCAGTAAAGGCAATTATTGATGGTATGCAATGGTTAGGTCTTACGCATGACGAAGGCCCTTTTTACCAAACACAACGGATGGATCAATACAAGAAGCATTTAGCAGCTTTAATAGAATCTGGGAATGCTTACTATTGCTACTCAACAAAAGCAGAGTTGGATGCACTGCGTGAAAGTCAAATGCAGCAAGGTATAAAGCCTAAATATGACGGTAAGTGGCGACCTGAAGCAGGAAAGCAGTTACCGCCAATACCAGAAGATGTGCAGCCAGTTATCCGGTTTAGAAATCCAACAACTGGAGTCGTTGCATGGAATGATATGGTTAAGGGTAAGATTGAAATCGCAAATGAAGAGTTAGATGATTTAATTATTGCACGAGGTGATGGCACGCCAACTTATAACTTTTGTGTAGTGATTGATGACTGGGAGATGGGTATCACACATGTAATTAGAGGTGATGATCATGTGAATAATACGCCGCGCCAGATAAATTTATTTAACGCACTTGGTGCGCCGGTACCGCAATATGCGCATTTATCAATGATTCTAGGAGATGACGGCCAAAAATTATCAAAAAGACATGGCGCTGTCAGTGTTATGCAATACGATGAGGATGGATACTTACCCGAAGCCGTACTGAATTATTTGGCTCGCTTAGGATGGAGCCATGGGGATGACGAAATTTTTGATATGGAGCAATTTTGTCAGTGGTTCGATTTAGATCACATTACCCCTTCGGCAGCGCAATTCAATACCGAAAAACTGAATTGGTTAAACGCGCATTACATCAAATCAATTGATTTGAATGTGCTTGCTCAAAATATCACGAAGCGATTGTCAATGTTAGGAATTACGGTAGCAGATGCCCCTGCAATCACTGATGTTTTGTCGCTCTACAGAGAACGCGCAAATAATTTGAATTCTTTAGCTAGCGATGTTGCCTACTTTTATAGCGTTCCTGAGGCAAATGCTGTAGATGTTGAGAAGCATATGACCGCAGAAATAATGCCTGTATTGCAGCGTTTGTATGCGGAGTTAGTTGATACAGACTGGACGCCCACACTCCTTCATGAAAAGATTGCCAGTACAGTGAAAGGTAATGCACTAAAATTTCCACAGATTGCGATGCCATTACGTGTCATGTTGGCAGGTGTTGCACAATCTCCGAGTATAGACCAGGTGATGGCAATTCTTGGGAAGCAAGAAGTGCTAAAGCGGATGGAATCCTATCTAAATTAAAAAACTTTTATTTTTGCTCTTGAAATTAGAACAAAAAAGCGCAATGATAGTCTCACATGACAGATAATTCATAAAAAGAGCTATCTCCGATACTATTAAAACTACAAGGAGTGGAAAATGACCCACAAAGGCCAAATGTTGCAGGATCCATTTTTGAATGCACTCAGGAAAGAGCATGTGCAGGTGTCAATTTATCTAGTTAATGGAATCAAGTTACAAGGACAAGTGGATTCCTTTGACCAGTACGTTATATTACTTAAAAATACCGTTACGCAAATGGTTTACAAACATGCCATTTCTACCATTGTGCCTGCGCGAGCAGTTGCAATGTCAATGCCAGATCAGGAAGAGTCTTAATTTGAATAGACGCAAACGATATGCTTGATAGACCAGAGATAACAGACGCTGTTGTCCTTGTCAGCATAGACTTTAATGAGCCAGACTATGAAGAGAGCTTATACGAGCTTCGACAGCTGGTTTCCACCGCAGGCCTGAAAATAACAGGTACGTTAGAAGCGAAAAGAAGTGTGCCTGACGCTAAGCTGTTTTTGGGTTCAGGCAAAGCGGAAGATCTCAAGCAGATGCTGCAAGCTAGCGAGACTAAACTGGTAGCGTTCAATCATGACCTTAGTCCATCTCAACAGCGTAACCTTGAGCGCTTTTTAGAGGCACGAGTTATCGACAGGACAGGACTTATTCTCGACATTTTTGCACAGCGTGCACAAAGTCATGAGGGTAAATTACAAGTAGAGTTAGCGCAACTAGAACACTTGTCTACTAGACTTGTTAAGGGTTGGAGCCACTTGGAGAGACAAAAAGGTGGTATTGGTGTTCGTGGTGGCCCAGGTGAAACACAGTTGGAGCTAGACAGGCGCATGCTCCGTGTGCGTATCAAACAACTCCGAGAAAAGCTAAAAAAGCTCAAATCACAGCGTGGAATGCAAAGAAGAGCTAGAAAGCGCTCTAACTTAATGGCGGTTTCATTAGTGGGCTATACCAATGCTGGAAAATCTACCTTATTTAATCGTTTAACACGAGCTGATATCTATGCTGCGGACCAGTTGTTTGCGACCTTAGACACGACTTCACGCAAAATGCATTTGCCAGCGCTTGAAGGCTATGGCTCTGTACCCGTCGTGTTATCTGATACGGTTGGTTTTATTAAGCATCTCCCAACAACCTTAATAGAAGCGTTTGGCGCTACACTTGAAGAGGCTGTGCAGGCTGATTTGCTTTTACATGTGGTTGATATGGCCAGTACAAATCGTGATGCTCAGATATCGCAAGTAAATAAGGTGTTAAAGGACATTGGTGCCGATCAAGTGCCACAGATTTTAATATTAAATCAGATTGATCGGATGGCATGCGATGCAGGTTATGATCGTGATGAGCATGGTAGAATTATACGCATTAGAGCTTCTGCTAAAACGGGCGATGGGATTGAGTATATTCGCCTTGCATTGCAAGAACATCACGCATACCTTAAAAAATTAAGTACAGAAAAAAAGCGCTTACGCATAAATTATATAGTGATTATTTAACATAGAGATTGTGGAGCAAAAAACATGAAATTACCCGCATGGGCACAGCGAAATAATGAGGGTCCACCTGACTTAGACGAAGTATTTCGGGATTTGAACAAAAAAATTAATAACCTTTTTGGGAAAAAAGGTACCGGAAATGGTGCGGAACCTCCAGCGAACAGTAGTGCACCGATTAATTTGCCTATTATCCCAATAATATTGCTGATCATTGTGATCTGGCTTGCGACAGGCTTTTATATTGTTGATCAGGGTTCTCTAGGCGTAAAACAACGGTTCGGCGCTTATGTGGAGCCAACTGTTGAGCCAGGACCCAGGTGGCACTGGCCTTATCCGATTGAGTCTGTAACTGTCGTGAATATGGAGCAAGTGCGAAAATTAGAGGTGGGATACAGAACAGGGCTCAACGGGGTCAAGCAAAAAGTACCTGAAGAGGCTTTAATGCTGACTGAAGATGAAAACATTATCGATTTGCAGTTTGCAGTGCAATACAATCTTAAGAATGCGAAGGACTATCTATTTAACAATCGTTCTACAGATGATTCAGTGATGTCGGCAGCAGAAACTGCTATTCGCGAAGTTGTTGGGAAGAATAAGTTGGATGATTTGTTGCAAAAAGGGTTGCAAGATACGTCAGAACAAATGCAGGCCTTATTAGACTCTTATGGAACAGGTGTGAATATTACTAGTGTTTCCTTACAGTCAGCTTTGCCGCCTGAACCTGTGCAAGAAGCCTTTGAAGATGTAAACCGTGCAAATCAGGATTATCAGCGACAAATTAATGAAGGGCAGGCTTATGCGAATGCTGTCATACCTAAGGCGCGTGGTAATGCATCTCGCTTATTAGCTGAAGCTGAGGGCTATAAGCTCAAGGTACAAAACGAGGCTAGTGGTAATGCTGATCGTTTTGAGAAAATCTATGCAGAATATGTAAAAGCACCTGAAGTGACACGTCAACGTTTATTCATAGAGGCACAAGAACAAATTTTGTCTGACGTAAGTAAAGTTGTTGTTGATCAAAAAGAGGGCAGTAATAGTTTGTTGTATTTGCCTTTAGATAAGCTCATGCAGCTCAGCAGCCCATCATCAAGTAGAAATACCTCACAGTCATCAGTGAGTGAGGCAAGTGACAGTATAGTGCAGTCAACTTCTGATAGCCGCTCGCTACAAAGAAGCCGCGAAAGAGAAGGTAACTAAAATGAAAAAAAATATTGGATTAATCATTGTAAGTGGTTTGATTTTATTGGTGTTGATCAGCATGTCAGCATTTATTGTGGATCAGCGTGAATATGGCTTGGTTTTTCGGCTAGGTCAAATTGTTGATACCAAAAAAGAACCTGGACTTTATTTCAAATTTCCTTTTATTGAAAATGTTAAATATTTTGATAAAAGAATTGTAACGCTTGATGGTGAAGCACCTGCAAAATTTATTACCAGTGAAAATAAATACATGTTGGTAGATTCTTTTGTCAAATGGCGCATCATCGATCCTGCTAAATACTATGTCTCTATCAAAGAAGGCGGCGAAGCAGCTGCAGAAGACCGCCTTGCAAAAGTAATCAATGCTGGATTGAGAGCTGAGTTTGGTGTACGCACAGTCCGCGATGTTATTGCGGGTGAAAGAACTGCAATTATGGATAATCTTCGTGAAAAAGCTGATAAAGAAGCGAGCCAGATTGGTGTTAAGATCGTTGACGTTCGACTAAAGCGTGTTGATTACTCAGAAGAAATTAGCAAGTCCGTTTTCGATCGCATGATTTCTGAACGTAAAAGAATTGCTAATCAGCTCAGATCTGAAGGCGCTGCCGCTTCTGAAAAAATTAGAGCAGATGCGGATAAGCAAAAAGAAGTCATCATTGCAGAAGCATTTCGTGATGCACAAAAAACAAAAGGTGATGGCGATGCTATTGCCACTGAAATTTATGCAAAAGCATATGGTAAAAGCCCAGAATTTTATGCTTTTTATAGAAGTACTGAAGCTTATAAGAATAGTTTGAACAGTAAATCTGATGTGATGGTATTAGACCCTAACTCAGATTTCTTCAGGTATCTGCGCTCATCTGATGGCAGTAAAAAGTAACAATAATGGACTCTACGTTATTAGCAGCACTAGGTTTGATGCTTGTTTTCGAAGGGCTCTTGCCTTTAATAGCACCACAGGCATGGCGTGAAACTTTTAAAAGAATGATTTTATTAAAAGATGGCCAATTGCGTTTCGTAGGTCTGGTTTCTATTGCGGGCGGTTTGTTACTACTGTTTATAAATCACTAGTACGATATCTTTATGTTATGAGCAGTTTAAGCTGTTTACAAGTATAATACCCGCATGCGAAATTGGTTACTCCCAGAGTTTATTGAAGATGTTATGCCTATTGAGGCAGAGCGCATTGAGTCTTTACGCCGACAGTTGTTGGACTTGTTTAAAGTACACGGTTATCAATATGTAATTCCGCCCACACTAGAGTACATTGAGTCTCTAATTACTGGTACTGGTAGTAAATTGGATACAGCAACTTTTAAAGTGGTTGATCAACTCACCGGACGCATGATGGGCATCCGTGCTGATACGACACCACAAGCTGCACGCATAGATGCGCATATGCTCAACCATGCTGGGGTTTCAAGATTGTGTTATGCAGGTACAGTGCTGCGTACACAACCCAGTGGGCTAGCACGTACAAGAGAGCCTTTGCAAGTAGGTGCAGAACTATTTGGGCATGCAGGTGTTGAAAGTGACATTGAAATACAACGCTTAATGGTTAAATCACTCAAGCTGATTGGTTTAGATCATTTGCATGTTGATTTTAGTCATGCGGGTATCTTTGAAAGTCTTATTGAAGCAGCGCATATAGACAGAAGTCTTGAAGATGAACTACAAGCCGCTTTGCTCAGTAAAGATAAGCCATTATTACAAACACTGACAAAAAGTATTGACCAAATAATAAGGCAAGCGTTGATACAGCTAGTAGATTTAAATGGCAATAGAAAAATTTTGACAAGAGCAAAGGCTGTTCTGCCTTCGTTGCCGAAAATATCTAAAGCACTGCAAGACCTTACCTATGTTTCCAATCAATTGCTTGATTTGGATTTAGACATTGGCTTCGATCTTAGCGAGTTGCGTGGCTATCATTATCATAGCGGACTTATTTTTTCTGCCTATGCACAAAATTATTCTGGCCCGCTGGCCTTGGGTGGCCGTTATGATGAAGTTGGTATAGCCTTTGGCCGATCACGTCCTGCAACAGGGTTTAGTTTAGATTTACGTGGTATTGTTAGTGCACTTAAATGCAATGACAGTGCTTGTGGCATATTGGCGCCTATCAGTGATGACCCAAGTCTGCAAGAAAAAATTGAATTACTGCGTAATGATGGACAGATCGTTGTTCAAGCGTTACCAAATGATCAAACCAGTATGGATGAGCTGAATTGTGATCGTGAATTAAAGCATCAGGGTGGCGAATGGATAGTCTCGCCGCTAAACAACTAATTATTAAGTAATATAAAAAATATGGTAAAAAATTCCGGAAAAAATGTTGTTGTCGTTGGTACTCAGTGGGGTGATGAAGGTAAAGGAAAAATTGTCGATTGGCTAACTGATCAGGCGCAAGGAGTCGTGCGTTTTCAGGGTGGACATAATGCAGGGCATACACTGGTAGTTGGTCAAGGAGATCAACAGCGGGTTTATAAGCTAAACCTTGTACCCTCAGGTATTGTGAGAGCTGGCGTGAATTGTTATATCGGCAATGGTGTAGTGCTAGATGCTGGCCACTTATTAAAAGAAATAGAGACGCTAGAAAAAGATGGGCTTGAAGTAAAAAGTCGCTTAAAAGTGAGCCCTGGCTGCCCATTGATTCTTAATTACCATGTTGCAGTTGACATTGCTCGTGAAGCAAAACGTAGTGAAGAAAAGAAAATAGGCACGACCGGAAAAGGGATTGGCCCTACTTACGAAGATAAAGTAGCGCGTCGTGCATTGCGAGTATATGACTTGTTTTACCCTGAACGATTTGCAGAAAAATTAGCTGAGGTGATGGATTACCATAACTATGTACTTACGAATTATCTCGGTGCAAGTCCTGTTGATTTTAAGCAACAACTTGATCAAAGTATGCAGCATGCGCAAGCATTAAAACCTATGATTGCGGATATTTCTGCTGAACTTTACAGTGCTTATCACAGAGGTGATCGACTATTATTTGAGGGCGCACAAGGGACATTGTTAGATATTGATCATGGTACATATCCGTATGTCACCTCCAGCAATTGTATTGCTGGTCAAGCATCAGCGGGAACTGGCGTCGGTGCAAACATGCTGCATTATGTGTTGGGCATTACAAAGGCTTATACCACGCGAGTTGGTGGAGGTCCGTTTCCAAGTGAGCTAGATATTGAAACAGATGGTGCACCTGGCACGCAAATGTCAGTGAAAGGTCAAGAGTTCGGCACAGTGACCAAACGTAAGCGACGCTGTGGTTGGTTCGATGCATCTGCTTTGCGACGTTCTGCGATGATTAATGGACTAACAGGCTTATGTATTACTAAGCTAGATGTCATGGATGGAATTGAAAGCATTAATATCTGTGTTGGTTATGAGTTGGATGGTAAAAAAATTGACCTGCTACCTGTTGGTGCTGATGATGTTGCAGGTTGTAAGCCCATTTATGAAACAGTACCAGGCTGGACAGAGAGTACTTTTGGTGTAAAAACGTGGGATGCACTACCTAAAAATGCACAAAACTATTTGAAACGTTTGGAGGCAGTTTGTGGTGTGCCAATTGCAATTGTATCAACGGGGCCTGAGCGAGATGAGACAATTGTTATTGAACATCCTTTTGATTAAAAAGTATCCTTAAATAGACTAAAAGCCGCGTATAGCGGCTTTTTTAATTTTTAGATAAGCTGATTAACTTACTTTGCTGCAATTTGTTTATATATTTCTAATGCTTTTGTCTCAGCAAGCTCTACATGATCAAACCGCACGATTTCGCCTGGTTCAATATCTTTGATAATTCTTGTCGACTTTAATAAGCAAACAGGTACTGCATCTCTGTGCTCGGCAAGCTGGACAGCATAACCCCTCACGTCAAAACCGCCAGCGCCTTTTTTGATAGTGTCACCAGCTTTAAGCGGTTTTTTAGCAACTGCACCAACTGTAATTCTTGGGTTTGTTGAATTGTTTAATAAAATTGGATCGCCTTGGATCACTTTTCTTATCGTATTAATAGGTTCTAAATGGCACAAATGGAAGGGCCGTAAAATTACATACCCTTTGCCTCCAGTAGTTAACATTCTAGAAAATGGTAAATAACCTGGTCGCCAATCGGCTTCTTTATTCTTGGCTACTATGATGACGCCAGGGGGAGAGCCTTTACATAGTACATATTCGCTTACTGGCATGCCTAGCTTGTCAGCTGCATCAACCAAATAATCAAGATCATGCAAATGCTCAATTGTTGCACCTATCATGCCATCTTGCGCTATACCTGCACCTAGTCCATTTGCTACAAATGCTTGTTCTATTTGTAGTTTAGTTCCATCCGTAAATGATACAACTTGGTCTAAAGCCAACTGTTGCTTCTTAGACCAATAGTCCATTTCCTCTTCTGTAGGATCTGGGTTTAAAAACCCCTTAAGATTGATATATGCTTGCGGCTCAAAACCCATACCCTCCATTTCGAGCTTGAGTCTTGCTAGACACCCAGGTTGGTCACCGTCAGCTTCAGTGACATAGTCACCGCGTTGAGCAAAGTAGGATCCAGTAGTGACATGAAACTCTGAATTAACTGTAACAACCTTTTTATTAGCGTTCGTCGCTTCCAGAATTACCTCTGTTGCGTAAGCAGCATCACCTGAGCACTCAAACACAATATCACAATTATCAATTAGTTCATTCACTGAATTAGTTAGTTTTTCTTTTGGTAAATCAGGTATTGAATCAATTGGTCTACGCGTTAATATCTTTGAAATGGTGATGTCTTTAACGTTTGAGACTAAGTGCGCAAAACCTGTTGCTATGAAGCCAGTACCAACTAGCCCAATTTTGTGATGACTTTTCAATGCTTTTCTCTTGAGTTCTTGAATCACCTAATCATATATTAACAAGTACATATGTCAATTACACCATCGGGTCAATTATTGATGAAGAATAGGCTGAATTAATTTCAGTTGCTTGGTTAGATGCGCTAAACTTATGAAATCTCAAGAAAATTAACAGTAAAAAGAAAGTTAACTAAATTTAAGATGCAGAAACGTTTGGCATGGGCAATTACAGGTTCAGGACATTATTTGCGTGAGACCTTACAAATTTTAAGCACGCTAAAAGATGCTGACATCTTTTTAAGCAAAGCGGCAGCAGAAATTATCAAGCAATATGGCTTTCAAGAGCAGTTAGATACGATGGGGCATCGGGTATTTCAGGATAAAACAGCAAGTAGTGTTCCAGTGGAGTTTTTTTACGAAGGCAAATATCACACCTTAGTCATTGCGCCTGCAACCTCGAACACAATTGCAAAAATGGCTTATGGTTTCTCTGATAGTTTAGTGACGAATCTGTATGCACAAGCTGGAAAGACAAGAGTTACGAGCATTGTTTTTGCTTGTGATACGGCGCCAGAGTTAGAGTCTGAGGCGCCAAAAGATAATATTGTAAAAGTTTATCCACGAGCAATTGATTTAGATAATGTACAAAAACTCAAACAGTTTGAGGCAACTGAAGTTGTTGCTAGTATAGACGCCCTACAAAAAGCAGTTCAAAGCAGATTAGATATATAGCGCTGAATTCCTATGGATACAGAAAATATTGTGTTTGTAACGGGTAAGTTGGCGGAGAATAGTTTGCATAAAGTATTGCAAAATATTCAGTCCAACTCACAAGAGCCATTATTCAAATACCGCGTTGAACAAATTGGTGTTTCTGTAGCTGCGTTGATGACGCCTAATCTTATCGCCAAACGCCTAAAAAACATAGGTGATGCAAAAAAAATGATACTGCCAGGCCTGTGCCAAGGCGATTTGAGTATGCTACATAGGCAATATGGTATTCCAGTAGAGCGTGGACCTGAGGATTTAAAAGATTTGCCACAGTATTTTGGTCAGCAAGGAATTGAACCGGATTTAAGTCAGCATAATGTCAAAATATTTGCTGAGATTGTGGATGCACCAGATTTAAGCCTAGATGCTATTCTCGCTAGGGCAAAGTTGTTCCAAAAGCAAGGTGCTAATGTTATCGATTTGGGTTGTCTACCTAACAAGCCTTTTTTACACTTGCCTGATGCTATAAAAATGCTTAAGGCAAATGGGTTTGATGTCAGCGTAGACTCCATTCAGTCTGAGGAGTTGTTATCTGCTGGGAAAGCGGGCGCGGACTATTTACTCAGTCTAACAGAAAAGAACTTATGGATAGCAGATGAAGTGGCTTCCACTCCAGTATTGATACCATCCAAGCCAGGTAATATGGCTTCTTTGTATAGAAGCATAGAGCACTGCCTTAAACACAACAAACCATTTTTAGCTGATGCCATTTTGGATCCGATTCATTTTGGACTCACTGAATCAATCGTTAGATACCATAAGTTACGTAAAAAATACCCAACGATACCAATTATGATGGGAGTTGGAAATTTAACGGAATTAACTGATGCAGATACAACGGGTATTAATGCAATATTATTTGGTTTAATCAGTGAGATGAATATCAATGCAGTGCTAGCAACTTCTGTCAGTCCACATGCGATCAATGCGATTGCAGAGGCTGATAGCGCGCGCAGAATCATGTACAGAGCAAAACAAGATAATCGCTTGCCTCGTGGATATGGAAATCGTTTACTTGGATTGCATGATAGAAAGCCTTTTCCATATAGTAAAGGCGAAATATTGGAGCTGGCAGGTCAGATTAAAGATCCAAGCTTTCGAATAATGGTGAGTAAAGATGGTGTTCATGTGTTTAATCGAGATGGACATCAACTGGATGTTGACCCATTCTCTTTTTATCCGAAACTAGGTGTTGAAGAAGATGCGTCTCATGCATTCTATCTTGGGGTGGAGTTGGGTAGAGCGCAAATTGCTTGGCAGTTGGGCAAGCGGTATGTCCAAGATGAGGAGTTAAGCTGGGGTATCGACATAGCCACTGAAAAGCAGAGTAAAAAAGCGCATCGACAGGCCTCGATAGCAGAGAAAAAGATAAAAAACAATGATATTTGAAACCGTTATTATCAGTTCGGATGATAAAAGTATTCCACATGTAACGCCTTTCGGCGTTAGATACGAAGGCGAACAGATTATTATCTCTCCATTCAAACCATCAAAAACATTGAATAACATTATGACAACGCAAGTTGCAACAATGAATGTGACTGATGATGTCAGAGTGTTTGCTGGTGCCTTAACAGGTAAGCAGCCGTGGCAGCTTGAACCAACTGATAGCATTAAAGGGTTTAGGTTGCGAGATTGTTTGATGCATGTGGAGCTTACGTTAAGTGAGGTTAGGGAGGATGATGAACGACCACAGCTTGTCATGGCGCAAGTAAAAAAACAGCATCATAGGGACTTTAGTGGTTTCAATCGTGCACAGGCTGCTGTGATTGAGCTTGCAGTTCTCACCAGTCGTTTGCATATGCTACCACGTAAAAAAATTCAATCAGAGTTGAAATATTTACAAATTGCAATTGATAAAACAGCAGGTGAGAAAGAGCTCGAGGCTTGGTCTTGGCTAACTGAAAAAATTAATCATTATTATGAGAATAAAGCAGTATGACGCGATTGTTAATAAGTGTAAAAAATGTAGAGGAATCCCTTCATGCCATGTATGCTGGCGCTAGTATCATTGATTTGAAAGATCCTGCAGTAGGTGCTTTGGGTGCGCTAGCTGCTGAAGAAGTCGAGAGAGTTATGGCAGTATTAGGAAATCATGTTTTAACAAGCGCTACAGTGGGTGAGAATCACAGTAGTATTGATGCGCTTGTAAGTGATATTAAGCTGTATGCTGGCATGGGTGTGCATTTTGTAAAAATAGCTGTGAGTGATTTGTTATTGAATCAAGAGTTTTTTATAGAAATGAAACAACTAACTTCACATGGTACCAGGCTGGTTGCAGTATTTTTTGCGGATAAAAAGATTGATTTTCCTTTGTTACCAAAGTTGCAGGCATGTGGGTTTCGCGGAGCTATGCTTGATACCCAGCAAAAAAAGCAATCCATCGTTGACCTTCAACCAAAACATATACTCGAAAATTTTACAGCAATATGTAAGCAGCACAATTTAATGAGTGGGTTGTCAGGTTCTGTGAGTTTGCAGCATTTATCTGCACTGGTCTCGATAGGTCCAGATTTTATCGGTATGCGTGGCGGCGTGTGTGATTTGGACAACCGCACTTTAGGCTTGTCCCAGAAAAAAGTTGAAGCGGCGAATGCTATGTTGTTAAAGTACAACAGCGATAATGGCTTTGGGAGCCAATCTCCCGTTGCTAGTTTGCAAATTTAGCTTAGATTAAGTATAGTTCATAGGAAGATGTTTGATTAAATAATGACTGTTTTGCAGTTAACTGAGGAGTTTTTAAATGAATAAAAAATTAGTGGGTCTTGCTGTAGCAGCAACACTTAGTTTAACAGCAGTTTCTGCATCAGCAGAAGATATGTACCGTGGCGCATGGTATGGAGGCGCTGGTATTGCGGCAATGGATACGGACAATGATTTAGAAGCCAGTAACGGTGTCGGACCATATATCACGATTGGTAAAGAGTTAAGCCAAAGTTGGGATTTGCAAGGTCGCTTTGGTTATACTGAAACAGACGAGGATTTAAACATTGCAGGCTCAAATGGTGAGTACAAAAGTACTGCACTGGAGTTAGATGCGCTTTATATGTTTAGCCGCGACAAATTCCGCCCATTCTTGCTTGCAGGTTTAGGTGTTACTAAAAATGATCTTGACTATACAGTGCCAGGTGTCAATGTGGATGAAGACAAAACATCATGGTTAGCTAGCGTTGGTCTTGGTGCGCAATATTTAATCAACGATACCTTTGGCTTCCAAGCAGACTTAAGACATCAAATTAGTCGAGCTAAAGTCGCTGACGTTTCTAACGGCGTGTATACAGGGTCAAGTACCGAAACAATTGGTAATAACATTTTGAGTCTTGGTGGTTTCGTTCGGTTTGGTGCTCCTGCACCAGTTGTTGCAGAAGCAGCACCAGAGCCAGCACCAATTCCTGTAGCTGAACCAGCTCCTGAGCCAGCACCTGCTCCTGCGCCAAAATGTGAACCAAAAATGGATGTCATTACTGTAGAAGCAGAAAAATTATTTGGTTTCGATAAAGCAAAAATTTCAGACAACGGTAAGCAAGCACTTGATGCCGCTGCCGAAAAAATTAACGCTAATCCTAAAATTAGTTTAGTAGTGGTTACAGGCCACACAGATCGCTTAGGTTCATATGAATATAACCAAAAACTTTCTGAGCAACGTGCTAAACAAGTTGGTGAGTACTTAAGCGCTAAAGGTGTTGATGCTTCTAAAATTGTAACAACAGGTCGTGGCGAGTCAGTGCCTGTGGTTGAATGTAAAGGTATCAAAAACAGAAAAGCACTTATTGAATGCTTAGCACCAAATCGCCGTGTTGAGATTCAAGCGGAAGCAAAACAAGAAGTTGGTTGTGAATAACTAGCCCATTTCGAGTAAACAAATAAGCCCTGCATTTGCAGGGCTTTTTGTTGCTGGTTAATAATTGGTTCGTATTTTAGTAGCTACAAGCTTAAAGAATATCGATAGTGGTATGATAACCGTGAAATTTCACTTATCTTTTTATTAAGTTGGATGATGAAACAACAAGTTAACTCAATCATAGAAGCGCGATGGCTTTTTCCATCTGTTCCAAGCCAAATTTTACTTGAACATCAGGCCGTTGTGATATCGGCAGGTAACATTATTGATATTTGCCCAATTAAAGAAGCAACAAAAAAATATCAAGCTGTTGAAACGACTACTTTATCTGAACACATCTTGATGCCTGGCCTTATTAATTTGCATACACATGCTGCAATGAGTTTAATGCGAGGTCTTGCAGATGAGGCTTGCTTAAGCGACTGGTTACAGAATCATATTTGGCCGGCTGAAGCTCAACTCGTGAGCCCTGAGTTTGTCTATGATGGAACAGTATTAGCTGCAGCTGAAATGTTAAGTGGTGGGGTTACGACTTTCAATGATATGTATTTTTATCCTGATCAAATTGCAAATGCGAGTACTAGAATGGGAATGCGGGCAAATGTTGGTTTGGTTGTGATTGAATTCCCTACGCAATATGCAAACGATGCAAATGATTATATTAAAAAAGGATTGGATGCGCGGGATTCTGCGAGAAATCATTCGCTAATTAGTTTTAGCTTTGCCCCGCATGCACCTTATACGGTTTCTGATGATACTTTTATCCGTGTTGCTACGCTTGCAAATCAAGTTAATATCACCATGCATACACATTTGCATGAAACAGAAGCAGAAATTGCAGAAAGTGAAAAACAGTTTGGTCTGCGCCCGTTATCCCGGTTAGCAAATATGGACCTATTAGGGCCTAATGTTACGTTTGCACATGGCGTTCATATGAATGATGTTGAAATGCAAATGTTGGCAGAGTATGGTTGTAGTATTGCTCATTGCCCGACCTCTAACTTAAAGTTGGCTAGCGGCATTGCACCAATAAGTCGATATTTACAGCATGACATCAATATTGGTTTAGGTACCGATGGCGCCGCGAGTAACAATCGCTTGGATATTTTTTCCGAAATAAGGCTCGCTGCATTATTAGCGAAAGGTGTCAGCAAGGACGCCACCACTTTGCCTGCTTATAAAGCCTTAGAAATGGCAACAATCAATGGTGCAAGGGCACTTGGATTGGATGATAAAATCGGATCAATAGAAGTTGGGAAGTCAGCCGATTTAACGGCGGTTGCTTTTTCAGATATTAACATGCACCCATGCTTTGACCCAATTTCGCATTTAGTTTATGTAGCAGGACGCGAACAAGTAAGTCATGTTTGGGTCGAAGGTGTGTTGCGCTACCATAAACCATTAGACAGTGTAGGCGTGTTTAGTGGTGTAGAGCCGCGTGAATTAGAAGAGATTTTCATAAAGTGGCAACCTAGGGTAAATCGATTTAAATAATTGAATGTATAACAGAAGATGAACAATACAATGGCAAAAAATGTGGATGTTGCTGAGCTAAATAAATTTGGTGAGTTAGCACATAAGTGGTGGGATAAAGATAGTGAATTCAAACCGTTACATGAGATCAATCCATTACGTTTAAACTTTATTAATAATGCTGTGCTATTGGAAGGTAAGCGTGTTCTCGACGTGGGCTGTGGTGGCGGTATTCTGTCAGAATCTATGGCAGAAAAAGGAGCTGATGTAGTTGGCATTGATTTGGGTGAAAAAGCGCTAAAAGTAGCGCAGTTGCATAGTTTAGAAACTGGGTTGGAAGTAGATTATCGGCATATAGCTGTTGAAGCGCTTGCAGAGCTTGAGCCAGCCACATACGATATCGTCACCTGCATGGAAATGCTGGAACATGTGCCAGATCCAGCCAGTATTGTTAACGCTTGCGCAAAACTTGTTAAGCCCGATGGGCACGTATTTTTTTCTACAATTAATCGTAATCCGAAAGCTTATGCATTTGCAGTATTAGGTGCTGAGTATATTTTAAATATACTGCCAAAAGGTACACATGAATATGCCAAATTTATCAAGCCACATGAGCTAGCGGCTTGGGGTAGGCAATCAGGCTTATCTTTGCAACAACAGGCTGGTATGAGTTATAACCCAATTACCCAACAGTATAAACTGAGTGAGGATTTTTCAGTCAACTATCTTGTTCACATGATTAAGATATGATGCACGATGACTACAACAATACTATTTGACCTTGATGGCACCCTTGTCGATACTGCTCCAGACTTGGGTTATGCGCTTAACTTGCAATTGCAAAAACATGGTAAATCTGTCTTGTCAGAGTCAGCTATTCGCCCATTTGCATCACATGGCTCACGTGGCCTTCTAGAGTTAGGCTTTGGGATTACGCCTGATGATACTAACTTTATTCAAATGCGAGATGAGTACTTGCATTACTATGAAAGTGTATTAACTAGAAGCCCTGTTTTGTTTGATGGCATGCAGCAAGCATTGGATTCGATTACTAGTCGCGGGATGAATTGGGGGATTGTAACGAATAAACCTGGACGCTTTACGACACCTCTCGTGGAATATTTAGGTCTTAACCGAAGTGCTATGTGTGTTGTTAGTGGTGATGATGCAGCCAAGCCGAAACCTTCACCAGATACGCTACTACTGGCCTGTGAGCGCGGAAAAGTCAATCCTGAAGGTTGCATCTATGTGGGTGATGCTGCGCGGGATATTGAGGCGGGGCGAGCAGCTGGGATGAAAACTATTGTTGCAATGTATGGCTATATTGGTCAACATGATGAGCCTCACACATGGGGTGCTGATGCATATATTTCAACGCCTACCGATATTTTTACAATAATCTGACTAGCAAACCGGTACTTGTCTGTATTAATTAATACGCTTACGTTCAACTATAGCTTGAGCCAACGTGCCGCTGTCTACATACTCAATTTCACCACCCATTGGCAGGCCACGTGCAATTCTACTGACTTTAATATCGCGTGCTTTAAGTAGCTCTATAATATAGTGCGCTGTTGCTTCGCCTTCAACAGTGTAGTTTGTTGCTAGTACAACTTCTTTAACGGTGCCATTTTGAGCACGTTTAATCAGTTTGTCTAAGTTAATTTCTTTTGGACCCACGCCATCTAATGGTGATAGTCGTCCCATTAGGACAAAATAAAGTCCATTATAAGATTGCGTTTGTTCCAGCATCATGACATCAGTGGGCATCTCTACGACGCATAAGGTTGATACATCACGCTTTTCAGAAGCGCATAAGGAGCAGGTCGGTTGTTCACTGAAATTATTGCAAAGCTGGCAATGCCCCACTGTCTGTAAGGCGGTGCTCAATGCATTTGCCAAACCACCAGCGCCTTTTCTATCTCGCTGTAACAAATAATAAGCCATGCGTAATGCTGACTTTGGGCCAACCCCCGGTAGACATCTTAGCGATTCAATCAGGTGTTCTAAAGCAGGTGGATTTTTCACAGATTGTTTGTGCTTAGAAGGGTAGTTTCATACCTGCAGGCATAAGACTACTCATGCGAGCGTTTGTTGTCTCTTCCGCTTTTTGATTGGCATCTTTTAAAGCGATTACTAATAAATCTTCCAGTGTTTCTTTATCATCCATAACACTGTCATCAATTTCTACACGCCTCACTTCATTACGGCAAGTCATTGTGACTTTTACCAAGCCGCTGCTAGCTTGACCTTCTACTTCGATATTCGCAAGTTCTGCTTGTGCTTTCTGCATGTTAGCTTGCATCATTTGTGCTTGCTTCATCATGTTTCCCATGCCGCCTTTCATATCGTTCTCCTTTTATGTTGTAGGTTTAATACTATTTGGAATAATTTTCGCGTCAAAATCTTGTATGAGTGCTTTGACAAATGCATCATTCATAATGGCATCTTCAGCCGACGATTGTAATACTGCTTTTTCTTCTGCATGTTGCTTAGCAGGTGTATTTGCCTCACTATCAATTGTAATTTTTAGCTTTATCTTCTTACCAAAGTGATTACTAATTGCGCTTGTCAGTTTTTCTTGATAGGTAGGACTAACTAAATGTTTTTGCTTTTCTGCTACTCTCAGCGATATGCTATTTTCATCATAAGATAGCATCTCGCAGTGCTGAGCGAGTGCACGAGCAATACCTAAATTTAAATGTTTTTCAATTAAGTAGCGCCAGTTACCGTCAAAGGTATGCTGGTTAGCATGATTAAGTGCGGTTTTTTTAACTTGTAAGTCATTTGAGCTTTGCTGCTCGCCTGATCTATCTACCTCGACTTTTTCTTTTGAGATAGGGTTATCTACAGTTATTTCGCTATCCCGTACGTTGGATCTAGCTTGTTGCAATGACTCGGATAATGATTTACGTTGTTCTGTTTGTGGCGCTACACTATTTTTTTTTTGAGTCGAAGTTGTATCTGATGGTGTGAACGCTAACATCCTAAGCAAGCTCATCGTAAATCCTGCATAGTCGTCTGGCGCTAGGCTGATGTCTCTCCCGCCCAATAATACAATTTGGTAATAAAGCTGACATTTTTCTACAGATATTTTTTCAGCAAGTATTAAAAGTTCATCGCGTTCAGGTAAATCATGACTAATGCTTTCTGGCACTGCTTGTGCAATAGCAATTTGGTGGAATAATTTAGCCAAATCATTTAGTGCTGCTTCGAAAGAAATGCTCCTAGTTTCCATTTCTTTGGCTTTTTCAATCAAAGCTGGACCATCATCATTAATCAATGCGTGAATAATATCAAACAGATAGCTTTGATCAATAGCACCTAGCATACTGCGTACATCAGTTTCATGAACTGCTTGATTACCATAAGCGATTGCCTGATCAGTTAGCGATAGGGCATCTCGCATACTGCCGTTTGCGGCTTTAGCAATTAACTGTACACCTGGTTTTTCATATGGAATATTTTCTTCTGATAAGATAAATTCCAAGTGTTCAACAATTGTTGTGCTAGCAATTTGGCGTAAGTTAAATTGTAAACAGCGAGATAGAACAGTTACAGGCACTTTTTGAGGATCTGTGGTCGCCAAAATAAATTTAACGTGCTCAGGCGGCTCTTCCAGCGTTTTAAGCATGGCATTGAAAGCACTTTTAGACAGCATGTGTACTTCATCAATAATGTACACCTTAAATCTGCCTGATGTAGGCGCATATTGCGCGTTTTCAAGCAGTTCACGCATAGCATCAACTTGGGTATTACTTGCGGCATCGACTTCCAACAAATCGACAAAACGACCTTTATCAATTTCAATACACGCAGCGCATTGACCACATGGTTTTGCTGTAATACCTGTCTCGCAGTTTAATGACTTTGCGATGATGCGTGCTAATGTTGTTTTGCCAACACCACGAGTGCCAGTAAATAGATAAGCATGATGAATTCTCTGTTGGTCAAGTGCATTGCTGAGTGCGCGTACAACATGCGGTTGTCCGACTAGACTTTCAAAAGATTTTGGGCGCCATTTGCGAGCTAGAACTTGGTGAGACATAGCGCTATTTTAGCTGATAATTGCATACAGTTGCATAAAGATAGAGTGGCGAGCCTTACCCTCGGCACTTGCTCAATAGTTGTGGCTGCTTGCTTCCGCATCTGACCAGGTTGGCTACTTTACAATGCGAGGAGACCCGCCGCGTGTATTTTACATTAACTTGCTTAATAACCGCAGCGTTTGACTGGATTTTTTTCTAATTCCGTTAATTCTTCATCAGTGTAGAGTCGTCCACGGGTGATGAAAGCCATTCCGGTTCCACAATCTAGTGAAAAAGACCCACTTGATCCAGGCACTGCATCAAGGATGGTATGCATGTTTTCTGCAAAGGAAAAGTGGCTATCGCTCATGTAGAACGTAGCTCCCTCAAGCTGGCCGAGAATGACGTCCATCGCACTCGGACGCATTTCATTTGCAGGCATACAAAGCGGCCCACTGCCTTCGCAGCAACCACCAGACTGCAAAAATGCAATTTCACCATGCTCAGCTGTAAGTTTGCGTATGAGCTCTTTTGCTGCTGGGGTAGCAGATACTCGTTCAGCTGTCATTCTATCTCCTTAAACATTCAAAATGAAAAGGGCGAAAATTCGCCCTTTCATTTTACTGATTACTAACCTATTGATTAGAAAAAGCCTAACTTATTAGGGTTGTAACTGACTAATAAGTTCTTAGTCTGTTGGTAATGGTCTAACATCATTTTGTGATTCTCGCGACCAATGCCAGACTCTTTATAACCACCAAATGCGGCATGTGCAGGATAGGCATGATAACAGTTCGTCCAAACGCGACCAGCCTTGATACCCCGACCCATACGGTATGCAGTCGTTCCGTTACGGCTCCAAACACCAGCGCCTAGTCCAAAAATCGTATCGTTGGCAATGGCTAACGCGTCCGCTTCATCTTTAAATGTTGTAACAGCTAACACTGGACCAAAAATTTCTTCTTGGAAAACGCGCATTTTATTATGACCTTTTAATAGGGTTGGCTTCACATAATAACCTTCGGCAAACTCTCCTGAGAGAATATTACGTTCACCACCAATGAGCACTTCAGCACCTTCTTGTTTACCAATATCAATATAATTCATGATTTTGTTAAGTTGGTCTTGTGATGCCTGCGCACCTAACATTGTATTTGGATCTAATGGGTTACCTTGTTTAATCGCTTTAACGCGTTCTAAAGCTCGCTCTATAAACTTGTCATAGATCGATTCTTGAATAATTGCACGTGATGGGCAGGTACATACCTCGCCTTGATTGAAAGCAAATAATACTAAACCTTCAATGGCTTTATCAAAGAATGCATCGTCTTCGTCCATAATATCCGCAAAGAAGATATTTGGGGATTTACCACCTAACTCAAGAGTAGCTGGAATTAAGTTACTTGCAGCTGCACCTGCAATTGCACGACCAGTTGCAGTTGAACCCGTAAAGCCGATTTTTGCAATGCGCTTGCTATTTGCTAAAGGCGCGCCGACTTCTCGTCCATAACCGTTAACGATGTTGACGGTTCCAGGTGGAAGTAAGTCTGCGAAGGTTTCTATCATGACCATAATAGAAATTGGTGTAAATTCTGCAGGTTTTAATACTACACAATTACCCGCTGCAAGTGCTGGTGCAAGTTTCCAAGCAGCCATTAAAATAGGGAAGTTCCAAGGAATAATTTGTCCAACTACACCAAGCGGTTCATGGAAGTGATAGGCGACAGTGTCATTATCAATTTCACTAATGCCACCTTCTTGTGCACGAATTGCGCTCGCGAAATAACGGAAATGATCAACAGTTAGTGGAATGTCTGCATTCATTGTTTCGCGAATAGGCTTACCATTATCCACAGTATCAGCTGTTGCAATTAACTCTAGATTCTGTTCAATACGATCTGCGATTTTTAATAGGATGTTTGCACGCTCAGTTGTAGAAGTTGTACCCCATTTTTCAGCGGCTGCGTGTGCAGCATCCAACGCAAGTTCAACGTCTTCTGCACTTGAACGCGCTGCTTTCGTATAGTTTTTACCAGTTATTGGTGAAATGACATCAAAATATTCGCCTTTTACTGGTGCAACCCACTTGCCACCAATGAAATTATCATATTTTTCTTTGTATGGGATTGTGACGCCAAGTGCTTTTAGTGTATCCAAACTCATGCTAACTCCTCTAGGTTTTCTAGTGATTTCGTATGTTTTCTATTTACCAAGCCGCAATAAATAAAATGGTTTTAAATTATTTGCTAAAAAAGCGACACCATTTGCTGTGACCCTTATAAATAAAGGCTCGGAGCGATGTCTCTTATATAAGACAATAAACCTAAGTTGCTGATAAAGCAATAAGGATATTACCGAAATTTATATTAAAATCTTTAGTCAACCATAGCGTTGTTTAGTTTCATCATATATAGTTTGGATAAATTAAATTTATACAGATGTCTTTATAAGGGTACCTATTTGCTTATGGCTGAATCAAAAACTGAATTCAGTACAACGACGAGAGCTTTTTGGAATAGTATCAGCCGGCCAACGGATTCTGTTTTAAGTAAAGCTATCCTCTCAATACTGGTGGTTGCGGAAAGTATTGTATCTATTTTTTGGATATATACGCTATCTGGTTTGGGGGAAGGATACGCGCTGATGGCTTTATTCCCTTACATTTATATTGTTATTTCTTATGCTAGCTTGCTGATTTTCTATCGCTATCAAAAATTCAAATATTTTATTTTTACACAGCTGATTATGCTGTTAGTCATGCCTTTTTTTATGCAGTGGGTCATTGGTGGATATCAGGCATCTAGTGGTATCGCCATTTGGGCTATTTTGTCACCGATTGGTGCATTGATGATACTAGGAACCAGTCAATCTACAGCATGGTTTTTGTTGTTTGCCTTATTGGCGGGCCTCTCATGGTTTTTAAATGATCAATTCATGCTGAACTCTTTGCCAATTCCAGCAGATATTAAAGATACCTTTTTCTTAATGAATATCATGGGAACAACATGTATTTTGTATGCGGTTATGCGTTACTTTCAGAGTCAAAAAGAACGTACATTAAAAGAGCTAGCTTTAGAGCAAGCACGCTCAGAAAAATTGTTATTGAACGTGTTGCCCCAATCAATCGCTAATCGGCTTAAAGATAATGATATGCGCATTGCGGACAGTCATGA
>JBNLAC010000015.1:0-44258 GCA_050301935.1 Methylophilaceae bacterium | reverse complement strand
CCTGCTCAGCAGGATAATGGACTTCATAAAATTGCACGAGCTAAAGGTGAAATTGAACTCAGGCATGTAAGCTTAGGCTTTGAAGGGAACAAGCATCCAGCACTAGATAATATTAATTTAACAATTACCGCTGGTGAGAAAGTCGCCCTAGTTGGCAAATCTGGCGGTGGCAAAACGACGCTGCTGAATCTATTGCCCAGATTTTATGAGTTGCAAGAAGGCATCATTACGATAGATGGTGTTGACATCAATACCATGTCACTTAACAACCTACGCCAACAATTCAGTATGGTGTCACAAGAAGTAGTGCTATTTAATGATACTGTCTTCAGTAATATTGCTTATGGTGCATTGAACCAAGTCAGTAGGGAGGAGGTAATCTCTGCTGCGAAAGCTGCGCATGCTTGGGAATTTATTCAGCAACTACCAAATGGTTTGGAGACTAACATTGGCGATCGTGGTGTGCGTCTCTCAGGCGGACAGCGGCAGCGCCTTGCTATAGCACGCGCAATTCTCAAAGACGCTCCGATATTACTCTTAGATGAAGCAACTTCTGCCTTAGACACCGAATCAGAACAGCATGTGCAAGTAGCACTAGATTCCTTAATGAAAAACCGTACTACGATTGTCATTGCACATCGCTTATCCACAATAGAAAATGCCGATCGTATTCTCGTGATGGAGCACGGCAAGATAGTTGAAAGCGGTAATCACGAATCATTGCTATTGCTCAAAAGCACATATGCCAAGCTTTATCAAAAACAACAGCAGCAGATTACATAACGACAATGAATCGAATTGCTCAGTCTGAATCAAACAGTAAACACATTTTTACGTCTCCAGCGCATTATTTGCCCTATTTACTTCCTTTACTCCTGCTTTTTTCTAGAGCAATTGCAGATGTAACAGTGCTACTAATCGGACTATATTACTTATTGAGAAGCTATTATCTAAATAATTGGCAGTGGGCAAAGCACACATGGTTTAAGCTGAGTATAGGCTTTTGGCTCTATTTATTACTTGTCAATACGCCACTAAGTATTGATCAGTTGGACAGCCTGATGCATTCCGCCGCTTATATAAGGTGGCCACTGTTTGCAGCAGCAATTGCCTATTGGGTGCTAGACAACGAGAAAAGTAAGCGTAACTTTCTTATATCGCTACTCCTCATTTCATTCCTGATCATGGCTGATACCAGCTTACAATACGTTACAGGACAAGATTTGTTTGGTCATTTAAAACCATCACCCACTAGATTGACTGGCCCTTACTCTAGACCGATTCCTGGGATCATGTTACTTAGAGTAATCTTTATTGGCATGTTTGCAGCAATCTTATTGCCTTCCTTATCTGATGCTAAGCGTCAAGTGAAATTTATACTTTTAACGTTATGTATTGGTCTAGTGTTTATGTTTATAACAGGTGAACGTATGGCCTTAATACTCTTTATTACAGGTAGTGCTGTTATCACTTGTGGGCTACTATTAAACCAGACAATCAACACGAAAAAACTTATCTTTAGCATGTTAACTATCGCTGGTTTGTTTTGGGGTTTATTCATGATTGCTCCCGAAACTGCCGAAAGATCAGTTTTTAGTATTGCTAACAAGCTAAACAGTTTTACTGCTTCTGATTATGGCGTGGTGTTTCGTGCTGCTTTCATTGCTTGGCAAGATAATTTTATATTTGGTAGCGGCTTTCATACATATCAAACGTTCTGTGAACAATTAGGTGTGCTAACAGTATTAGGTAAATCTTGGGGGCTACAGTGTTCTCACCCGCATAACCTGTATCTACAAATAGCTGCTGAGACTGGATTAGTTGGATTAATTCTTTTTTCTATTTCCATAGTGAGTATTTACTATCATGCCATAGCCAACTTAATAAAAGCACACTGCTGGTTAGTGGCGAGCTTAAGCTTTACCGTATTAAGCGTCTGTTTTTGGCCTTTAATTGGTGGCATTAGCATTCTAAACAATGGAGTTGCAGCACTAGTTTGGCTGGGTGTTGGTTGGGTGCTCTCTATCGCAAAAGAACCTACCTAACTCCGCCCGTATTACGGGTTCATCAATTTGTCATATTTTTTTACTATGCTTGGCTTTGTGGCGTAAAGAAAATATAGTGAGATGGAAGATATCGAAACAACGCAAAGCATGCAAACCGATTTGATTGATAGCTATGACGAAGAGCTAGAACTCGAATTAGAAGACCGTACCATTGAGCATATTCTAGCGCATGAAAACTTCCATATTTCCGATGAGGAAAAGGCTTTTCGCAAAACCTATTTTAAGGAATTATTTCGTCTACAGGCGGAATTAGTCAAATTACAGGATTGGGTCGTAGAAAGCGGACATAAAGTCGTTATTCTTTTCGAAGGGCGCGACGCAGCAGGTAAGGGCGGCGCAATCAAACGCATCACACAACGTCTCAATCCACGTGTTTGTAGAGTAGCAGCATTACCTGCCCCTACAGAACGTGAACGTACCCAATGGTATTTTCAACGTTATGTCGCACATTTACCTGCGGCAGGGGAAATGGTGTTGTTTGATCGCAGTTGGTATAACCGTGCAGGGGTAGAAAAAGTCATGGGTTTTTGTACTGATGATCAATACGAACAGTTCTTTAGAACTGTTCCTGAGTTTGAAAAAATGATTATTGACTCCGGAATTCAGCTCATTAAGTATTGGTTTTCAATCACTGATGATGAGCAGAATTTACGTTTCCAAGGCCGCATTTATGACCCATTAAAGCAATGGAAGTTAAGCCCAATGGATTTAGAATCACGTCGAAGATGGGAAGATTACACTAAAGCAAAGGAAACTATGCTGGAACGAAGTCATATTCCCGAAGCACCATGGTGGATTGTACAAGCGGATAACAAGAAGAAAGCACGCCTGAATTGCATTAACCATTTGCTCAAACAAATACCATATAAAGAAATTGAGAAGCCGTTAGTAAAACTACCGCCGCGTGTACACAATGCTAACTACATTCGTCAGCCTGTTCCGCAAGAAATGTATGTGCCAGAGGTTTATTAATCTTCTTATCCAACTTCTAAATAAACCACATTTAAAAGACTTATTTAGCGAGTGTGTTAGCACTCGCTAGCAATATCATTCATCAATATCAAGCCGTTTTAACACTTTTCTCAAATTTCGGTATCCGCTGTAACACTGCTTCAACCGTTAAGTCTGAAAGCCGATTAACTTGTATGGTCTCAAAATTTCGGCGTCCAATTTCCGCTCTGTCAGCTGATGTGGTTGGCCCGAATATAGCTAGTCCACGTTGATTTAGATATGAAGCAATGTGACTAGGCCCAGTATCATTACCAATCACATAACTAGCACTATTCAGTACACCTGCTAATGCAAACCAATCTAAATCTTTAAAAATGCGTCCTGGTATCTGTTTTGCTAGATCCACTTCGTCTGGACCCAGAATTGTCACGACCTCTTCGCCCAATGCAATTAAGGCTTTTGCTAGCGCAGCATAATATGGCCATCTTTTTTCTATATGCTCGGCAGAGGACCCTGGAATCAGGGCAATATAATCCCTCTCTATCCCTTTTTTACGTAACAAACCAGTTACATCACCTACCATCCACGACAAATCTGGTTGATAAGCATGTGGAGTCTTGATATTCGCAGCATTCAATAAATCAATTAAGCCAGATAGACCCGTCTTCGGTTCATCATCGTTGGCGCTGCGTCCAATCCACTCTGTTTTAGAAAACCAAAACTGACGATACATTCTAGAGCGATCGCTATTCTGTAAATCAATGACCAAGTCTATTTTTTGCTTGACTAACTTTTTCTTCAGTTTAATTTGTTGGTCTACTCGCCAAATCGGCGCTCGGTTATCAGCGATAACATAATCAACCATTGGGGACTGCTGCATGAGCTTGCAATAAGCAGGCGCAGTAAGTAGGTTAATCATACTATTTGGGAAATGGCTGCGAATATCCATTAGCAGACCTAGCGACTGCATTAAGTCTCCCAGCGCACCATGTTTAATTACGAGAATATTTTTTTTATTAATTAGCATTTTCGTTTCTTATTTTAACTAGACGAGAGTATAAACTGACCGTTTTACTCGTCATTTGTTCAAGCATCATTTCATTTTTTGCAAACTGCTGTGCGCCCTGCATTAGTGCTTGCCAATAGCTGGGCGTATTCAACAATGTTTGTAAGCGGTGCCGCAACATTACTGAATCTTCCACAGGCACAATCAGCTCAGCAGGTAATACTTCATTAGCTACTGGCACATCTGTGGACAGCACATTAACACCACATAACAGTGCTTCGTTTAATACATATGAAAAGCCTTCTCTTCGCGATGCAATGACCAGCCCATCTACCTCACGCATGATAGTGGTTGGGTTCGCATGATAGCCAATTAAACGCACTGTAGTATTTTGCTTCATCGTTAATATTCTTTTATTAAGCATTTCATGCTCAGGACCGTCGCCCACGATAATAAGACTGACATCCATTCCATCTATAGCATCAAGCAAAATATCAAAACCTTTTGCCCTTACTAATCTGCCAACAGCACAAATTACTGGCTTATTTTGAGGTAATTGTAACGTTTGGCGTATGTTACTAAGAGGGAGCGGTGATGAATAATCAGATAGTCGAATACCATTGTAAATAACCACTGCGCCCGGATGATTCAGTTGATTAGCTAATTGTTCACTGACACAAATCACATGATTAAAACGATGAAAAATCTTATACTGACTTTTTATATTATGCAATGTTGCAACAACTGGTTTTTTCAAAAGCCATTTTAGCCTGCCAATCAAGCTTGCTGCTTTATTGGCTTGTACATGAATCACATCAACATCATATCTGCGCAAACATTGATACAATGTAAACAACAGCCAGGGATGAAATCGATTGCGCCGCATATCAAGTCCTATTGATACAACTTCCTCAGGCAATTGTTTCACGAATTCATTATCGCCAATGACCAATACGCGATGACCTTGTGCTAATAAGCCAACACTTAAGTCTCGAACATGTTTCTCTAACCCACCATTCCCATGACTGGCAATGACTTGACAAACAAACATGACTAACTCGCACCCCTTTTACGTGCTTGTGCCAGCTCTTGGTAGACTGATAGTGTTTTTTCCAGCATTTGCGATAAACTAAACAACGCATTCTTCGCTACTTTCGGTGGTTGATGTAGCCAACTCAGTGTGAGCATAGTGGCTTCTGCTACATTGCCTACCTCTACAAGCCCTTCTGGCAAAAGGGCCGCCAACTGCTCACTAACACCACCATGCGCATACCCAATTACAGGCACACCCAAAGTTAACGCTTCAATTGTGGTACGACCAAAAGCCTCTGGTTCTAATGAGAGCGAGTAAACGATTTTAGATATAGCCATAATCTCTTTTAGGTCATCTCGATGACCAGTAAATGTTATCGATTCTGTCAGGCCTAACTGCCCTACTTTTTTTGTTAACTTTTTCAGATAAGCTGCTTTACCTTTTTTTACCTCACCAACAATCAAGGCATGAAAGTTGTTATCATGCTTTTTAAGCTGAGCGACTAAGTCAATAAAATCGGTTTGCCCTTTCCATTTCGTTATTCGTGCAGGCAACACCAGAAGTGCTTTGTCTTTAGTGTGCGGGTATTGTTGATACCACTTTTTCAACCATGCCTTCTTTGGCTTATATCCATATGAAAAGTCTTCGTCATCTACACCACGATAAATGAGTCTCAATCGGTCCTGATTTACTTGATAGTGTTTAATCACATAATCTCGAATCATCTCCGATATGACGATGACTCGCTCACCTTTGGTCATCACTTCGCTGTAGGGACTGACTGAATAAGGTCCATGCACTGTGGTAACCAACGCAGGTCTTGTTTTAGGATTCATCTCCCTCCATGCAAGATAAGCAATCCAAGCAGGGAACCGAGATCGTACATGTAGAATATCCACGCGTTCTTTTTCTAAGAACTGACGCAAAAGATTAACCAGCTTTAGCGTTAATAAGGATTTCTTGCCAATAGGCCACGTTATATGTTCACTGCCTTGCTCTTCCAATTGCTTGACCATTCGCCCACCAGCAGATATCACAATGGAACGATGGCCTTTTGCTGCTAAGTAAGCACCCACTTCCAATGTGCCGCGCTCCACACCACCGGAGGCTAAGGCAGGTAGTATTTGCACTACCGTCAACAATCGATTAGCCATTGACTAAAATTCGAGTTGTGTTTGAAAACGAGAACGACTCGTTTTCATGGTATCAGCAGCCTGCATCCAAGTATGTAATATCCAATGACTACAGCGATCAGACTCAACAAAACCCACAGTGGCTTTTAATTGGTTTTGATAGAACTGAAAAAAATCAAATCGTGCTACTAAACCTCGATAAATTAGTTTCTGCATCCCTCTAATGACACGACTATCTCGTTTCACAGGCATATTCAATAAGCCTACCGCTACTTGCGCTGTAAGTGCTTCATAAACCATAGACACAGAATCTTCAGTGACCCATGCATACGCACTTTCAGCTAGTTTGTGTGCGACCCAACCTTTACCCGTTTCCTCAAATGGTACGATGGTTAGATTTGAAAAGTGAATTCTCTTCACTGCCGAAATAAACGCTTTTGGTGTTCGACGGGAAGTCGTTAATGTATATTCAATTGTCGGATTATGACGTACAAGTTCATACACTTGCGCAATCAATTTCGGTGTATCCCAATCGCAATGTTTTGAAGGGCCTCCTATCATGATGAGCGCCTTGTTTTGATGATGCTCACCCTCTGGTTGAATAGGGTTTAATACCCCTCGCGTATGAATATAGTCACCGCGACCTTGATACTGATCATGCTCTGGAATTAAACATAAATCAAATAATGACACTGGCAGTGTAGGTTGCATGAGGACGATTGTTTTGCCGCCATAGGCTTTTTTTGCAGCCAATAGATGCAAATGTGTAGCATGACCAGCACCAACAATTAAATCTGGCAAAGGTAAACCTGCACCTAAACCCCAAGTACCTGTTAAATAACTCACAAGCGCTTCAAACCCATTGCTGACTTCTATATCAATGTAATGACATGTCGTTTGTTTTGCTAACGCCTTGACTAGCCCTAATGTTTGACTCTCATGACCGGCCTTCCCATCAATCAATCGCCAAATGGTCAACTGATTTTCTTTAGAAAAGCGGTGCTTATCTTTTAAACTTTGCATGTTTACTCAGTTAATACTATTTCGAATACGTGCAACTCTAAAGTAGTTTTGTGTCAGTATTAATGCAGAGTGATGAAGTTTTTATTTAATTTAAATGTGATATGTGTCTAATGTATAACTAGCAACAAGAAACGAGAAGTAATACTCATGAGAAATACTTTGAAGTATTAGCTCTGTGCAGTATTTATTGACTATCGCTATATAAACAACCAACTTTAGCTGACTATATGCGATGCGCAAAAAAAGCCCTCTTGTGAGGGCTTTCATTAAATTTGGCTAGCGCTAAATCTTATTCATCACCAATTTGGTAACTTTCATAACTGACTTCTACGATTTTGCCAGTCGTCGCATCTACTTCTACTTTTACTTCATCATTATCTTTTTGCAATATATCAATCTCATATGAAACCTTACCATCTGATTCAATCTCATATTCAACTTCTACAATTCTACCTGGGTGTGCTGCCAAAGCGGTTGCTCTAGCTTGCTCTTCAGTGAACTTTGCTTTTGAAGCAAATTTTTCATCATCCACTGCCACCTCTTCCTCAAGCTCAGTAATTTCACCGGTCTTAACATTACATTCCACTTCCCAAGCTTTACCATCTGGCGTTTCAATATCAAACTCGTATGTTGGTTTTTTATCTTCCACATGGTATTCCAACTTCACGATTTCGCCATCATACTTCGCAAGCGCTTTTTCAACGCACTTACCTAAACTATCATAAGACTGCGCTTTAAATTTGCCATGATCACTTTCTGCCAGCGCAGTGTTTGTAGTTAAAACCAGCGCTAATAAACTTGCGCCAATAGATAATCGAATCATAACAACCTCCATAAATAATAAAATGAAACTAATGAGTCATTATCAACAAACACAACCAAAACATCAATAGGTCATTGATTTATTTACCTATTTATTACATTTTGGTAACAAAATCGGCTACATTTAACCAGCTCATTTTTGATGTTGGTTGCATAGAGCAAATTAAGAAAGCATCATGATGCTTTCTTAACAAACTGAGACTTTAATTTCATCGCGCCAATACCATCAATTTTGCAGTCAATATCATGATCACCTTCTACCAAACGGATATTTTTTACTTTAGTGCCCACCTTCAGTACAGAAGAAGATCCTTTTACCTTCAAGTCTTTGATCAAAGTGACCGTGTCACCATCACTCAAAAGATTACCATTTGCATCCTTAATGACTAGCCCTAGTCCTGTGTCAGGCTTTAGCGTATCTGACCACTCATGCGCACATTCTGGACATACAAATAAATCGCGATCTTGATAAGTAAATGCAGAATTACACTTCGGACATGCGGGCAACGCACTCATTGGCTGGCTCCTATTAAAACAAATCGCTCATTATAAATGATGATGTGTCTACAGACCGATTACTATCTTTTCAGAATTTAAGTAGCAATTGTTTCTGTTTAAGGTTTACTGTGTACAATACGTGATTAAAGTGAGTTTAATAAATGAAAAGCTATTCTGAAATTGAAGCCTCTGAATTATCAACCATGATGAATCAGAGTAAAGTATTATTAGTTGATGTTAGAAATAATGATGAAGTTGAACATGGCATGATTAAAGGTGCTATGCATATTCAGCTAGCATTATTACCACTACAGTACGATAAGCTAAGTAAAGCAGATTCGGTTATTTTTTATTGCCATAGTGGCATAAGATCTGCACACGCAGCTGATTTTGCTGTCGCCAAAGGGATAAGTGGTGTTTATAATTTAGTTGGTGGCGTCGTTGCTTGGACCAAAGCAGGTTATCCGCTCACCAAAAAATAAACTGAGAAGTAAGAAGGTCATAATGGAATTTGATAAAGAAGTTGATGCTCGTAATCTAAACTGTCCACTGCCCATCCTTCGCTGTAAAAAAGGCTTAAGCGATATGGCGGCCGAACAAACGCTAAAAATTATGGCAACTGACCCAGGATCGGTAAAAGACTTTGAAGCCTTTTGTAAACAAACAGGCCATGAGTTACTCCAAATGGATGAAGCTGACAGTGTGTTTACTTTTTACATTAAAAAGCATGTTAGTGAGTAAGCATACGTGGCTAAAAAATTAGCCCTTATTGCATCGAAGGGCTCACTAGACTGGGCCTACCCGCCATTTATACTCGCTTCCACAGCTGCTGCACTAGATTACGAAGTGCAGATATTCTTTACCTTTTATGGTTTAACGCTACTCAAAAAAGATATAAGCGATTTAAAAGTTTCACCTCTCGGCAACCCTGCTATGCCGATGCCAGTCCCCATGCCTAACTTGGCACAAATGATACCTGGCATGGAAAGTATGGCCACTATGATGATGAAACAAAAAATCGCTAATAAGGGTGTTGCCAGTATTGAAACCTTACGTGAAGCTTGTTTAGAAAGCGGTGTAAAATTAATCGCCTGTCAAATGACAGTTGATTTATTTGATTTTAAGCCCGATGACTTTATTGAAGGAATCGAATTCGGTGGTGCAGCAACTTTCTTTGAATTTGCTGGCGCTTCAGATGTAAATTTATTTATTTAAATCGTTGACCTTCGGTTCTATCGCGAATTTGACCAAGAAAATTCAGCATAAAAGGCAGCATCAATAACACGCCCAGTATGATCATCACCCAGCCAGTATCATCAAATTGCAGTGCAGTTGGCAATATATCAAGACCAGCCACCTTTTTCGCCAAGCCTAATGCAAACAGGGTAGCACCAATACCATCAAGTAAAAGCAAATCCCAACGCAACTTAAATATGGGTTTATCGCTCATGTTGACTCCTAATTTAATTTAGCTAGCTGCGCCTCAATTTTTTCTAACTGTGATGTAAATTCAACTAACCTTACTTTTTCTTGTTCTACGACTTCAATCGGCGCACGCGAAACAAAATTTTCATTATTTAACTTACCATTGGCTTTGGCAATCTCACCTGATAATCGTGTAACCTCTTTACCAAGCCGTTCTTTTTCGGCTGCCACATCAATCTCAACCTCAAGCATGAGGCGATAATCCCCCGCCAGCATAACTGGTGCATCTGCTTCTGGTAATGCAGCTTGAATTTTTACAGTTTCAAGTTTTGCGAGTGCTTTAAGGTAGGGCGCATAAGCCGCAAGTATCTCACTGTCACCTTCTACAATTAAGGGCACTTTGGCTGAGGGAGATATACCCATCTCACCACGCAAGCTTCTGCAAACATCGACAAAGGTTTTTAATTTTTCCACCCACGCCTCTGCTGCTTCATCAATTTTATTAGGCGCTGTCTTAGGGTAGGCCTCTAACATAATGCTACTGCCAGTTCTGCCGTTCATCTTACCTATCGTTTGCCAAATTTCTTCAGTAATAAACGGAATGATCGGATGTGCCAACCGTAGTATTGTCTCCAACACACGCAATAAAGTACGTCTAGTTGCACGCTTTTCAGGATCAGATCCCTCTTGAAGTTGCACTTTTGCTATTTCTAGATACCAGTCGCAGTATTGATCCCATACAAACTCATAAATTGATTTCGCAGCCAAATCAAATCGGTAATCTGCAAATGCATGCTCAACTTCCGCTTCAGTTTTTTGTAAAATTGAAACTATCCAACGGTCTGCTTGTGAGAAATGTAAATAGCCTTCGGGACCGCAATCAGCTTTACAATCACCCATACCATTGTCTTGATCTTCCGTATTCATCAACACAAAACGGGTTGCATTCCACAGCTTATTGCAGAAGTTGCGGTAACCTTCACAACGGTGCAGATCAAACTTGATATCACGACCTGGGCTAGCTAACGCTGCAAAGGTAAATCTAAGTGCATCGGTACCATAGGCTGCAATCCCTTCTGGGAATTCTTTTTTCGTCCGCTTTTCAATCTGCTGTGCTTGTTTGGGATTCATCAAGCCAGTGGTACGTTTTTTAATCAAGTCATCCAGCGCTATACCGTCAATCAAATCAATCGGGTCTAAAACGTTACCCTTGGATTTAGACATTTTCTGACCTTCTGCATCACGTATCAGTCCATGTACATAAACATGCTTAAATGGAATCTTGCCCGTGATGTGTTTGGTCATCATCACCATCCGCGCAACCCAGAAAAAGATGATATCGAAGCCAGTCACCAGCACAGATGAAGGTAAATATTGCTGCAATGCCTGGTTTTGTGCATCTACTGCCTCATCACCCGTCCAGTCAAGTGTCGAAAATGGCCATAAAGCCGATGAATACCATGTATCTAACACATCTTCATCACGTTTTAACTCGCCTGTATAGCCATCTTTAGCCGCCAATGCTTTTGCTTCAGCTTCATCATGGGCTACATAAACCTGACCATCTTCTCCATACCAAGCCGGAATCTGGTGCCCCCACCATAGCTGACGTGAAATACACCAGTCCTGAATATTATTAAGCCATTGGTTGTAGGTGTTCACCCAGTTTTCTGGATAAAATTTAATCTCGCCATTGTCTACCACTTCGAGTGCTTTTTCTGTAATGCTTTTACCATCGGCTGCTGGCTTGCTCATTGCAACAAACCACTGGTCTGTTAGCATCGGCTCAATAACGACACCTGTTCGATCACCTCGTGGCACCTTGAGTTTATGCTTTTCCACCTTGACCAAGTAGCCTTGTTCTTCCAGGTCAGCGACCACTTGCTTGCGCGCAGCGAACCGTTCCAAGCCCTGATACTGACTAGGCGCCTCTTCATTCACAAACCCCTCGAGATTCAAAATACCAATCATGGGCAAACCATGGCGTTGGCCAACGGCATAATCGTTAAAGTCATGTGCCGGCGTTACTTTCACACAACCCGTTCCAAATGCTTTATCTACATATTCATCAGCGATTATTGGTATTTCACGGTCACAAAGTGGCAAAGTGACTTTTTTACCTATCATATGTTGATAACGCTCATCCTCTGGATGCACCATCACTGCCACATCGCCTAACATCGTCTCAGGTCTTGTAGTTGCAACTGTTAAATGACCAGAGCCATCTGCTAGTGGATAATTGATGTGCCACATTGAGCCATCTTCTTCCTCTTGCACCACTTCTAAATCAGAAACTGCCGTGCCAAGTTTCACATCCCAATTAACCAAACGCTTGCCACGATAGATTAAGCCTTCGTTATATAAACGCACAAAGGTTTCTGTCACCACTTTATTAAGTCCAGCATCCATCGTGAAACGCTCACGCGACCAGTCGGGCGAAGTGCCTAAGCGACGCATTTGCTTGGTAATCGTACCGCCTGAGAACTCTTTCCACTCCCAGACTTTCTCAAGGAATTTTTCACGACCTAAGTCGTGCCGCGATACCCCTTGAGCATCTAACTGACGCTCCACCACAATTTGTGTGGCAATGCCAGCATGGTCGGTACCAGGCTGCCACAAGGTGTTGTTGCCGAGCATACGGTGATAGCGAGTGAGCGCATCCATCAAGGTCTGATTAAAACCGTGCCCCATATGTAATGTGCCAGTCACATTCGGTGGGGGCAATAAAATACAAAAATTGTCTTTTACGTCGGGATTAATGCCAGCAGCATAAAAACCTTGTCCCTCCCAATAGGCATACCATTTATTTTCAATAGCTTTGGGGTCAAAAGGTTTATCTAAAGCATTTTCTGGGGTTTGTGTTGTTGTATTCATATGCGCGTGATTTTACCACAGACAAAGCTAAGCAAAGCTCCATTACAACAAGCGTAATGCGATTAATATGCCTGTTAATACAGTAAGATGCAGGATGACCCAGTGCTGATGACGCTTCCTTAGGTAGTCTGGCGACATTCCCGATAGTAGATAAAGTTGTCCGTTGGTCGGTGCTGATATCTCAAAGCTTCCCGTATGCGCTTTATGCATAGATGTGCTCATTGCCTCCTCCCGCGCCTGCGCACGGGCTTTCTCCCACTCTTCTTGGTCGATTTCACCATTTCTGTCTAAATCAAATCTACTAAGCATTTTGCTTGGGTTTGATTTCCAATCACTGATGATTTGACCCATATGCTTCTTAACTTCTTTTTCACTGGTGAAATGATGGCGTGTATCCAGATGACCAATTAAATATAATGGTATTTGCTCTGGTAAGTAGGCCTCTACATAACGGTGATTATGTTTGTAACTGGTTTTTTTTAACATATAAATCACCTCAGCCCCATGTGGATTCACGGTACATGTTCCCGTATCATCGGTTAACTGAAATACGGTATCACTTTGTCTGTAATCAACTAATCGCCACAAGTTTTGATGGTCACGTGCATACGCCCATGCGCGGTACCATACGCACGGCAACCCATGCAAAGGTGTCTTTAACGGCGATGTCGTTGTTGCAATACCGTTAAACTCAACATAACCCTGGGCCGCACTTGCAATAGTAGAAACAGGCGCTTTTGCAATAGCCAAATAACGCCATAGATTGAATGTAAACGCTAATAAAGCCAATAAACTTAGACCAATCAATGTCTGTTGCATGATGTCTCTGGAAAGCGCATCAGTAAAAAACAAGCCTGCGGATAGCAGGCCTAGGTAAATGCCACATGCGAGTAAGTTCACATAATGGCTTGTCCAGCGTTTAAACATTTAGTTATTGAATCGCTCGTTTACATCAATATCCTTGAGCTCTGCTGAAGCAAACTTAAGCAAATTTAATTCATTAAACCCAGTTAGCCTAGCCACAATTAAATCTGGAAATTGCTGTACACGTACATTATTTACATTAACACTGTCGTTATAAAACTCTCTTCTGTCCGCAATAGCATTTTCCAAGCCGGTTATTCTGCTCTGTAAAGATCTAAAACTTTGATCTGCTTTTAACTCAGGATAGTTTTCAGCTAATGCAAATAAGCTACCTAAGCTACCTTGCAATGCTGATTCTGCTGCAGCTAAGCCAACAATATCCTGATGCTCGCGTGCGCTATCGACTCCTGAACGCGCTTTGATAACTTTTTCCAACGTTTCTTGCTCATGTTTCATGTAAGCTTTACATGTATCAATTAGCTTAGGTAACTCATCATTCCGCTGTTTAAGCAACACATCAATGTTAGCCCAAGCTTTACTGACATTATTTTTTATCGTGACCAAACTGTTATAGGTAAACACAAAATAAATAATGATTACTGCTAATACAATTAGTAACTCCATCTTTGTCTAGCTCCTATATTTCTTTGGGTTGAATTGTAATTTCATCTCCAAACATTTCTTGCCCAACTTTGCTCCAATAACGAGAGTATCGTTTCAACCTTTTTTCACTGATTTCGGCATCGGTAAACTGCACCTCTGCTTGCCACTGCACTTTAAATGGATCAAGCCGCTGCCTAATTTCCATGTTAGGCGTATTTTGTGTTGTTAATTGACCTACGCCTCGTTCATCCAATACTTGAAAGGTATCACCAAGCCAAACTTCTACACCTGATAACTCTGCTAAGCAATCTGCCACAAACTGTATCCGTTTTAGCGGCCATTTTCCGTGTAGCATGTCATCAAATACAAAAAATTTAGGTAAAGAGTTCTTTAGTAAAGGATGTGCTGCTGATAGCATCTCATCATGAACAAATACGGCTTTTGCTGATTTTGTCGAAAATGTTACCGCTGGCGGTTTCGTGATTTTTCTTGGCAACAAAGGTTCAAAATCACCTTCTGGAAACAGTTTAGCCTCCAGCATTTCAACGCTTGCATCGAATGGGCAACTCACTGTGCAAGTAGCACAATGCTTTTCGCCTGTGTGTCGCGCTAAAATATCTTTATTAAAAAAATAAGGTTTATTACTGAATGTTGATGCAACCCATTGCCAAGATAAATGATTCGATGCTTTATCTCCATCCAATAAATAGTGCTCAAACCAGTCTGCTGCTTCGCGCCAATCGACCTTTAACCAATGCACTATATAGGCTGCAAACCATTTACGCGCATGGTTATGTACGTAACCATCGTTCATTAAATCCCGGACAAATGAGTCCATACAAGGTAGCCCAGTAATCATCTGGCGCACATAATCGGGCAAGGGTTTATCACTGATAGGGACTTTGGACTCTTCCAAATTATTCAGTATGCCATTACCTTCTTTGTACCAAACACGGCGCCAGTAGTCGCGTCTTGCCAGTTCATATATGAACTTTTCTGAGGCGATGCCATATTGATGGCGTAACTTATCTGCAGCCTCTTTCAATGTCAGGCAGCCATGTCGAAAATAAGGTGACAGTCTACTAACAGCACCGTTCAGAAAATCACGGTTCCGTGTATATGCCTCTAAATTAAGGCTATTAAGACGCTTAACCGCTTCGTTCCTACCACCTGGCCACTCATCACTCAAGTGCGTACCCGTAGCTTGCGGAAACATCCTTTTTATATACTGTAAGCGCTCTGCCCTATCACGAGGTAACGCAAGTTTATATGTTTTTCCCATAGCGTATTTTTTTAAAATCTTCTGTTAGTTTACACTTATTTCACACACTTAAGCTTTTACAATGACAATAACGCGTAAGATTATTAATATTAACAAAAAAAAGTGCTAAGATACGCAACAAAAGACAACCTTTAAGAGGTTTTTATGATAGATGCAATGTGGGTTTGGGGTGCATTAGGGCTCATCCTTTTGTCAGCTGAAATGGCAATTGGCACTTTTGATATTTTATGGTTTGGCATTGCTGCATTGTGTGTTGCCGTCGTCATGTGGCTTTTTCCTACTACACCGCATGCCATTCAATACACTATATTTGCTGTACTTTCTTTGACTTCACTAGCGGTTTGGCGCCTATATTATAAAAAAACAGAAACACACTCTCGCGTCGGACAGTCTCAAGGACTTGAAATCGGAAGAACTGGAACCGTTATTGAATCATGTAGCCCTCATCAAAATGGGAAAATTCGTTTTTCACAGGGGCTGATGGGCGCTCGCGAATGGACTGCTGTCTCTGATCAAGACATTGCTGTTGGCACAGAAGCTACCGTCATTGCTGTCGAAGGCAATGCACTACGAATCAATGCTGTTTAATATCAATTCATAAGGAAAACATCATGACAGAAGTCAGTATCGTACTCATATTTCTAGCGATTATTGCGATTTTTAAGGGTGTGCGCATTGTGCCTCAAGGCGAGGAGTGGGTTGTGGAAAGGCTGGGAAAGTTTGCTGGCATCATTACCCCTGGACTGCATGTCATTAATCCGATACTTAGTAAAGTAAGCTATAAGGTAACCACTAAAGATATTATTCTAGAAATACCTGAACAAGAAGTCATCACTTCAGACAATGCTGTGATATTGGCGAATGCAGTTGCCTTTATCAAAGTAACCAACATTGAACGTGCTGTCTATGGTATTGAAAATTTCCGCGAAGCAATGCGTAATATGGTACAAACCAACTTACGTTCTATTATCGGCGGTATGGAGCTTAACCATGCGCTTACTTCACGCGAACGTATTAAAACTGAGCTAAAAAATGCAGTTGCAGACGAGGCCTTGGATTGGGGTATCACTGTTAAATCCGTTGAGATTCAGGACATCAAACCATCGATTAAAATGCAAGATGCCATGGAAAAACAAGCAGCCGCAGAACGTGAACGCGTAGCAGTGGTAACAGAGGCAGAAGGCGCTAAGCAAGCATTGATTTTAAACGCTGAAGCACGTCTGGAAGCAGCACGCAAAGATGCAGAAGCACAAATGGTTGGCGCTAAGGCATCCGCAGAATCTATTAAGTTTATTACTGAGTCTGCAAAAGAAAATATTGATTCCGCTAACTTCCTTTTAGGAGATCGCTACATTCAAGCCTTGCAAAGAATGTCTAGCTCAGGCAATAGTAAAATTGTTGTGATGCCAGGCGATTTAGTTGGTGCAGTTAAAAATCTAGTAGGAGGCAAGTAACTACCCATGCGAACCTTCCCCAAAAGGGGAAGGAAGCTCAGCTTCCGCAAACGCGGCATGCAGGATCTTTAGCGAACTTAATAGTACGCCACTCAGCAGTTAATGCATCTAACATTAACAACCGCCCTTGCAAAGTCTCACCAATATTCATCAAACACTTTAATGCCTCGGCCGCTTGTGCAGTCCCAATCATGCCCACCAAAGGCGAAAAAACACCATTTTCTGCACAACGCTGCTCTTGATTGTCATCACTTTCAGGAAACAAACAACTATAGCAAGGTGTATCAACATGCCTAAAATCAAACACAGTTATTTGCCCCTCAAACCTTACTGCTGCGCCAGACACCAATGGTTTTTTTTCTGCATGACATATTCTGTTTAATGCATAACGTGTAGTAAAGTTATCAGAACAATCAATGACAACATCAGCAACTTTTACTAAGTCCGCCATCTCTTTTTCAGTAGACTTTTTTTGGACTGTTTTTACATCTACTTCTGGGTTAATCTCATACAATGACTCTTGAGCAGATACTGCCTTATTGATACCAACTGATTGCGTTGTGTGAATAATTTGACGCTGTAAATTGGTTAAATCGACCTCGTCATAATCACATATGGTTAACTGCCCTACGCCACTTGCCGCAAGATAAAGCGCCACTGGTGATCCCAAACCACCAGCTCCGACAATCAAAGCATGGCTCTGCGTCAGTTTCTCTTGTCCTGCATATTCAATTTGCGGCAACAGAATATGACGACTATAACGCAGCAGTTGATTGTCGTTCATTATGGCAATTGTCCTGCTGCTACCATACGATTAAATAAAATTGCGGATGGAATCCAAACTACCACATCATCAAACTGATTGGCAGATACATCAATTTGTTCATGGCTTACAAAGATAGTATTCGTTTGATCATTCTCTTGTTCATCTGCAGCAACACCAGCTCCATTTTTTCCTTTAGATATAATGACCACAGGAATATTTGCTGCTACCGAAGCTCCCCCTGCAGCAGCTAAAATAGTATTCAAACCTACTGAAGATAACTGAAACCCTGCACTATTAGAGAAATCTGCCGTAACGCTATAGAGGTATGCATTATTCCAATTGTCTAATCGACCAAGCCCTAGTGTCGCCCATGGAAGCGTGCCGATTTGACTTACACAGTTAGCACCAACTCTATTTTCAGCACCATCGTTGTCCGTATCTGGGCAAGGTAAATGTGGGTTAGCTTGACTAAGCGCAAATCCTACCAGTGCTTCACGAATTTCAGAAAGCTCTTTTCTGGTTTCTTCATAATCTCTAATATCCCTTTGCACACCAAGAGGTACAATGAAAGCAGCTAATAAAAAGCCAACAATTGTTAATACAATAGCAAGCTCAACTAGAGTAAATCCTCGATTAAATTGCGAATAAATTTGACTACTCATGACACGCAGACAACCACATCAGCACTCGAGTTACTTCCAGTAAACGCAGTGTTGCCAGAATAGTTTTTTCCCGAGACACCATTAAATGCATCTAAATTATCACCTTCTAAATAATTCTCAGGTTTGCTTTTATCATCATTAGTAACTCTTGCCTGAGTTTCCGTTCTTTTCCCACCGAAGATAAGAACCTTATTACATGGCGAACCATTCACAGTTACCCCCGCATTTACAGAGGACAATATAAACATCTCTTTCCAGTTTTTGCAAAATGTTTTGTCTGTTGCATCAGCATAATCGCAATCAATTGCATCTGTTCCTTTATTGTTTGCTGAAGGAGCTAAATTATATTTTTGAATGTCCGATACAGTATTTGCTATCTGATCGTTTATTTCATTGATAAAATCACTGCGCTTAACCAACAAATCAAACACTTCGTTAACAGTAATTAAAATTAATTGGTCATTGTAATTACCATTGTTCGCCTGCACAAAAGTTTTATTTGATGTATTGGATGCTGACCGGTTATCAACACTTCCCGGGAAATAATTGACATGTGCATTAATTGATTGGGCATTATTAAAAGGATCCAAATAATTATTAGCATTATAGTTTCCTCCACACTGGGCATACTGATCGTCTGCTAAGCCACGATTTTGTCCAACTAGAGCAGGGCCTGGAGAAATGATAAGTGCTATGATATTAGTTGCTACGATATTTCCATTAGCATCAATCACGTCAATTTGACCTTGTCTGTCCCAATTGAATAATGATTGAGTTGGTAGGTTTCTTTTATAACTCCCCGATATAACATACCATAAACACTCCCCCCAACCGTCTTTAATTGGGTGAATGTCTAAGTCCCGCCATGGTAGCTTTCCTAGCACCACACCATCCTCTTTACCATATTTAGCTGCCTCGTAGCCCTCTTCTCCCTGAAAAGCTACTGATGCAGCAGTATCTGGATTAGGAAAATAAATAGCTTCAGTAATTTTAGCGCCAAGTTCAGCCTCTTCTACACGCACAACTTCACCCAAAAGCGCTGCTTTTGCTTCAGCCAATGCTTCCAATGTTTTTTGGTTTCGTTTCTGATTAACACTATTCGTATCTGTAGCATTGATCGTATAAATAACAACTGTGAATGCCAATAAAAAAACCAGCATTAATAATGCTAAACCTTGTTCTTTATGGCTGACTTTCATTACCTATCGTGCCTGAACTTTTACTGATGCTGTAACTAGGCGATTTGTATACGCGATTATTTGCAGGATCATACTCTTGCCCAGCTTTTAAATTTAAACGCTTACCATTAGCAGGAATTCTAATGGGAATAGCGTTGCTATTTTTAGTCAAATTACCGACTTGCACATCTTGATTGCCTGAATTTTCCTGGAGTGCTTCTCCATTAATCCAAACAGTTCCATCTTTGCCATCACTGCGCTTTACATAGCCTTGCATATTAATGGTACCTGGTAATTCAACAGGCTTACTTTCGATGACGGTAGCTTCTACTATTGTTTCAACAGGTTGATTCTTTTGTTGCTCCCTCAATCGGTCGAGTTGATCACGCTCTGCAGGCGTAGAAAATAGTCTACCCAGTGCGTCATCAGCATAAACTGGCTGCATAAACTGCATCCAGATAGAAATTACTAACAGCATACCTTTCATTACAAACCTTTTCCTAACTCAGGATCTCGTAATGTTATCCAATCAATTTCACAGACAGCTTTCAGATTAGCAATCATTTTTTTACTGTTGATATCTGTACCAATAGGTCGAGTTATTTCACACTCGCGTACCATAAAGGGTGGTGTATCTTGATGCAAATCCTCTACCAAATGGATAAGGTCACCCTCATGCAACATGTCTAACCTTAGCTCCATAACAGAGCGATTGATAATGTGATTGCCAGTATTACTAATAAAACTCGGTTTATATCTTTCTTGTTGCCCAATACTATAATCAATACTGAATAGATTATATTGACCATGAATTTGCCTTAAACGCTCAATCCATTCTATTCTCCGCTCTTCGCCAATAAACCCTTGCGAAAGCAAGCGATTATATTGTGGTAAATATTTAATAATAGTCTCTTTTTCTTGGCCAGATGACTCAAACTTTTGACGCGCTTGATTGTACAGCCTTTGCTCTATAAGCAATGCTTGCTCTTCTTCTGTACGATACTGATCTGCAAAGCTTGCTAGCAAACCTGCTACTATCATTGCCAGACCCAACCCTAAAAGTGGAAATCTTAGCTGCCGCCAATCTTTTTGCGTTAAAGTCATTTTGATGACTCACTTTCTTCAGCCTTCAATACCACCTTCAATTTAAATATTGCTGGTGTTCTTTGCGCTGTATTTTCATCACGTGTACTGCCTTGTAGGTTTGCTAGCGAACTCACATTCACGGGCTCTTGTAAAATTTTAACCTGCTCTACCAATGGGTTTGCTCTCAAGCGGTTTGCGAATCGACTCGCACTTGCTAATGCTGCACGATAGTCGCCCTTAAAATGTCTGATTTCTGCATTAATAAACCCAATTTGTCTTAATACCGATTCTGAACTTCCTGATACTTGTTGATTATTAGAACTGCTTAATGAATTTTCATTACCGTCTTTAATATCTAATTGATCCGTTTGCACCCACCTAATCCGATCAATGGCAATTTCAGGTGCTTCTTTTAAAGCTGCACTTATAACGCGCATCATCGCCTTAGGCGTCTCTTGATTAATTGCAGCTGCTATTTCCACTGCTGCTTTTAGATCGGTGCCAGGTACCGGCGTTTCCGGGTAGTTCTGCGCAACCAATTCATATTGCTGTAGCTGTTGTTGTTTCTTAGCAGCCGTTTCTTCAATCTTAAGCTTGGTTTGATATGCCTGGAAAAAATATACGCTAGATGCTATTACGCCAGCCATCAATACCAGTATGGTAACTAAATTGATATTGCGGCATAAATTCTTAATATTATGTGTTTTAGTTAGCTCTGCTGGTGCCAGATTATCTGGAATATTGCCATTAGCCAGCAGTTGCATATGCAGCAACTCTGGGTGAGATTTAACAACATCCTGACTAATATTACTGTTTTTTGCGAAGGTTAGGATGTCAACAGTCTTGCATTCAATGCCCTGATCCTGGCTAATACTTTTTGCAATATCATCACTGGTGTCATCAATTGCTGGCAAAATCATTTGTAATGGTGTTTCTGCTGCTATTAAACGCTGACTTAATAGATACAAGCGCGTTTTCTCAATCTCCACCAGATAAAAATAGGATAGCTGAGCAGGCTTAATATTGCTCATTGGCGTTAAGCGACTCATACGCAAACGACCATTATGCAAATACGTTTGCCGCAAGCCAGATGATAAGCGCTCACATAATAAGATATGTGGCGACATTAATTTCATTTGTCTGACAATGACCTGACTGACCATAGGCAGCAAATACACACCAACCAGCGGTATGTGCTCTGCTTGTATGGAGTCCATCCAGCCTTGCATAAAATCAGTATTACTCAATGCAACAAACAAAAAGTTGTCATCTTTGCGCTTGTTTTTATCTCGATTAATATAGTGCGCAGCGCGATATGTGCTATTTCGGTTAAATTGAGCAAGCTTCCGTGCGACAATTTCTTTTCTTGCGCTTCCTGTTGTGTGCGGTAACGCTTCAAGTTTGTAGTCTTCCTCAATGGCATCGACCATCAAATAAACGTCAATATCCTTGTGTTTGGACAAATAAACACTAAAGGCGGTGTAATCCTCATCATGATTCTCAAACACTTGGTATGACTGTAGCTTAGAGCCATGCCATAGCCCAGCGGTTAAGCTTTGATTTGTAATACATAGAATTAGTTTTTGTGAGCTACCAAGCATTTATATCTTCATGTGACTAAAAGAGTCATAAACTGGGCCGAGTACCGAGACCATAATAAACATTAATATCAAGCCTAAAATGACTGTGAGAGCTGGCTCTAGCATTTTCAGCATTTTCTGCATTAATTCGTTAACATCCCGATCGTAAAAATAACTGATATTAAGCAGTGATTTGTCTAGGGCGCCTGAGTTCTCACCAACTTTGATCATTCTGACCACGAGCGGTGGAAATAGCCCAGCATTACGAAAGCTTTCACTCATACTGTCCCCGGCGTTAATTTGTGCGTGGGCGCGATTTAAAGCATCTGCAATCACTTTGTTGCCAACGATTCTTTCGCATGTTTTAATTGCTTGTAATACAGGAATGCCTGTCTGATACATTAACGCAAAATAACGTGCAAATCTTGCCATAATAATTTTGTTCAAAATCTCGCCTGTCATCGGCAATTTGAGTTTGAAATAGTCAAACTTATATCGCGCATCAGCGCTACTTTTTATCCAAGCAGTTATCGCAATAAAAGCAACAATCGGAACCGTAATGAACAGCCACCAATAATCAACAAAGGCATTTGAGACAGCAATTAATATTTTAGTGTTGAGTGGTAATTCTTGTCCCAAACTGCCAATAAATTTAACCATCTCAGGCACAAGATAAATCATTAAAAAGGCAACTGCTGCCATCACGACAATAAATACAAATAATGGATAAGCTAGCAAACGTTTTGTTTGCGCAAATAGCTCATCTTGCCACTTTAAAGTATTACTTAAATTATCAAATACTGTCGATAATTGCCCTGTCTGCTCACCAGCACTAACCAGATTAACAAATACTTCATTAAATACATCGGGATGGGATGATAATGCATCCGAAAGCATTTTACCTCCCTCAACCTCGGAGGATATAGCGCCTAACACTTTCTGAAAATATAGATTTGATGTGCTTTCCTGTAAATCACTCAAACCTTCTAAAATTGGCACCCCTGCGGTCGTTAATTGCTCCAATTGAAAACAAAACATCACTAAATCGCGATTGCTGACTTTATTCTTTGCTAACGGGCTTTTGGCTTTATCAGTCTCTTTGAACGTGATTAAATCCAGCCCCATGCGCTCAAGGCGTATTTCTAGATCTGCCTCATTAAGTGCATCTATTTGACCTTTTGCATTCAGCCCTGATTGGTCAATCGCTCTGTAATCATAGGTCGCCAATGCTCAAGAACCTCTATTTATTAATACGTGAGGTCAAATCAATCACACGCATTACCTCTTCAAGACTAGTGTATCCCTCCAAAATTCTTCGGACGCCATCTTCAGCTAAGGTTGTGAAACCTTTATTAACTGCGACTGTTTTTAATTCATCTAAATGTGCCCTTCTGGCGATTAGTGCATCCATCTCTGCATCAATACGTAATAACTCAACAATCGCCATACGCCCTCTATAGCCAGTTAAATTACATTTTTTACACCCTTTTGCCTTAAAAATTTCAGGCATTTCTGTTCTTTTTAGACCCAAAATACGGCGCTCTTCAGGTGTTGGTTTAGCGGTTTCCTTGCAGTGTGGACATAGCACGCGCACCAAACGCTGCGCAATCACACCAATAATATTCCCTGACATAATGTCCGAAGAAATCCCAATATCAGACAACCTAGGAAATGCACCTAAAGCAGAGTTTGTATGCAAGGTAGTAAACACTTGATGACCTGTCATTGCAGCACGGAAGGCCATAGTTGCCGTATCCTCATCACGCACCTCACCCACTAAAATAATATCTGGGTCTTGCCGCATAATCGAGCGGATACCATTGGCGAAATCTACTTTGTTCACTTCTGAAACAGAGGTCTGTCGCATAAGAGACACGGGATACTCAACAGGATCTTCCAGTGTCATGATATTCACGGCTTCAGTATTCTTATGAGATAACAATGAATATAAAGTCGTAGTCTTACCGCTACCAGTAGGACCTGTCACGACTAAAATACCTTCAGGTCTAGTCATCATCAACTTTAGCTCTTCCAAGGTTGAGCTTCGTAGTCCCATTCTCTCTAATGGGATAATCGATTTTTCTCGGTCAAGAACACGTAGTACAATATTTTCACCATGAATAGTAGGGTGTGTGGACACCCTGAAATCAATAGGACGGCCACACAAATTCATATTCAACCGGCCATCTTGAGCGGATCTTGTTTCAGCAATATCCATACCACTAACAACTTTAAGCCTTACAGAAACACCAGGCCAATAACTTTTATGCAAACTTCTTACTTGCTGAAGAACCCCATCGATACGATAGCGAATCCGTAAAAAAGCAAACTCTGGTTCAAAGTGAATATCGGAAGCACCCTTCTTGACAGCATCCATCAACAAAGCACCCACTAAGCGTACTACTGGTTGTGTGTACTCATCACCTTCTGTTTGGAGGCTTTGATAATCAATTTCACCTGTTTCAATTTCACGTAAGATGCCATCTACTGAGAGCTCATAATCATAAAATTGATCAATATATTCTTCTAATTGTGCCTCAGCAGCCAAGACAGGCTTAAGTTGAATTTGTCCGCCAAGCATTGCACGCAACTGATCTAAAGCCACTACATTGAACATATCCGCCATAGCGACTATCATAGTTTTGGTCGACTCTTCGTATGCTACGGGCAATAAGTGGTAGCGCCGTGAGAAGTCTTCTGGCACCATTTTCAATGCATCGCCATCAGCAACCACGGTCGTTAAGTCGATACTTTCCTGCCCAATAGTATGTGCGACCAAATCACGCACCATGGTTTCTGATACAAAGCCTAGGCGAACTAATTGCCTGCCGAGTGGTATGTCGTTTTGCTCTTGTTCTATTAACGCAATACGCAACTGATCCTGACTAATCAGCCCTTGTTGTACCATTAGTTCGCCTAAGCGTAATTTACGTCTTGGTTCTGCCATTATTCTGTTCTGCCATCATTGTTCTTGTTCTTTGTTATTGTATGGAGGATATTCTTGCCTCAAGTGCCGCTTTATCAATTAAATTGGATTGATCTGCTTTTTGTAGCGCTTCTTGATAATATGGTAAAGCAATTGTGGACTTACCGAGTTGATCCAAACTAACACCTAAATTAAATGCATTTTCGGCCGTCGGATTAAATCGATATGCGTCAAAATAAGCTTGCTGCGCAGTAGTCCAATTACCCTGACTAGCATACAAATCACCAAGTGTTGCATGCAGATTGGCATCAGTTGGCGAGCCAGCGAGTAGCGATTTAATTTGACTTTCATTCACCTGCGACTTGCCAACTTGTTGAATGCTAAGTATGCCACTTTTTGCCACTTCATTTCTAGGCTCGAGCTCTAAGACTTTGCGATACCAGCCATCAGCATCTGCCAGACGTCCTTGCCGCGCAGCTATCGCTCCCAAACCTAGCATTGCGTCCACGTTCGCACCATATTGCTTTAACACCAATTTATAGTCCGTTTGTGCTTGATCATCATTACCAAGGTTATAAGCAGTATAGGCACGCATCAATACATCATTAATACCTGACTCTGTTTTAGCTTTTGTTATCTCTATTGTTGTAGTGTCTGTTATTTTTTCACCAATAAGCGTCTCTCTTGCTTCAGCCGCACTCACGACTTTTTCATTCGGTGTTAGCGTTTCTTTAACTGCCTTAGGTTGATTAACGTTTTGATCAAAAACTGACTCTTCTTGTGCCTTATCAATAGCTATAGGCGCAGCATCATTTGTTTCTGATAATGTCGCCACATCAAAATCTTCTGCTTGATTCGATGCTTCTAACTCAGCTAAACCATCAACTAATGCTGCCTCCTCTGTATCACTGATTTGTACATCTGACAAAGCTTGTGGCATCTCTAGTGTAGATGGTCTGGGAGGAATTACTATATCTGGTTGATTAAATACAAATTGATACCAATAGGCAAAGCCTGCCAACAGTGCAATTGCCAGCAAGGCAATAATTACTGCGATTTTAGCTGTTTGGCTAGTCTGCTCAGGCTGTTTGGCTGTAAAAACATTAGCTGCCCGTGCTTGATTAGACTTTACAACCGGCTCATTAGCTAAACGAGTGTTTGGATTGATTGCGCGATTTGGTTCTTTTTGCGCCAAATCTGCAGCAGAGCCTTTCAAGGCTGCAGGTGTATCATCAACTTCATTATGTAATTGCTTGTCTGTAGTTAATGTTTCATCAACTGGACTTAACGACAAATCATCTGCACTAATTTTTTTATCATCGGTGTCTAAAATAGGCTTTGTAGTAGTTGATGCGAGCGTATTTGATTTTTTGGCATCTTCGCTACGCGCACTATCTTTCCCTTGCGCCTTTTGCGCTTGTGCTTTATCCAGTGCTTTAATTAATAAACTCATGGTCTGTGTGACCTATCAATTAATTTGCTTCTTCCAGCGTTTTTTGTAGCTGCTGTGCTGGCAAATACTTTTTGTAAGAACTTAATTCATCACTTTCTAAGCTAGCATTTGGTACAACAGTAGGGCGTAAAAATATGACCAACTCAGTTTTTCTTGTAGCATCATTCTTACCTTTAAATACATTACCCACCCCAGGCACTTTACTTAAACCAGGGACAGAGTCAGTATTGTTTCTAATTTCATCCTGCATCAAGCCGCCCAGAACTGCAATATTGCCACTGGAAACATTTAATACCGACTCCATTTCCCTAACCTGAATTTGTGGAATAGCACTCACTGTATTGGCTTGTGCTAATTGCGGATTCGGATCATTTACAAAACTTAATACTCTAGATATGGTGGGCCTTACATTAATATTTACTTTATCATTATTATTAATCTGCGGCGTAACGCTCATCACTACACCAACAGGCACTGTTTGAGGTGTTGTCGTAATAGTACTGAAAGGATTGCTATTCACATTACCCTGTGTCTGTTGAACTTCCACAGTGAAATACACCAAGTTGTCCACAACCTTTAATACAGCAGTTTGGTTATTCAGTACCATTAATTTTGGACTAGAAAGTACCTTTGTATCTCCAAACTGTTCTAATAAGTTTATGGAAGCCGCTATATTGCCTATTGAGCTTAGCGGATTGATATAACCTGCAACGAAACCTGCAGAATCGGGAGCGCCAAAGGCATCCGCATCACCTTGTGTGAAGCGATTACCCACCCCTGTATTCTGGTTAAAGTTCACATTTGGACTGAAACCCACACCTCTTGCTCCCAATGTTTGACCAAAAACAAAACCGCTGCCTGTAGCAGTCTCATTCAATCTACTCCAATCAATACCTGCTTGAAAACTATCACTTAGCACAACCTCCACAATAGTTGCCTCTATTAGCACTTGCTTGCTTGCGCTACCCATGACCTGATCAATAAAATCTTGTACTTTTTGATGTTGTTTATTAGTTGCACGAACACTAATTACACCCGTTTCTGGGTTAGCAATCACATTAGCTGCCAGTAGTGTTTTAAACTCAGTTCTTTGCTCATCAAGCTGTTGCTGCGTATTCTGCGTATTATCAGCAACCCCATTCTCGGCGCTATCTTGCGCAGAATTGCTCTCAGCTACTGTTCCATAGCGAGAAACAATGATTTCTTTGTCTGTTTCAGCTAACAAATCTTTGATGTTTTGAACCAATGATTCCCAAAGATGATTTTGTGTTGAACTGACAACGGTTGTCCGAGAACTATTATTTACACCACCGCCACCTGTATTTGATTGCCCATTAGCTCCTGTTGTCGCTGCTCTACCCGTACTTGTTATTTCTGTTGCAGAACCAATAAAGCCCTCCGTATCACGGTTCATGTTCACATAGTCAATTTTGTAAGTTCTCAGCACAGGTTGATCTGGAGAAACTACCAACACATTGCCTTCCATTCTATAGGTGAGATCAACTTGCCGTGATAGCCGCTCTAAAATAGCTGGCAGTGTTTGGTCAACAGCATTCAGTGTGGCACGTCCTTGTATTGCAGGATCAATATCAACATTAATCTTACTCTCGCGTGCGAGCGCAAATAGAATTTCTTTAACCGGCACCTCATTAACAACCACACTATATGTCTGTGCCTTTTTGACAGGCTTTGGCGGCGGCAGTACAGGACTGGTTTTTACTGGCTTAGGAATTGGCGCTTCTACAGTATTTTGCTTTATTTGTTGGTCTACTTCTTTGGCATCAATATGGCCTTCTGAAGGTTTAACCGTCGATTGATGTGAGCAGGCTATCATCACGAGACTTGCCAATAATATTGCCGGCTTTTTTAAAAAGTAATTAATTTTGCGCTGTAGCACTTCGTGCTGTCCTCAATAATTTCTACGCTCTTGCAAATCATCATCAAGAGCCTAATACCCTGTAACTGAATAGCTTAGTATAGTTATCCCATAACTTGCATTAATTTGCAACAATAAGCTATTGAAAGTTCATAACAATACCCTATTTATGGTAGTTGTTTAGTTTCTTGCAACACCCCAGACACTGTTCGCAATTGCGGCTTATTTCTTCTTATCTCTTCTGGTAACCCTTTTAGCGCAGCTAGCGCTGATGCTCTGTTATCAAAGCTACCATACAGCACACTTAAATAAGGCTGGCCGTTCACTTGAGTTCTATAGACATAAATTTCATCTAACTCGATTTTTTGACTTAACATCTCCAAGTCATCTACAAGTTCTGGGCCTTCTGGTACACCCATCAATTGAATACTTACGGTGCTGGGTGGTTGATTTGTCAACCAACTATTGGTCGCAGCAATACGTCGACTGAGTATGTCATCATTGACTGGGGCTTCTTCAGTAGCATTGACAGGCTCGGTCGCTGGCTGAGCTGTCAACACAGTGTTGGATTCAGTAATTAATTCAGCTGATTTCACTGCTTCTGGAGCAGTGTTGTTCATTTGAATATTCTTGTCTGACTTATCTGTTTTATCTGTAGCATTTGCAAGCCACTGGCTTGCAAAGTAGCCCAAAACAAGGCCCAAAGCTAAAACAATAAGAATCAAAAAGGCTTTAATACCTTTTTGTTTAACTTTTGCTCGCTCAAGACCAAACTCACTATCTGATATAGCAGCCTGTACATGTTTTGCTGTTACTTGATAGACGTTTTCAGAAAAAGCTGCAAGTAACGATTTATCAGCAAGTATATTGACTCGCCTAACTAGACCCTGAGCAGCACTAGAAAGCTTTCTGATAGCTGACTTAGTAAATAGATGTGGGCCATAATAACCCGCGGCACGTAGCCTAAACAGAATATACTCACCAATCTCATTTGATTGGAGTGGTGCTAAATGAAAGCTGTGCGTTATGCGCTCACGCAACTGTCTGATGTTGATTTCATTTAGATTTTCGTCTAACTCAGGCTGTCCGAATAACACAATTTGCAGCAATTTATCGTAATTGGTTTCCAAATTAGATAGCAAACGAATCTCTTCCAGGGTTGCTAATGGCATACCTTGCGCTTCTTCAATGAAAATAACTACCTGTTTGCCTGCAGCATGTCTTTTTAACAAGTGAGCTTGAAGCGCCTGCATCACTTTTAGACGATCTGCGGATTTAGGTAATTTAATTTGCAACTCAAATGCAATGGCATGCAGAACATCTTCTGGCGCAACACTCGGGTTTGCTAGGTAAATACTCTCCACCCGATCGGGTAACATCGTCTGAAGCATGCGGCACAGCATTGTCTTGCCACTGCCCACCTCACCAACGACCTTGACAATACCTTCACCATTCAAAATAGCATAGGTGATTGCATCGAGTACCGCACCACGATTACCACCGGTAAAAAAAACATCGGTATTGGGTGTAATCTTAAATGGCGGCTCTTTTAATCCAAAGTGCTCGTAATACATCAGTGCTATTTCTCTTGCAACTGAATACGACTATAAAGCGTTGTTCGATTGATTCCCAATAGTTTTGCTGCTTGACTCAGATTGCCATGCGTAATGCGCATCGCAGCATCAACATACGCCTTTTCCCACTGTTTGAGCACCTGATCTAAATTAACATTAGCCTGATTTTGCAAGTGTTGTAGTGCATATCCTGATAAATCACCAGTACCAACAATAGGTGCAACACCATCTACTTCGCTTTGTCTGGACAAGTCAAACTCAGCATCTAACTGCATGTCATTGACAGTTTGTCCTGCGTATTTTGCAATCAGGCGAATGATGATATTTCTCAACTCACGCACATTGCCAGGAAAATGATAGGCCAGCCAGCGCTTTTTAGCTTTATCATCCAATTTGAATGGCTTTTGCCCCGTCTCACGTGCATAGAATTCGTTGAAATGATCCAGCAATATCAAGCTATCTTCACCTAGGTCTCTCAATGGTGGTACTCTAACTGCAAAGACGCTCAAGCGATGATATAAGTCAGCTCTAAAATTACCCTCTCTTACCTCTGCGCGTAAATCTCTGTTTGTTGCTGCAACTATTCTTGCTTTACTTTTCCTAATTTGCGTTTCACCAACCCGTGTATACTCACCATTTTCTAATACACGTAATAATTTTGCCTGCATTTCCAAAGGAAGTTCACCAATCTCATCAAGAAATAATGTACCTTCACCCACATCTTCAAAGTAGCCACTGTTGGCAGCACCTGCACCTGTAAAAGCGCCTTTTGTATGGCCAAATAAAATAGACTCTGCCAGCATAGGAGAAATAGCAGCACAGTTGACGGATAAGTAAGGTTGTTTTGAGCGTTTACTGAAACGATGAAAATTACCAGCAACCCGTTCTTTACCACTACCAGACTCACCTTCAATCAGTACAGGGAAAGGTGAATCTGCAAACTGCCTAATCTGCGTAATCAGTGTTTTCATCGGCAAACTCTCACCGATGATGCCTCCGTTCTCTTCCTCTGGTTTTTCCGTCAGCTCAACACTTTGTACTTTTAATGAATTAAGCAGCAGCTCTTTTAAGCGGTCTGCGTCGCAGGGTTTGGGAATAAAATCTAGTGCACCTAAGGCTAGTGCGTGTTTTACATTGACATCATCACTTTGCCCAGAAAGCACATGAATTTTCATACTTGGTGAATGTGCTAGCAACTCACCTATCACTTTAAAACCTTCGTCTGGTTTGTGTTGCATCGGTGGCAAACCCAAATCAACCAGCGCCAAAGCAGGCGGCTCATCCAACTGTCGTAGTAAGCTTTTTGCTTGCTCTCTAGAATCGGCTACGCATACTTCAAAGTGTTTACTTAATACATAATGCAAGGTATCCGTAATTAATGGATCATCATCAATAATAATCAATACGGGTAGTGAGTCTGCCATAAATCATCCTTAGTTATTTTTTCTTCTTATCGTTATGGAGAATACTATAACCTGTATATGATCGCGTATCAATAAATGGTGATGAATGCTTGTATAGCATTCCTAAAGATTTCGTTTGGATCGATGGTAGTTTGTTTTACCGGATGGGTTAACAGTGTTATGTAATATTAGCGTAACGCCTGATTACATTAATAATAGCGCCATAAACTAACAAATATTCAAGCGCATTGATTAAGACTAACTGCAATGCGGAAACTTCTCCAAAATAACTTAAGACAAGTAATATGCTGTTGCTAATGATGCCTATTAGAATTATTAAACCAACCAACTGGGTTCTGAGCACAAAAAGATAAACTAGGCCAACAAAACCAAGCCCAAAAAAATTAGGGTCAACATTTTTACTATTTGAAATACTCAGAAAAGCATAAAGAGAAAATAATAAGGCTGCACTTAAAAACCGCGTTGGTAAACCAGTGCCGTCATGCTCTAGCTGCATTGTTAAATAGATATGTTTAAATAGCGCCTTGATTATTATCACAGTTTACCTCTCTAAAGCATTACCTGATGTAAATACTTACGGCAAAAAGTGTCTAAAATTTAGTTTAATATTTGAACATATAGAACAAATTTATTTATATTGAACATCTTTGTATTACGTGGTCAAATCACATGTCACTTTAACGAAATTTTTAGTGCTTATTTCTTTAAACAAATCTAATATTAAAGGGAAAATAATGAAAAAAATCTCATATCTAACGGTATTGTTGAGTTTATTAATCCTAACAGGTTGCCACCACTGGCATCATCATGGACATGGGCACGGAGATCACTGCCCACCTGGACAGGCCAAAAAGGGCAACTGCTAGCATACAGCAATATCTTATTCGGTTATGGATAATAGAGGCAGCACTTGAGTTTTTATCTAATCAAAATTGCAATCACCACGGCCCTAGTTGTTGTAATTGCGGAAATTGCCAAACGCAGTACTTTTGTAGGCGCACTTGTTGCCTCTCTACCACTGATATCCATACTTGCAATTATCTGGCTTTACATCGAAACAAATAATGTAGATAAAATTATTGCACTTTCCTACAGTATATTTTGGTTAGTGATACCTTCATTGGTCTTGTTTGTCACACTTCCAATATTGCTAAAGCTGGGAATTAATTTTTATATTAGTCTGAGCATTTCTGTAGGACTGACCATCATCGCTTACTGGCTCATCATCCTTTTAGCAAATCATTATGGCATTAAGTTGTGAATACATCTGATGATTTTTATTAGGCTTACTAAGGAATATTGGATGGGGTGGCTGATGGGGCTCGAACCCACGACAACTGGAATCACAATCCAGGGCTCTACCAGCTGAGCTACAGCCACCATAGAGGCTTAAATGGCCTGCCCGACAGGAATCGAACCTGTAACCCCCAGCTTAGAAGGCTGGTGCTCTATCCGATTGAGCTACGGGCAGATTTAGTTACACGTGACGACTATATCGCAGTTACGGGCAATGACCAAAAAAACTGGTCGGCGTGGAGAGATTCGAACTCCCGACATCCTGCTCCCAAAGCAGGCGCGCTACCAGGCTACGCTACACGCCGAAGAGGCAGAAATATACTGGAATATGCGCATTTGGTCAAATCAATTATGCTAAAATGCGCGATTATTTATCGTTTTTTACTCAATCCAGCATGTCAGCACAAATAATTAATGGCAAAGCCATCGCCCAAGATCTCCTAGAAAACATTAAATCACGCATAGAAGAAAGAATAGCAGATGGCAAGCGTGCACCTTGTTTGGCAGTTATTCTGATTGGCGAAGACCCAGCTTCCGCAATCTATGTTCGCAATAAACGCTTGGCATGCGAGAAAGTCGGGATTAAGTCTATTTCACATGATTTGCCCGCTGCAACAACAGAAGCAGAGTTGCTATCGCTAATCGCACAACTCAACAATGATAACGAAGTAGATGGCATTTTAATACAATCCCCTCTGCCGGAACACATCAATGAAGATGTCCTAATCGAGCATATCAATGTGAACAAGGACGTCGATGGTTTCCATCCCTATAATATTGGACGCTTAGCCGTACGCCAGCCAACATTACGCTCATGCACGCCATATGGTGTGATTAAAATGCTACACGCGAGCAATCTAGACCCTATGGGTCTAGATGCAGTGATTGTAGGCGTTTCTAACCACGTCGGCAGGCCTATGGCATTAGAGTTAATGCTTGCAGGCGCAACGATAACAAGCTGCCATCGCCATACTAAAAATTTGGAAAACAAAGTCAGACAAGCAGACTTGCTTGTTGTTGCTGCTGGTAAAGCTGGTCTTATCAAAGGGGAATGGATTAAGCCAGGTGCAATTGTCATAGATATTGGCATTAATCGCTTGGCGGATGGATCATTAAGCGGCGATGTTGACTTTGATACGGCAAAAGAACGGGCGAGCCATATCACACCCGTTCCTGGCGGTGTAGGACCAATGACTGTCGCAACTTTGATGGAAAATACGCTGCTTGCACTTGAACTCAACGAAACAAAAAACTAATACACTATGCTGATTGGTACGAATTGTTTTGCATATCGCCTGTAATCGGTGTAAACTCGCGCGGTTAAAGTTGAAAGATTTGTTTTTTTAAGTAGTTTTTTGGACGAGAAATGGCAAAAAAACCGGAAATAAATTTCACTCCTTATGAGGCAAAACCTGATGAAGAGTACATGAACAAAAACCAACTAAAACACTTTCGTAACATATTAGAAAAGTGGAAAGCAGAGTTGAGTAGCGACATTGATCGCACAGTGCACCATATGCAAGACGATGTTGCAACATTTGCCGACCCTAACGATCGCGCAAGTCAGGAATCTGATATGGCACTTGAATTACGCAATCGTGATCGTGAGCGCAAACTCATCAAGAAAATTGAAGGTACTTTACGCAATATAGATGCGGAAGATTATGGTTACTGTGAAGGCTGCGGTGTAGAAATCGGCCTTAAGCGCTTAGAAGCGCGTCCTACAGCAACACTTTGTATCGACTGCAAAACACTAGATGAAATGCGTGAAAAGCAGGTGGCTAAATAGCCACCCGCTTTCAGTGCAAACTAACATGCGCAGCATGTTATGTTGGAACTAAAAATAACATTTATATAAAACTTATTTTCGGCGAAGACTAACCTTTGGTTATGTCGGAGCCAAAAGCAGTCATAAAAACTGTTGCCTTTTTAGCACAAGCAAAATAAAAAAGCCCGCAAATGCGGGCTTTTTACTTACTACAATTACTCTTCCGTTTTTGCATCTTCAGCAGGCGCTGGCTGATCAATTAAAGCTTTCATACTCAAACGTACTTTACCTTTACCATCAATCTCAACCACTTTGACTTTAACTATATCACCTTCTTTGACGAAGTCACTTACTGAGTTTACACGCTGATGTGCAATCTGAGAAATATGTACCAAACCATCTTTGCCTGGCAATAGTGAAACAACTGCACCGAAGTCTAGTATTTTAACTACTGGCCCTTCGTAAATCTGACCGACTTCAACATCTGCTGTGATCGCTTCAATACGACGCTTCGCTTCTTCACCTTCCTCAGCACTGGTACATGCAATTTTTACAGTACCATCTTCGTCAATATCAATATTAGTATTGGTTTCTTTAGTTAGTGCTTGGATAACTGCCCCGCCTTTACCAATCACATCTCTGATTTTGTCTGGATTGATTTTCACAGTGATAATACGTGGTGCGAATTGTGACATTTCTGTATCTGCATTCTGTAAAGCTTCCTGCATAATACCTAAAATATGCTCACGCCCTTCTTTTGCTTGCGCTAATGCAGCTTGCATAATTTGCGTTGTGATACCTGTAATTTTGATATCCATTTGCAATGCAGTTACACCATTTGTTGTTCCCGCCACTTTAAAATCCATATCGCCCAAATGATCTTCATCTCCCAAGATATCGGTCAATACAGCAACGCGGTTACCTTCCTTAATTAAACCCATCGCTATTCCTGCTACAGGGGCTTTCATAGGCACGCCTGCATCCATTAAAGCCAAACAACCGCCACAAACGGATGCCATTGAGCTTGAGCCATTGGATTCAGTGATTTCTGACACTACACGCATTGTATAGTCAAACTCTTCCTTGGAAGGCAAGGTGGCGACTAAAGCACGCTTTGCCAAACGTCCATGACCAATCTCACGGCGTTTTGGTGTACCAACGCGTCCTGTTTCACCAGTAGCATAAGGAGGCATATTGTAATGCAACATAAAGCGATCGTTATATTCTCCTTGTAATGCATCAATCACTTGTTCATCGCGGCCTGTACCTAGAGTTGCAACAACCAATGCTTGTGTTTCACCACGTGTAAACAGTGCTGAGCCATGAGTACGCGGCAATACACCTGTTCTAATACTGATTGGTCGAACAGTGCGTGTATCACGACCATCAATGCGTGGCTCACCATTTAAAATCTGACTACGAACAACTTTTGCTTCTAGATTAAAGAACTCACCTTTGATTTTATTCGCCTCAGTTGTTGACGTCTCTTCAGTGATGAGTGCGTCCAATACGCGATTTTTGATCTCTTCTAACTTAGCAGAGCGCTCACCTTTTGTTTTGATTTGGAAAGCAGCATTAACATCTGCCTCTGCCAACTCTGCTACTTTTGCAATTAGAGCAGTGTCCGGTTCTGGTTCTGTCCAGTCCCATGCATCTTTGCCTGCTTCTTCTGCTAGTTCATTAATCATTTTAATGACTGGCTGCATCACTTCGTGGCCAAAGGTTACTGAACCTAACATTACTTCCTCTGAAAGCTCTTTCGCTTCTGATTCAACCATCATGACAGCACTTTCTGTTGCTGCGATGACTAGATCTAGTTGCGTTACTTCCATTTCTGCTTTTGTAGGATTCAAAATGTACTCGCCATCAATATAACCAACTCTTGCAGCGCCTAACGGCCCATAAAATGGAATACCTGATAATGACATTGCTGCGGAAGCACCAATGATTGCAGGTACGTCTGCATCAATTTCAGGATCAGAAGACAATACAGTTGCAACCACTTGCACTTCATTATAAAAAGCTTCTGGGAATAATGGACGTAGCGGACGATCAATTAAACGTGATGTTAATGTTTCTTTTTCTGATGGACGACCCTCACGCTTGAAGAAACTACCAGGAATTTTTCCTGCAGCATATGTTTTTTCCATATAGTCAACTGTCAGTGGGAAAAAATCTTGACCTTCTTTAACTTCACGGCGACTTGTTACATTGACCATCACAACAGTATCGCCATAACTAACAATGACGCTAGCATCTGCTTGGCGAGCAATCTCACCAGTTTCTATTGTCAGTGTATGTGCGCCATATTGAATACTTTTTGATACTTTATTAAACATTACTTTTCCTTTTCAACAGATTGCTATTCACTACCCAACAGCAATCAAACAATAAAAAAAGCCGATGCATGTTTACATGCTATCGGCTTTCTACATAACTATAAAAGCGACATTCGCATTTATAGAAATTACTTACGCAGCCCTAAACGACCAATTAGATCCTGATAACGGTTAACGTCCTTACCTTTTAAATAATCTAACAAACGTCTACGCTGACTAACCAATGCTAGTAGACCACGACGGGAGTGATTGTCTTTTTTATTTGTTTTGAAGTGCTCAGTTAAATAAGTAATACGATTGGTAAGAAGTGCAACTTGTACTTCTGGACTCGCTGTATCGTTTGCTGAGCGTTGATATTCTTTAATGATTTTTGCGGTGTCTTGTGCTGTAACTGCCATCTTTTTTCCTTTAGTTAGCGTCAATACAAACATAGCTTTGCAACCTATTTACAAAACCAACGCTTGTATTCAATTTACATAAGCCGTGCATTATAGTCATAAAACCTAAAAACACCAAATTTTTTACACTTAAGCTTCTGTTTTTATTTTGTTTTCAATTTAATTAGTTTAATTTAAGTAGTTCACTAAACACATTGTCCTATCTGTGGCATTATTTTGCTTTCACTTGATGAGTTGACGCATATAAATTATGGTGTTTTACGTATTATTAATTAATTCTCTATTTGTTGCAGCAACCGTTGTTGTGCATTACGAATTTCTGTATCGCATTACGTTATTGATTCCCAAAATGCAGATCAAACATCGTTATCGAATCGTATTCGGTGTGCTAGGTGCACTACTTGCACATATTGTAGAAGTTTGGATTTTCGCCGCTGCGTTTTATTATATGCACCATCATGAAGGCTGGGGAGCACTGACTGGCAACTTTGATGGTAGCATCATGGATTGTGTCTATTTTTCTTTTACCGTTTTTAGTACGGTTGGCTTCGGTGACATTGAGCCCACTGGTAATCTGCGCTTTTTAACTGGAATTGAGTCTTTAACTGGCCTCGTACTTATAACCTGGTCAGCCTCATTTTTATACTTCGAGATGCAAAGACACTGGAAACAGACATAATATGTCAACAAAACAATCTGACCCACGTATATTTTTTGCTGCAGAGAGAACATTACTTGCCTGGTTGAGGACTGGTCTTACTATCATAGGCTTGGGGTTTATCATATCCCGCTTTGGATTGTTTATTCAGTTATTGGTATTAGAGCCACAACTAACCACACCACATGCTAATGCTATGATATCTACATTGCTCGGCATTTGCTTCGTTCTGGTAGGTTCAATATTGATAGCTATTGCAGGCATTCAACATAAGCGCTTCGTAAGAACACTATCAGAGGAACAATTGCCCAATACTTATGTAAATAAGCTTGCTTACATACTAGCTATGTTTATTGCCAGCTTAGGCATTATTTTGGCAATTTATCTGTGGATTGCCTAAACATTTATTATCTGTAATTTGTTACAAATTAACCAAACGTTTAGGCGCGATTTTACCATCCTCCATACGCATACCTAGACCAATAAATGCGCCATCTTCCTTATAAATACGCAGACTTCCATCTGGTATCTGACCCGGTTCCCATATTGCTTGACCCTGCTTGAAATAATAAGCAGCATCCATGTTTATTGTTACTTTGGGTAGAATTTCAATTGCGGAATCTACTGGTAACAAATGCTGGTCTCGCATTTCTGGAGACATTGTTTCTAACTGATCGATACTAACAGCATCTTGGATGCTATACCCTGCTGTTTCTATTCTATGTAAAGCTGTCAAATGTGCGTCGCACCCAAGCGCTGAACCAATATCCTCGGCTAAAGTGCGAATATAAGTTCCTTTACTGCAGCGCACATTAACCACAGCATCACTACCATCGAGGGAGACAATTGCAATGTGCTGAATCTTCACTTGCCTTGCTTTACGTTCTATTTCCAAGCCTTCTCTTGCGTATTTATACAGTGCTTTTCCTTCATGTTTTAATGCAGAATGCATCGGCGGTATTTGACTGATATTGCCTATAAATTGCTGACAGGTCTGCTCAAATTGTTGACGACTTACATTCACAGGCTTTGTGGAAATAACATCGCCTTCTGCATCACCTGTCGCGGTTTTTATTCCTAACTTGATATTAGCTATGTAGGTTTTATCTGCATCTGTGACATATTGTGCGAACTTGGTCGCCTCACCTAAACAGATTGGTAAAAGGCCTGTTGCAAGGGGATCCAATGTACCAGTGTGACCTGCCTTTTCCGCTTGAAATAGCCACTTTATTTTTTGTAGTGCTTGATTAGAAGAATAGCCGAGTGGCTTATCTAGCAATAGAACGCCATGAATTTTTCTTTTAACTCGCTTGAACTGCAATGGTTTAATCTTGATGATTGTCTGTTGAGTTATTTGGACTATCAGCTAATGCCTCATCAATCAGCTTTGTCATCTTCATGCCATAGTCTGCTGACGCATCATACTCAAAATGTAACTGTGGAACTGTACGCAACAACATGCGTTTTGCAACTTGAGAGCGCAAAAAACCAGCAGACTTTTCTAAACCAGCTTGCAGTTCAGGCGTGCCTTCTGCAGCGCTGTAAAAAACTTTTGCATGCGCCATATCGCCAGTCACTTCCACCTCAGTAATAGTAACCATGCCTATCCGAGGATCTTTGACTTCAAACTGCAACAAATCCGCCAGTTCACGGCGCATTTGTTCTGCTATTCGATTTGATCTTGAAAAAGCTTTTGCCAATTAATTATCCAATACTCTTAAAGCGTACGTGCAATTTGTTGAACTTCATATACTTCTAACATATCACCTACTTCAAGGTCATTGTAGCCTTTGATTGATAAACCACACTCAAAGTTATTTTTTACTTCTTTAACATCATCCTTGAAGCGTTTCAATGAATCTAATTCACCCGTGTGAATAATGACGTTATCGCGAAGCACTCGCACTTTGGAATCAATCGTGATACGGCCATCACGTACGTAACAGCCTGCAACAGAACCAATTTTTGAAATACGGAAGACTTCACGTACTTCTACACTGCCGATGATATTTTCTCTTTGCTCAGGAGCCAGCATGCCACCTAGCGCTGCTTTAATTTCATCAACAGCTTCATAGATAATATTGTAATAGCGGACATCAACATCATTTGCTTCAATTAATTTACGCGCTCCTGCATCCGCACGCACATTAAAGCCAATCAATAATGCATTTGAAGCAACAGCCAGGTTAACATCTGACTCGCTAATTGCACCTACGCCCGTATGAATAATATTGACTCTGACTTCATCATTTGCCAATTTAAGCAAGCTGGTTTCCAATGCCTCGTTAGAACCTTGAACATCAGATTTAATAATGAGACCCAGTGTTTTAACTTCACCATCTGCCATTTGGCCCATCATATTTTCAAGTTTAGCTGCCTGCTGTTTTGCGAACTTAACATCACGGAATTTGCCTTGACGGAACATAGCAATTTCACGTGCTTTACGTTCATCATTGAGAACAATCACTTCTTCTCCAGAGGCTGGCACATCAGACAAACCTAATACTTCTACAGGAATAGATGGACCAGCTTCTTTAATTTCTGCACCAGTCTCATCTAGCATTGCCCGTACGCGACCATATGTACTGCCTGCAAGCAGCATATCACCGCGTTTCAAAGTACCCGACTGCACCAATATGGTTGAAACTGGACCACGTCCTTTATCCAAACGGCCTTCGACCACCAACCCTTTGGCTGGAATATTTTTAGCTGCCTTAAGCTCTAAAATTTCAGCCTGTAACAGTACAGCTTCTAATAACTCATCAATACCTTGTCCTGTTTTTGCAGAAACATTACGGAACATGGTGTCACCACCAAAGTCCTCAGGTACCACTTCTTCAGAAACCAATTCCATTTTTACACGCTCAGGGTCAGCTTCGGGTTTATCAATTTTGTTAATGGCTACTACTAGCGGCACATTGCCTGCTTTTGCATGATGTATCGCCTCTTTTGTTTGTGGCATCACGCCATCATCGGCAGAAACAACCAAAATCACTACATCAGTAGCTTTAGCCCCACGTGCACGCATCGCTGTAAATGCCTCATGGCCTGGTGTATCTAAAAATGTCACCATGCCATTTGGTGTTTCAACATGATAAGCACCAATATGTTGTGTAATACCACCCGCTTCACCACCTGCTACTCGACTAGCACGAATGTAATCTAATAGTGAAGTCTTACCATGATCAACATGGCCCATGACTGTAACTACTGGTGGACGTGGCTCTAATACAGCGTCGGCATGATCTGTTTCTTCCAAAAATGTTTCTGGATCGTTATCTGCAGCCGCTGTGGCTTTATGCCCCATTTCTTCAACAACAATTATCGCCGTCTCTTGATCCAATACTTGATTGATAGTAACCATCATACCCATACCCATGAAGGTTTTAATCACTTCACTGGCTTTGACCGCCATCTTCTTGGCTAGCTCAGAAACGGTAATGGTTTCTGGTACCAATACTTCATGCACCACGGGCTCAGTTGGTGCGGTAAAGGCATGCTCTTCTTCTCTGCTGTCACGTCGTTTATTTTTACCTTTAGGCGTTCTCCAACCATTACCTACAGGTGCTGCCCCACGTGTTTTTAAACCACGTTTGCGGTTTTCTTTATCGTTCCAATCATTATTATCGTTTTTACTCTTTTTAGAATCTTTGCCTGACGACTTTGCACCGTCTTTACCAGCTGGTCTGTGTAATGTTCCTTCACTGAGGTCTTTAGCTTTATCTTTAGCTGCTTCTGCTTCCTCTTTGCGTCTTTGCTCCTCTTCGGCTCTTCTTCTTTTCAACTCTTCTTTTTTACGCAAATCTTCTTGCTGGAAAGCTATCAATTTAGCATGTCGCTCAGCTTCCTGTTCACGTATAGCAATTTGCTCAGGAGTTAAAACCTGTTTTTTCCGTTTAACAACAGAGTCTTGATTATCTTCTTTCTCCGCTTGAGCCTCTGCTTCTACAGGCTCGACTTTTTTCTCAACTTCAGGCTTAACTTCAGGCAACGGTTCAGTTGGCTGCTCAACTTTAGTTTCAACGACTTGCTCTTCAACCTTGATTGGCTCATCTTCTAATGGCTTCGGCGCTTCTTTTACTTCTTCATTACGCATCAAGACGCGTTTTTTACGCACTTCCACTTGTATAGTACGCGCACGTCCTTCACTGTCTGTTTTTTTAATTTCAGTATTCTGTCTGCGAGTTAAGGTAATCTTATTTTTTGGAGCTTGGGCTGCACCATGCTCTTTACGCAAATAATCTAGCAATGCTGTTTTATCAGCTTCGTCTAATTGATCATCGACAGCAGATTTATTTACGCCCGCGCTCTTCAATTGCTCTAATAGCAAAGCCGTTGGTAAGCCCAACTCTTTAGCGAATTGTAAAACGGTTGATTGTGCCATGTACTGCTCCAGTCTCTACTTTTCTTTTACTACTTACAAATTATTTTCTAAGTCATGATTAAACCTATGACTTACTCGAACCACGGTGCGCGGGCTGTCATAATTAGCGTCTTTGCCCGCTCCTCATCCATACCGCTTAACTCAACTAACTCATCCACTGCTAACTCTGCTAAATCATTCATCGTGATAATTTCTTTTGATGCTAGCAGTGCGGCTGTTTCTTCGTCCATACCTTCCATTTTCAGCAAATCATCAGCTGGTTCATCCAGCTTCTCTTCTTTAGCAATTGCTTCAGTCAATAATGCTGCTCGCGCACGCGCACGAAGCTCATTAATCGTATCTTCATCAAATGCTTCAATTTCCATCATTTCAGCAATTGGCACATACGCAATCTCTTCCAAAGTACTAAAGCCTTCTTGTACTAAAATATCTGCCACCTCTTCATCTACATCCAATTTTTCCATAAATAATTGGCTGACACTTGCGTATTCGTCCTGATTCTTTTGTGCAGCCTCTTCAACTGTTAGTATATTCAGCGTCCAACCTGTTAACTCAGAAGCAAGCCTGACATTTTGCCCACTACGGCCAATTGCTAATGCCAACTGTTCCTCATCTACAACCACATCCATACTATGGGTATCTTCATTCACTACAATACTAGATACTTCTGCTGGGGCCATCGCATTAATGACAAATTGTGCTGGTTCCATACTCCACAAAACGATATCAACCCGTTCTCCTGCCAATTCACTTGTTACTGCTTGCACACGTGATCCACGCATACCTACGCAAGTGCCCACAGGATCTAAGCGCTGATCATTTGCTTTAACAGCTATCTTTGAGCGTAGACCAGGATCACGCGCAGCAGAGCGGATTTCTAGCAAACCCTCTTCAATTTCAGGCACCTCTAATTCGAACAAGCGTTTTAAGAAATCAGGCGAAACGCGCGATAAAATTAATTGGGGGCCACGGCCACTTCTTTCAATGCGTGACAAGTTAGCTCTTACTCTGTCACCTACTCGCAAATTTTCTTTTGGAATCATTGATTCTCTTGGTAACACACACTCTAGGCGACCTACCTCAATAATTGCGTTGCCTTTTTCCATGCGCTTAATCGTACCTGTAACCAAGGTTTCATTACGTGCCAAAAAGTCTTCAAGGATCTGTTCACGTTCGGCCTCACGCACTTTTTGCAAAATAACTTGCTTAGCTGCTTGTGCACCAATTCGGCCAAATTCAATAGACTCTAATGGCTCTTCATAATAATCACCTATTTGTCTACCTTTAGCGCGCTCATCCTCCTCATCAAATTGATAATCTGAACTCTCTAACAAATCATACTCAACATACTGCCATCTTCTGAATGTTTTATATGCGCCTGTCTCACGGTCAATCGAAACACGAATGTCAGCATTTTCTTCATGGTTCTTTTTAGTCGCAGAAGCCAAGGCCAGTTCCAATGCAGTAAACACAATCTCTTTGCTCACGTTTTTCTCGTGTGCTAAAGCATCGACCAATAATAATATATCTCGACTCATCGTCTCTCTCCGACTAAAAAGTAATGACTAAAATTCTCTTCACTAGAATGTGGGACTTAACCGCGCTTTATCAATATTGTTGTACGGCAATGCATACACCACACCATCACACTCAATTTGCACTAACCCATCTTCTATGCCATGTAAAATGCCTAAAAAATTCTTTCTTGGCTCTTTACCATCAAGCAATAAAGGCACACGTAGCTTTAATTGTGCTCGCTCACCTTTAAACCTTATAAAATCTTTTTCTTTTTTTAACACGCGATCCATACCAGGCGAGGAAACCTCAAGCCTGTCATAATCAATCTCATGCTCTAC
>JBNLAC010000014.1:0-45119 GCA_050301935.1 Methylophilaceae bacterium | reverse complement strand
TTGAAATCTTTAACTCATCAGGGAAAAGTACCATACGTGGATCAGGGCTCCACCACATAATTGGCTCACCTTCGCTAAACCAAGGGAAAATACCTTTTGTATATGCTTCTATTAATCTTGCGTGGTTAAGATTGCCACCAATTGCGATTAGGCCATTCGGTTCTGTTAGTGCATCATTTAATGGCGGGAAGGGCGTGTCCTCCTCTAGTGCAATCACATAGCCGTCTGCAAATTGGTAGTACTGATCTGACATTTAATTAATATACGCGTTAATTAAATTTTAAAGGGTGGTTAGATTGGACCCATTTAGCGACTTCTTCTCCGAGCATTGGTTTGGCTATACCATAGCCTTGTGCATAATGGCAGCCAAGCTGGTGCAGCATAGCTAATTGCTCATTAGTTTCTACGCCTTCAGCTACCACCTTGCGTTTAAACTCCCTGCTTAGGGTAATAACACTGCTGACTACAGCCATGTCTTCTGAGTCATTGAGCATGCCACTTGTAAATGAACGATCTATTTTAATAAAGTCAACTGGCAGCCGACGTAAATAGATAAGAGAAGAATATCCAACACCAAAGTCATCTAATGAGAAGCTAATACCTAGTTCTTTACATTTTTTAATCACTTTAGTAACTATTTCAATATCTGAAATAGCAGCGCTTTCTGTAATTTCGATATTTAACTTATTCCCAAGTACATATGGGTGTTGCTTCAGTACTTTATTAATAAACTTCGTGAAACTCTTATCAGTAATATGATATGCAGCAATATTAACACCGACATAGAGTTCTAATTTCTCTTCTTGCCATTGTTCTATTTGTTTTAAAACCTCATTAATAACCCATTCGCCAATATTTCTGATGAGGTGCGTGTTTTCAATAATTGGTAAAAAATCATTAGGGTTCAAAAATCCACGTGTTGGATGTTGCCATCTGATTAATGCTTCCATACCAATGATGTGGCCACTTTCAAGGTCGATTTGTGGTTGATAATGAATGACAAATTGATTTTTTTCGAGTGCTTCAACAATATCTTGTTTGATTTGCTGCTCACTTTGTGAGAGCTGCGCAAGTTTTAAATCGAATAGGTGGTACTGTTTACCACCATGCGTTTTTGCATGGTACATTGCATGGTCAGCATGGCGTAAGAGTGTGTCAGGCGGGTTGTCATCATCAGGATATATAGTAAACCCAATGCTGGCTGAAATATAAAACAGATGGTTGTCAAATTTAAACGGCTGCTCAATTGCATGCAGAATTTTATCCATCATTTTAGTGTATGCTTTTGCATCTTTGTGCCCTGTTAGTAGCAGTGCAAACTCGTCACCACCTAATCTAGCAATGGTATCATTCTGACCGCAGTTGGCTCGGAAACGATCAGCTAACATAACGAGTAGTTGATCACCAATTTCATGACCATACTGATCATTTATGGGCTTAAAGTTGTCCAGGTCAACATAACAAATGGCGATTGCCTCTCCTTGTTTATCCGTCGTGGCAAGTGCTTTTTGTAATTGATTAGCAAATAATACACGATTAGGTAATTCCGTAAGAGAGTCGTGGTAAGCCAATCGTTCAAGTGTTTTTTGTTGCTCTTTTGCTGTTGTGTTGTCTGAAAAAAGACCTACATAGTAAAGTAATGTCGATTCATTATTCCTGACAGGAAACATATCTAGCCACGCTGAATAAATGCGACCACTTTTATGCAGGCACCATACTTCGCCCCTTTTACCCTCCATATACTTTGGTGAATCAAATAACTCTGTAAAAAAAGTATTTAGCTGATGGGCAAAACCAAGGTCTTGTGGCTTTTTATGAAGTGCTTCTAGCGTGGAATAACCACTTATCTGTGTGAATGCAGGGTTGGTTTTAATGATATTTGACTGGGCATCTGTAATAAAAATACCATCATGCGCGTGTTCAAAAACACTAGATGAGACTCTTAGTTCATCTGTATTTTCTTTGATTTCGGCAACCATTTTTCTGATACGGGAGCGCNTTTTTAACATATTGCCAATCAGCGTATCAGCTTCCGCATGGGTTTCGTCATCGTCAAAGTCACCTAGCGATATTCTTTTGACAAGGTCGCTGGCAGTTTCAGGGTCGCCACCAAGCGGTGACAGTACTAGTCTGTTGATGCCACGTCGTGCTAAAAGGATTAGTAAAATGCCAGCTAAGCCGCTAAAAATTAGAATAGGGTAAATAGGTGTGACACTGTTTAGGTAAGCCTCTGCCCTCGGATAGGCGATATAAGCGGTAAAATCCCATTCTGGAATATCTTTTTTGATGATAAACCAGCCGTTGTTTTGATTATTAAGAATTTTATCTGCTTCTGATAATTTTATGCTGTCTGATAAAAAGCGAATTTTATTATTGTAGTCAGTAATCGCAGCAAAGCCTGTTTCCATAAAAGACCAATTTTTTATAGCGACATCTAGTGCACTGACATCAACTTTGTAACCAACATACCAAGCGCCAATAATAGTATCTTCACTATCTAAAATAGGTTCGTAACCAGTAATGTAAGGTTCACCCAATATATCAACAACCCCGTAGAAAGGTAGGCCAGCATTTAGAAACTTGATAACTTCGCCGCTTGGGTTGAGTCTTGTTCCGATTGCACGGGTGCTATCTTTTTTTCTTACATTGGTAGAAATACGTACAAACTCATTATTCTTTTTTACAAAAATAGTTGCTGTCCCATTTCCAACATTGGTGACAGCATCTACTAGTTCCGTTTCGTTGGTTTGCGGGGATATGCCTAGTCTTAGGTTGGGAACCAGTTCGCCATAAATTTCATTTTCCCCATAAAGGTTTGGTGTGCCGAGTGCTAAGCCTTTTTGCTTTAAAAGCAACATGGATGAATATACGTGTTCAATGACCAGACTTTTGGCAACGTTAAGTAAACGCTCAAGCTTTTGTGTTTCATTGACTGCTTCAATTTTCGTTGCTTTTAGGTTGAGGGTGAACATGTAAAATGCAGAAATGAACACCGCAAGTATGCCCGCAACCAGAATTGGAAGCAGGAATCGTTTAATTAGAGCTAATCTTTGCATGGCTATTGTTTTATTTTTTTGCCGTAATTGGATGTTTTTATAATGATAAAGCTTAATACATTAGCAAATAAAGTTTCTTTATGTAATCATTTGCAAAGCAAAACCGAAAGAATTACTAGTAATTTTTTTGATCTTTGTACTTAACGCGAAAAAGCTCACTATAGCATTAACATGCTCGCAGCCATTGCCACCATCACTAAGTCCTCTATGATCGTCACTGTGCTCATTGGTAAATTAAAACCTGTCCCCAAGCAGCCTTAGAACATTATTAAGCGTTCCAATATTTGCTTGTGTTCCATGTAGCAGCGGTTCTGGTGGTGTTAGTGTTACTTCTACTGCTTTAGCATAGTTTTCTAGTAACGATTGGACACTTTTTACGCATCCTTCACAGGTTAATCCAGAAACTTTATATCGGGTTGTTGTCATTTAATAAAAATAGTCGTTTGTAACAATACAGTTTATTTGCATCGTTAACAGTAAAAATTATTTTTAAATCAAGAGATTAACACGTAGAATAGCACCCTATGGAAAAGTATTCAACAATGCATGCACAACCTTTGCAAAGCTATCGACCATATTGGGCCAAGCGTTTTGGTATAGCTAACATCTTGCCAACCTCCCGTGAGGAAATGGATGCAATGGGTTGGGATAGCTGCGATATTATTTTGGTCACTGGCGATGCCTATATCGATCATCCAAGCTTTGGTATGGCGCTCGTTGGACGATTGCTGGAGGCGCAAGGTTTTAGAGTAGGTATTATTGCGCAACCAGATTGGCAAGATACAAAAGCCTTCACAGCATTAGGAAAACCCAATTTATATTTTGGGATAACTGCAGGCAATATGGATAGTATGGTCAACCGTTATACAGCGGACAGAAAGATTCGATCTGATGATGCCTATACCCCTGATGCAGCGCCAAATAAAAGACCAGATCGGGCAGTATTGGTTTACAGCCAACGTTGCCGAGAGGCTTATCCTGATATTCCACTAGTAATTGGTAGTATAGAGGCAAGCTTACGACGCATAGCCCATTATGATTATTGGTCGGATAAAGTACGTCGCTCTGTATTGGTCGACTCCAAAGCGGACATTCTGATTTATGGTAACGCCGAGCGGGCATTAGTTGAACTGTCACATCGTATTGCAAAAGGGGAAAGCGTAGCTGATATCCAGGATATCCGTGGAACTGCTTTTATGCGTAAGCATATTCCAGATGGCTGGGAAGAGATAAACAGTACACAACTAGACCGCCCAGGTGTTTTAGATAAACCTACAGACCCCTATGAAATGAAAATGGGTAAGGCTGATGCAAGCTGTGCATCAGAGGCTTCAAATAAAGCAGATTTGCCACAAGGTACAAATGTTATTGAGATAGTGCCAAACGCACGGATAAAAAAGCCGAAGGCCGATAGAAGCAAGCAAGTTGTGCGATTACCAAGCTATGAAGAGGTTGCACAAGACCCTGTGATGTATGCGCATGCTTCACGTGTGTTGCATTTGGAGTCTAATCCAGGTAATGCCCGCGCTCTGGTACAAAAGCATGGTGATCGTGAGGTATGGCTTAACCCACCGCCAATTCCATTGACGACCAAAGAAATGGATTATGTCTACGATTTGCCTTATGCACGTAAACCGCATCCAGTCTATAAAAATGCAAAAATTCCAGCATGGGAAATGATACGCTTTAGTGTCAATATTATGAGAGGCTGCTTTGGTGGCTGTACATTTTGTAGCATCACCGAGCATGAAGGCCGTATTATTCAAAATAGAAGTGAAGCTTCTATTCTCCGAGAGGTGGAAGAAATACGCGATAAAGTAGAAGGTTTTACAGGGGTTATATCCGACTTAGGCGGACCGACAGCCAATATGTATCGTATTGAGTGTAAATCGGAAAAGATAGAAAAGGCATGTCGTAAGTTATCGTGTGTTTACCCAGATGTATGTGAAAACCTGAATACAGATCATAGTTCGCTGATTCAACTCTATCGTAAGGCACGCAATATTAAAGGCGTAAAAAAAGTCCTCATTGGTTCGGGTTTGCGCTATGACCTTGCTGTGAAGTCACCTGAATATGTGAAAGAACTGGTGCAGCATCATGTTGGCGGCTATCTAAAAATTGCGCCAGAACATTCCGAAGAAAATGTTTTAAGCAAGATGATGAAGCCTGGCATGGGAGCATATGATGAATTCAAGGCTATGTTTGAGAAATTCAGTGCTGAGGCAGGTAAGAAACAATATTTGATTCCTTATTTTATTGCGGCGCATCCAGGTACCACGGATGAGGATATGCTTAATCTAGCTTTGTGGTTAAAACGTTACAACTTTAGATTAGACCAAGTGCAGAATTTCACGCCAACACCGATGGCAATGGCAACCGCCATGTACCACAGTGGGAAAAATCCATTGCGCAAAGTAACGGCTGGTTCAGAGAATGTGCCTGTGCCAAAGGCTGGTGGTGTACGTAAGTTGCATAAAGCATTTATACGTTATCACGACCCGGCTAATTGGCCAGTATTGAGAGAGGCGCTAAAAAAAATGGGACGCTCGGATCTAATTGGCCCTGGTAAGCGGCAATTGGTTCCTGCTTTTCAACCAGCTGTTATTGGCACAATTAAACAGTCTGACGGAAGTCGATTTACACCCAAGACCAAATCCAACCAAAAACCAGATAATAAACGAAGATCAGCAGAGTTGCCTAAAGCATTTAATGATTTGAAGAACGCCGCAAGACCTGCGCATAAAAAGAAGTCAAGGTAAATGCTGTCTTTTTGGGAGCCGTTTTTTGATTTGAGTAGCTCGAGTAATTACTTTCAAAAGGGAAGTTATGAGTAATAAATCTATTGCATGGTTAAAGAGTACGGTAGCATTATTGCTTTTGAGTAGCACAATGTTCTCGCATGCAACTGAAAAAGGTACTTTTTGGAAACTAGTCTCGCCATCAGGCGAGATAAGCTACCTGTTTGGTACCATGCACACGGATGATAATCGTGTCACTGATTTTTCAAGCAATGTATTAGATGCGATCAAAAGTGTTGATGTGTTTGTCATGGAGACCGAGCCAAATGCTAATCCCAAGCATTTTTTATTGTCTGAGGGAACACTAGAGTCATCATTAACAGAAGCAGAGTTGGATAAGGTTAAAGAATTGGCTGACTTTCATGTGATGCGTATTGAGCAAGTGCTTAAAATGAAGCCGTGGTTGCTGGCATTTGTGTTCAGCCAATCGAAACCTCAAACGCCTTTTGCACAAGACAATTTATTGATGCGTAGTGCAGAAGATTTTGGTAAGCCTGTTAATGGGCTTGAAACCAATGAAGAACACTTTAGTGTTATTGATAGCTTCACCCAAGAAGAGCAATTGATCATGCTTCGTACAGCGTTAAAGCTAACACAAGAGCAAAAAGAGCAAGACTTTGAAAAGCTGATCAATGCCTATTTAGCAGGCGATACTGATCGCCTATTAAGGCTTGATGCGGAAATGACTGGTGCTCAATTACCTAAAGCTCTATGGGACAAAATCTATGTTAAATTGCTCGATGAGCGGAATGCGCTGATGATAGGTAGGTTGCTTCGCTTACTTCAGCAACAGTCTGCCTTTATTGCAGTTGGTGCCGCGCATTTGGCGGGTGAAGATGGATTGATTGCTGCCTTTAAAACAGCAGGCTTTCAATTGTCACTCATGCCTGAATAGAGTAATTATTATTCAGACCTTTTCTTGATCACATGCTGGCCTGCTTCATAATTGGGAATATCAGGGTTTTGATTGACGTGAATTAAGTTGTCAGTATCAAAACCTAATTCTTTAGCTTGGCTCATTAAATGTTGCTTGATTGGGTAAGTAAGTTCTGGTGTACGTGACAGTATCCATAAATACTCCTTGTTGGGTCCGCAAATCATGGCGTAGTTATAGTATTGCTTGTCTAAAGCCATGATATTGTAAGCACCATAGAAAGGGCCAAAGAAAGAAACTTTTAATTTTCCTAAGTAAGTTCCGTCTCCGTTTTGTTTTTCAATAAAATAGGCTTTGCCAATGGCGGTATTCCATTTCTCTTCCTCTCTGTTATAACCTTTGTTCGTTACCTTGATGCTGCCATCATTATTCATCTCATAATGTGCCGTTACATTGTCTAAACCACGTTCAAAGGAATGGTCTAGGCGTGCAATTTCATACCATGTACCTAGATATTGCTCTGCATTGACACCATCAACAACGGTTACATTTTCAGGCACGCCCATACAACTGGTGAGCAATATAAATAAAGGCCATAATAGTTTTCTCATGTGCTATATCCTTTTAATCAGCCACGCTTTGATTGTTTCGCTATATATTTATCTAGTTGTGCTGCAAACGCTTTCCTATCGGCAGAACTAAAAGCACTAGGTCCAGTCGTTTCTACACCACTTGATCTTAACTCTTCCATAAAGTTACGCATCGCCAAACGCTCTTGAATATTCTCTTTTGAATAAAACTCTCCCCGCGGGTTCAATGCATGTCCATGTTTTTCGATAACTTGAGATGCTAGCGGTATATCCGAGGTAATCACCAAGTCACCTGCTGTCAGCTCTGAAACAATTCTATTGTCTGCAACATCAAAGCCTGATGCAACTTGTATGGCACTTAAAAAAGGAGAGGGTGGTACCCGAAGTAACTTATTGGCGACGAAAATAGTTTGAATTTGAGCGCGCATTGCAGCGCGATATAAAATTTCCTTAATCACGACAGGGCAGGCATCTGCGTCGACCCAAATCTTCAACTTTTAGTAGCCCCTATTAGCATTGCTATTAAATCTGACAGCGTTATTTCTTTTGCCTTTTGCGTTACTGATGTTCTTACCAGATTTAGGATTTTTTCTAACATCATGGCGTCGACCGATGTTTAAATCAGCCGCGTAAATAGGCGTTTGTGGCATTGCTTGGTGTCTAGCTGCTTCAGACAAGTGCTCAGTCTGTTGATGGTTATCTTTATTGTAAGTTTTTTTATTGCCGTTTCTTCTTTTTGGTGATTTTGGCTCATCACCTAATGCACGCTGCTCATTATTAGCTATATTTTTCCCATTGCTTTGCTTATGAGCATGGCGTTTATGTTTGTTTTGTCTTGTCTTTTCTATCTGACCAGAATTTGGTTGTTGGCTATGGGAAAGTCTCTGAGAGTCAGGTTCGATGACAGCAGGCGCATCAAATCCTTCTATTTCTATTATTGGTATTTCGCGGTTAATAAGCTTTTCAATCTCTTTTAGATACTTGAGCTCTTCTAGATCCACTAGTGAGATTGCCGCCCCAGCTGCACCGGCACGACCCGTACGGCCAATGCGGTGAACATAATCTTCGGCAATATTAGGCAATTCAAAGTTAATGACTTGTGGTAACTGGTCAATATCCAAACCTCTAGCTGCAATATCTGTAGCAACAAGTGCACGTACTGTACCAGCTTTAAATTCTGCTAAAGCTCTAGTGCGTGCGCCCTGACTTTTATTGCCATGTATCGCTAGCGCTGAAATATCATTTTTAACTAATTTTTCTGTTAGTCTGTTAGCACCATGTTTGGTTCTCGTAAAGATAAGTACTTGTTGCCAGTTTTTTTCTTTCATGAGGTGGACAACAAAATCACGCTTGTGTGATTGCGGTACCATGTGCGCAGCTTGTGTGACCATCTCGGATGCTGTATTGCGCTTGGCAACTTCAACAGATTTCGGGTTATTTAATAGACCATCAGCTAGTTTTCTAATGTCATCAGAAAAGGTTGCTGAAAAAAGTAAGTTCTGTCTTGTTTTAGGTAGTTTTGCCAGAATTTTTTTGATGTCATGAATAAAGCCCATGTCTAACATACGGTCTGCTTCATCCAGCACAAGAATTTCTATACCAGATAGATCTACTTTTTTTTGATTAACCAAGTCTAATAAACGACCTGGCGTTGCAACAAGTAGGTCAATTATGCGTTCTAAGCGATTAATTTGTGGATTAATGCTAACGCCACCAAAAACCACCATTGATTTAATAGGCAAATATTTACCATAGGTTTTGACTGACTCACCGACTTGTGCAGCAAGTTCTCTAGTCGGTGTCAGTACTAGACAGCGTGGCCTCCCTTTTACTTTATCAAAAACCGTGTTTTTGTTTAGTAAATGCAGGATGGGTAAGGTAAAGCCTGCTGTTTTACCTGTCCCTGTTTGTGCCCCAGCAAGCAAATCATCACCATTTAGAACTAATGGGATGGCATTAGCTTGTATAGGAGTGGGTTTAGTATATCCAGCATCTTGAATTGCTTTGATAAGCGCTTCATCTAAACCCAGATCACTAAAATTACTTACTCGTGTGCCAGTGTTGGCTACTTCTTCATTCATTATTCTATTTTTCCTGAGTCAGCGAACACTACTCTGCTAACAAGATCTATGTTTAGTCAAGAAAGGTAGTGTGTGTAGAGCATATTTGCTCAAAGTGAGATACTCAATTAGACCGTCTATCTTTTAGTGGCTTATTTGCGCTACCATGTGGTGTTGGTCATGTGCTAACCATCATTATACAACGTTATTGCGTTAATCATAGCGATGCAGTAATGACTTCCAGACTGTCTTGAAATGACTCTCTTCTTAATTTAATGTTTTTCGAAGACGTTTGATGCCTGAACGTGCAATAAGTTCGTCGAAAGTGCTTAACTCTGCAATATCAGGTATGTATATATCTCATGAGTATATTTTTCTTTCATGCATGTTACTTCTTGATGGGAGTTGAGGTTTATATGTTATGCGGTCAGCGTATAATCAGTTAATTGACCTAAATGTGACATTTTAAAAAGATGTAACATGACTGTCATGATAGCTAGCTAATATGGACGGTTTTATTATCAACAAGATAATGCATTAGTCGCATACAGTTGGCATGAGGAAGAATGCAAAGCCATTTATTGATAACGACTATTCATGATTAAACTGCCCAAAGAAATACAAGATAACTTGCAATTTTTGTGTGTTGAAGTTGACTCGCAATTAGCTAATATGCAGCAGTATTTTAAGCTGGCGAAACCTAGCTTGGGTAACCGAATACTGGATCGCGTTGATTATGCTTATAACCTCAAGACAAGAATTCAGAATAGCGTATTCAATCAATTATCAAAACAAGACTTAGCTAATCAAGCGGTTATGGGTTTACGAAGTATTGAGCTTATTGCCAATGATTTGAGCAGGATCATTGATATTTGCAGGAGCTGTGTTGTGGAAACAGAGGCGTTAACCTCTCTCGATGGACTCTTGCCAAAGACGACCGTTAAGATACTCAGGCAGATGCGCAAATCAGTTCAGCTAGTGATACCAGCGATTGAGCATATAGACTCAACCGTTGCGATTCAAATTGGACAAATGGTGGACGCATTGGCTGATGAGCATCAAAAGTTATATCAAAAAAATATTGCCGCGCTAAAAAGTCACAAAAATCCAGCTATTATGACTGCGGCCGTTTATATTGCTCATGAGTTGAAGCAAATGAGTGCCGCGTTGATGCACATATGCGAGTCTATCATTTCGGCTAATTTAGGACAGCGAGTTAGTTTCGATCGCTATTTTTCTTTGCAGTCTGTTGTCTCTGCATTAGATAAAGATAAGCAGACAGTGCAATTGCAAACAGTAGCGGAAACTAGGTCTGGTAGTAATATTTCAGGCGTTACAATACCAGAAAAAGGCGCGCTAGGTATTTATAAAAGCGGTCAAAAGCAAAAACTTAAAGAAGAGAAAGAAGGCGTCAAAAATTGGCATGAGATTTACCCCGGAGTTGCGCCTAAAATACTATCCTATAAAAAAAGGGGAGGGTCAGCAGCTTTATTGATTGAGCATTTACCTGGATTAACATTCGAGCAAATTGTATTAAATGAACCCATTACTTCAATTGAGCTGGCGCAGCAGAAGTTAAATAAAATATTGCGTTCAATCTGGAATGCCACAAAATTAGAAAAACGAAGCCAAGCGCGCTTTATGCATCAGCTGCAAGATAGATTGCCTGACGTCTATAAAATTCACCCAGAATTTAGTCAAGCGCAAGTTAACATATGTGGCCATCAGTTTCTTGCATTTGATACATTAGTCGAAAAGGCTGCAGAAAGGGAGGAGCAGTGGTCCTCGGCTTTTACTGTTTATATTCATGGTGATTTTAATATTGATAATATTATCTTCGACCCCACTACACAGCGCGTTAATTTTATCGATCTACATCGTTCATGCTATATGGATTATGTGCAAGACATTTCTGTCTTTATGGTATCAAACTACCGTTTACAAATATTAGATTCACAAAGAAGAGAATACATTATGTCGGTTGCCGTTAATATGTATACGATGGCGAGGCGGTATGCGATAAAAAATCGTGATACAACGTTTGAGCTACGTTTGGCATTGGGCTTAGCGCGCTCGTTCGCAACTTCCACGCGGTTTATTTTAGACAAAACACTTGCCTTGAATATGTTCCTGCGAGCACGATATTTAATTGAATTGGTATTGGCAGTTGAGCCAGAAAGAGTGACCAGATTCCGAATCCCTTTGAAGGAGATTTTTGTTGACTAAAATGAAAAAAATAGCAGTCGTTGGCGTTCCTGATAAATGGTCAACAGAAATATTGGCAGATGCGATTGAAGCAAAAACAGGGTTTAGGCTAATCATCGATATGGCTAAAGTAACGCGAGACTTGAAAAGCAATACTTTACGCTACATAAATCATGACTTATCCGATTTGGATGCCATAGTTGTCAAAAAGATATCAACCCAATACAGCTCCAATACTGAAGACCGGCTAGAGCTTCTGCGCCTCGCTGAGTCTGATGGTATCAAGGTGTTTAGTAATCCAGAGACTATGTTGAGGCTGGTTAATCGTTTAAGTTGCACTGTAAGTATGCGTAATGGCAATATCCCGATGCCCGACACAGTGATAACAGAAGATGTCGATATAGCAACTGAGACTGTTGAGAGCTATGGTCAAGCCGTGTTTAAGCCGCTATTTTCGACAAAAGCCAGAGGCATGTGCTTAATAAATGCAAACCAATCCACCAAAAAAATAAGAAAAGAGGTCGAAGACTTTAAGGCAGACAACCCCATGATGTATATACAGCGAAGATTGGAGCTACCAGGTCAAGATATTGGGCTAGTTTTTCTGGGAGGTAAATATCAAGGTGCTTATGCACGTATCGCCAATAATGCTGACACATGGAATACCACTATTCATAGTGGAGGGCGTTATGCGCCCTATACGCCTTCAGCTGAGGTGATTGCTATTGCACAAAAGGCACAAGATTTATTTCATCTCGATTTTACAACTGTCGATATTGCAGAAACTGCAGATGGACCTGTTGTATTTGAGGTGTCTGCCTTTGGTGGCTTTAGGGGTGCCAAAGAAGGGGCAGGTATCGATGCCGCAAATCTATATGCGGATTATGTTTTAGGTCAATTGGTTTAATGCAAATAGCAAATGCTGAACAAGCTGCAAATATCCTACTAGAGAATAGTCTGCTTCAGGCGAGAGTGCTTGACTTAAATTTAGGTCGATGTGTTGTTAGGGTGCGCAGCAACGCTCATTCAATACTGAATGATTTGGAAGATTATTTCTCGCACTACGTCATTCAATCGACAGACAGCCATTGTGAAATGACTGTACAGATTATTGAAAGTGATAATGTTGACTTGCCACTGAATTTTTATGATTGGAAACGTGAAGTTGGAAAAACTGGTCGTAAGGACAGTGTGTGTGATATTCAGGATGCGCGACTAATTAAAAAAGTGCGCACTGGCATGCTCTTTTTACAAAGTGAAGATTATCGTATTGCAAAAGGCGCATGTTCAGAAAACCTGAACCAGGTCATCAACTTCATTAACAATCAATACATGACCTGGCTACAGCAACGTGATTGGCTTAACTGCCATGCCGCGGCATTAGTTAAAGATGGGTATGCTTACGCTATTGCTGGTTTTTCAGGCGGGGGGAAATCGACATTGATGTTACATATGCTCGACCATGACGACACTAACTTCCTGAGCAATGATCGTTTGTTTATCCATCCAGAAGAAAAGCAGGCAAAAGCAGCTGGTATAGCCAAAATGCCAAGGATTAATCCAGGTACTATTATTCACAACCCAAGATTAAATCATATGCTTCCTAAAGCTGAACAAGAACGATTGCTGGCCATGCCAACTGAGATGCTGTGGAACTTAGAGCAGAAATATGATGTTGATATAGACCGTATTTATGGACAAAGCCGAATAGTGACAGAGGCTCCGCTCAAATCATTTCTAGTACTAAACTGGCAACGCAATACTTCTGAACCACTACAACTTAAAAAGGTCAATTTACGTGATCGAACAGACCTTCTTGGCGCGATTATGAAGTCTCCTGGGCCTTTTTATCAGTATCAAAATGGCCACTTTTCATCTACTACCTATTCTTTTAATCAAGAAGCTTACCTAAAGGCGCTTGATATGGTTGAGGTATTTGAAGCAACTGGGAAAGTGGATTTTGCAAAGTTATCAGAACACTATTTGATTCAAAGGGAAATATAAGTTAATGGCCCGCCGAATCTTTGCCCTTGTCAGACATGCTGAATACCACCAGTTGACTGATGCTCCTAGTGCTTTGCAGCCATTTGCATTGACCGGTACTGGTATTAAACAAGCAAAACAGTCAGCACTAGAGATGAAAGCATTTCTACAGAAAAATAAATGGGTTCTTGATGCTAATGTGCATACTTCTTCTTTATTACGCGCATGGCAAACAGCTAAAATATTTATCGAATTACTACAACCTGCGGTAGAACAACAATTGTCTATCAAATCTGTAGATGATTTAGTTGAACGTAGCGTTGGCGCAGTTGCCAATCTTACGATACAACAAATTGAAGACCTGATTGAGCAGGATCCCAGGTATGAGCCACTTCCCTATAATTGGAAGTCAAACAGCCAGTTTAAGCTGCCTTTTATTGGTGCAGAGTCATTATTAGAAGCGGGTGAACGTGTAGCAAAATACATAATGCAGTCGGCAGCCGATATGCAAGAGGATGTCGATTGCGTCAAGCTTCTTGTCGGTCATGGTGCTGCTTTTAGGCATGCTGCATGTGTACTTAATGTCATTGATTTACAGCAAGTTGCTGATTTAAGTATGCATCATGCGCAGCCTGTCTATTTGGAATACCTTGAAGATGGTTCATGGCAGCATATTGCGGGAGAATGGAAACTCAGGTCTAGATATGGTGCATATCGAGATTAATGTGTGGAAACACAGATGAAAAAAGCTGCCACAGACAATAACCAGTTAATTCAGGAGCTCAATAAGCTACCAACGGTTCTTTACCAGCAACTGCCAAAGCAGTTAGAGGATTGGAATGTTGTTGCAGGTCATTCTGGACATAAAAATAATTACAGCGTAAAGCATTTTACCAAAATGATTCGCAGTATTAATGGGGGTGAAGCCTGGAAATGGCCTAAACGGCGCTTATACGTCATCACTGATCCACATGCAGATGCCGAGGCTTTTGTTAACTCTCTTATAGTGGGTGGAGGCGTTAGAATAACAGGCAAAAGTCATACTGATTTTAAGCTAACCAATATTGGTAAAAAGAGCACATTCATCATTGGTGGTGATTGTCTGGATAAAGGCCCAAGCAATCTTACATTACTGAAAAGTGTTCGCCAACTAATTGATACAGGTGCTAACGTTAAGTTGCTGGCTGGCAATCACGATATGCGCCTGTTTATGGGTATTCAGGCGCTAGGTTTAAAACGTACAGCTGCAACAGCACACTTGTTTGTGAGAATGGGTGAGAAAGCGGTCCCTTTATTATCAGAGGTGCATGCTGCTTATTTGGCAGGTAAGAAGATTAGCAAAAAAATTCCTGATGAAGCTGAATGTAAAAAACGTATATTCCCAGATGCGGATTGGTTTGAACAATTTCCGATTATCGCAAATGGCTTTATGTCCAAAGCAGCCATTACACGTGAATTGCAACGCATGCGTAAAAAGATTGATGTCTTTGAATCTGATTGCAAAAAAGCAGGTTTAAGTATGCGCGATGTCTACGCAACTGCGCAAAAATGTAGAGCACTTTTTTTAAGTCCCAAAGGTGAGTTTGCATGGTTTTACCGCGATATGCAGCTTGCATATCGTAAAGGATCATTCCTGTTTATACATGCTGGTTTGGATGATGGCATTATTGATACCATCTCCATGAAAAGTGTGCGATTTATTAATCGCCAGTTCCGTCTGCATCTAGAAAAAGACCTATTTCATTTTTACTATGGTAGCTTGGCAAATACCATGCGAACAAAATATCGGCCAGCTGATTTGCCTTTGACCGAAGACGGTGTGAAACGTATTCATCGTAATGGCATCTACGCTGTGGTGCATGGCCATTTGAACCGTAGACAAGGTCAGCGCATTGTATTAAAACAAGGCCTTATTCACATTGAATGTGATGTTACGCTTGATAGAGGGTCCAGAAAAAAAGAAGGGCTGCAGGGAAATGGGCTTGGGGTGACTATTATTGAACCACACCAACAGGTCATTGGCATTAGTAATGACTATCCTTTTGTTAAAGTGTTCGAACCAGAGCGCTATTTATAGATGAACGAGGTAAAGCGATGGAGCAACAACAGTTTAAACACGAATCACTACAAGATAAAAAAAGTATACAAAATATGCTCAAATCTATTTCTAAGGCAATAGCAAAAGGCGAGCTTAAATTTAGCGATCAGGACGGTGAAATCGTCATGGAGCCTAAAGGCTTGCTTAATCTAAAAATTACTGCCAGAAAGCAGGACGGCGAACAACGTTTAGATGTGCGCGTTAGTTGGAAAACGCAAGAAAAAGTCATCAAAAAAGCGCCATTATCGATAGAGTAATGTTTTGCTGTCAGGCAACTGATTGCAATACAAAATAGGAAATAACTATATAACGCAGCAGCTTACCTGTAGTCACTAGAATCAGAAACCAGATCAGATGGACGCGGAGAATACCTGCAACTACGGTAATCGGGTCGCCAATAATAGGCATCCATGCAAATAGCAAAGCCAAAATACCATACTTTTTAAAACGCTGTTCAGCGCGCAAGAATTCAGATTCGGAATATTTGAGCCATTTTTTAACTATGCCCAAGCTGGCCCAGTAACCCAACATATAGTTAAGTAATGATCCTAAGACATTTCCTAAGGTTGCAATTAACACCAAAGTAGTTGGTGATAAACCACTGACTAATAAAGCACTTAATACTAGTTCCGAGCTTAACGGCAAGATAGTTGCCGCTAGAAATGAGGCAATGAAAAGGCCAGCATAACCTAGCTCAGACAAGAATGTCATGTTACTAGCTAGGTGTTTTGCTCTTTAGCATTGCTCATCCATGCAAATAATGAGCTTCGCATGACTTCCTCGGCCGTCATTTCGATTGGACGTATCCACTCTCTCGGCACAAATACAGTATAGCCACCCACGTTATAGCCCATGGGTAGAAAGACCGCAACGCGATCATCTTCGCCAAACCCATTGGGCAACGACTGGGTGTTTTGCTGGGTAATCAAACCGACCATTTCTAAATCTAAATGAGGTGATTTCAATATAACAGCTTGCTGGTCAGTATTTTCTTCCGTCGGGTTAAAGTAATCAGCAAAATTCTTCAACGACAAGTAAATGCTTTTAACCACTGGAAGGTTGGTGAATGGAAACTCAATCATTGAAATTAATCGTAAAATCAACCGATGAGAAATCAGATAGCCTAATACTAATATAGACAGTAAGGTAATGAGTAAACCCATACCAGGAATATAGGCCTCACCAACCCATGGTCTTATCCATGATTCTGAAAACTTTTCTGACCATGACCAAAATACATAGAGTACATATATTGTTAGTCCGATAGGGAGTGCCGTGAGCAAACCACGAAAGAAATATTGGTAAAGTTGTTTCATATTTAATTATGTGTCGTATACACAGGTTGAGATGGTGCTGCCATTATACATTTTGAAATGTGCATTGAAAGGACGCAATAATTTCTCTCTAGAGTTAGCCGGAATATCTCACTTTGGCTCTGGCAGTAGTGGCGGTGTATCATCCATATAAGTGAGATAGTCTTGCCAAATTTGATGCGTGCGTTGATTGGTTAGCTTCAGCATACATTCTCCAAATATTGTGCCTCTGATAGTACCATCAGACCATAGTTCATATAGCGAGCTACAATGTGATTGGCGGTATACCAACCAATCTTGTTGAGATTTATCAATTGAGGCTACAACCGTGGCTTGATCAGAATAGCGCTCTTTAGCTTTTGCAAGGTAATGCATTAATGAATGATTTGCGTTTTCTATTTCTTGGCTGATGCAGTGATTAATATCAATGGTTGTTAGGGCGTTTTTGCAGTCTACCTCGAGAGCCAATGCTAGCATTGGAAAAAGCAACAAAACCACTATTAAGAAAGCTTTTTTCATCAGAGAGAACTATACAGTATTAGATATTTTCTCTAAGTGAATTTCTCTGAAGTCTGAGAGACGTCTAAGTTTGATATCTGCAATCCCATATTTTTTGTTATTAAAATCTGATAGTGGTGGAACAATAACAGTTTTTAGTTTTGCTTTGCTTGCAGAAATAACCCCAGATAATGAGTCTTCGAATGCAATACATTTTAAAGGGTCAACGTCTAGTTTTCTGATGGTGGATAAATAGACTGCTGGATGCGGTTTTCCTTGTGTCTCATTTTGTGAGGAGCAAGCGCTGAGAAAATATGTTGAGATTTTAAGCTTGTTCAGAACTACAGGAATGAGCCTAGCAGGTGCATTGGTTGCTAAACCAATTTTAAATTTTTTCTTTTCAAAAAAACTTAAAATTTCTTTTACACCTTCCATTGGCTCGCCTTTCTTAGTAATCAGTGCTGCTACACAGTCAATTACTTCATTTTCAACTTGCTCCAAACTTTTACCTGACCAAGGAAAATGGTTATACCAAAACTTAGTTACCTCTCGCGTAGTCATCGAGGCAGTATGTGTAGATAAGTTGTCAGTAACTTGGACGCCGACAGATGAAAAAACTTGCTTTTCTGCTTCTTTCCACATGGGTTCTGAATCAATCAAAGTCCCATCCATATCAAAAATTACAGCTTCCATCAGGTTAACATCATAGTCCGAGAAATATTATTGACGAGTGGTTAGCTCTTACTTGTTAGCGCTAGCATATCATGCTCAGATAGCCATCGCCATTCACCCACTTTTAAATCATTGGGCAATTTTAAATCGCCTATTTGAATTCGTTTTAAAGCTTCCACTCGATTGCTGATAGCAGCAATCATACGTTTTACTTGATGGTATTTACCCTCAGCCAAAGTCATATGAATAATATGCTCTGAGATACGATTACATGCCAGCGCAGCAATAGACGCATCCTCATCAATGAGTTGTACTCCACTAAGAATTTGCGCTATTTGTTCATCATTAACAGGATGTTTACAGGTTACTTCGTAAACCTTGGGGACTTTGTGCTTGGGTGAACTCATTTTGTGAATAAACTGGCCGTCATCAGAAATGAGTATTAGACCTGTCGTATCTTCATCCAGACGGCCTATACATTGCACACCGCGCGCAACCAATGGGTATGGTAAGAGACTGTAAATAGTAGGGTGGTGTTGTGTTTTGTGAGAGCACTCATAGTTGCTGGGCTTATGCATCATGAGATAAGACTTTTCTTTATACTCCCAAGACTCACCCTTAACTGTATATTGCAAACCTTGTAAGTCAAAGCTAGCGCTTGGATCATCACAGGTCTCTCCGTTGACGGTGATTTCCTCATTGATGATCATAATGCGGCAAAGCTTGCGTGAACCATGTCCTTGCTGGTGCAATATGCGTTCTAGGGTATTTTTTGCTGCTTTCGCCATTACTGGTGCAACCATGTATAGATAAAAGGCAAGACAATAGCACTTAAGACCCCATTAAGTCCCATGGCCATGCTGGCAAAAATACCTGCTTGTTCATTGACACTAAAAGCACGAGTAATACCTAAACCATGCGCACCCACACCAATGGCAGTACCACGTATCCACCAAGGTCTGATTTTAAAAATGTCTAAAATATAAGGCGCCAGAATAGCCCCTAAAATACCAGTAATCACCGTGAAGACTGCTGTTAGGGTGGGGGAGACTTGAATGCGTTCTGCTATACCCATCGCTATAGGCGCTGTAACGGACTTTGTGTACATGCTGCCGACAATACTTTCACCAGCATTCATATATTTTGCGATTAATACGGCACTGGCAATTGATGCAACACTTCCGCTAATGAGTGCAATAATAATTGGTATGATCTTGCCTTTCATTTGAGCAAAACCACGGTAGATTGGCACTGCAAGTGCAACTGTCGCTGTACCTAACAGGAAATGCACAAATTTCGCGCCCTCAAAATACTTTTGATAGGCTTCTTGGTTAGAATTGCCAAAGCCGAACTGCGAGATAATCACTGCAATCAGGATAATCGATATAGCCGCTGGGTTTAATATAGGGTTGCGATTTGATTTGACATACAAGGTGTAGCCTAATTGATATGTAGCCAGTGTTAATATTAACGCAAACAATGGGTCGCCAGATAGATACACCCATATTTCTGTGATGGGAAGCCTATCTGTCATTTTTAGTACCTACTTTTTCCGCTGTACGCCTGGCCTGCTTTCTCGCTGTAATTTGTTGCTTTCTGTCTTCATCTAGTAACTTCATTTCAAGGCGGTAAGCTTTGCTGTTTTCGTAAGTGGGCTCCTTATTACTAAGTAGTTTTAGGACCAGCGCGGTAACAGCAATGGCTAGTATTACACTCACAATCAATGATGTTGCTACTGCGAATGCATGTGTTTTTAGCTCTGGTAAGAATAAAATAACACCAACAGAGGCTGGGACAAATAATAGTGCCAAGTGCTGGCGGAAAGCATCCGCTACCATACCTAGATTTGGGTTGACCTCACCTTTATAGGATAAATACACCACAAGCAAAATAAGCCCGATGACTGGACCAGGAATGCTGGGAATTAAAAACTTGGAGATCATCTCGCCAATGCCTTGCCAGATGAATATTTGTACTAAGCCTTCAATCATAAATTACCGTGTCTAAATTATCTTTTATTAACGCTTACATTCGACATTGTAAGACTAATAGCTGCTGATTGACGCCCACATTTAGAAAAGTATTTATTATTTTATTTCTCTAAGCATGTTACAAAAGGAAAAAGCCCAGCAAAGTGGGCTTTGAATGTTTTTTAAACCAGCATTACTCTTTGCTTAGAAAATTGTACATAGCTGCACCAATTATCCCGCCAATTATTGGGGCTATCCAGAATAACCAAAGCTGGTCTAATGCAATTCCGCCTTCTATCAGCGCAGGTCCTGTGCTACGCGCAGGATTAACGGATGTATTAGTTACAGGGATGCTAATCATGTGAATCAGTGTGAGCATGAGACCGATGGCGATTGGAGCCAACCCAACAGGTGCACGTTTATCTGTCGCGCCCATAATGACGAATAAGAACATTGCCGTCATTACTATTTCTGTGATTAAACCAGCGGCCATACTATAACCATGTGGCGAGTGCTCGCCAAACCCGTTGGAAGCTAAACCGCCAGAAAAGCCATCCGCGCCACTCGCGATTAGTTTAATCAGGATGGCGGCTAGAATAGCACCTATAACTTGTGCAATGATGTAGTAAGGTAATTCAGAAGCCTTGAAACGACCTCCAATGACTAAACCAATAGATACTGCTGGGTTTAAATGACAACCCGAAATATGACCAATGGCAAACGCCATTGTTAATACTGTTAAACCAAATGCAAATGATACGCCCAAATAACCTAAACCTAAATCTGGTATACCAGCAGCGAACACTGCACTACCACACCCACCTAATACTAGCCAAAATGTACCGATTAATTCAGCAACAGAACGTTTTGTTAAGTTCATTAGAATCTCCCTAAAAGTAGTTTTTTAGCATTCTTGTTTTTGTGTGACTAATCTATACGAATAGTTAGGGGCAAACAAGCTTATACAAGTTAAAATAGATTAAATATTGTTAAGTAAGCATGATTAGGGTTTTATGAGTTTTAAACACATTACCTCTCGCGATAACGCGATATTTAAGCAAATAAAAAAGCTCGCAGATAATAAACGTGAGCGCAGTAAAACTGGACAAACGTTATTAGATGGTGTGCATTTAATTCAAAGCTACCTCCTAACTTTTGGTGAGCCAGAGTTGTTAATTATTCCAGAAGGTAAAAGTTCGCAGGAGGCTGTTGATTTAATGCAGCAGCTTGGAGATGTGAGTACGGTTATGTTTCCAACGTTGATGTTTTCGGAACTAGCACCTGTGGTAAGTAGCACAGGCATTTTAGCTTTAGTAAAACAACCAAAAGTAGAATTGCCGCATACGGTTAACTTTGCATTGATGCTAGAAGATATTCAAGACCCAGGTAATTTGGGTAGTATGATAAGAACGGCATTAGGTGCTGGTGTCGATACTGTCTATTTATCAAAAGGTTGCACTGATGTATGGTCACCAAAGTGTTTACGTGGCGGACAAGGCGCACAGTTTTATTTGCCAATAATGGAGGGTGCGGATATTGTTGAAGCACTCAATGATTTTAAGGGAAGTTCTTATGCAGCCACTTTAGCGGGAGACTCGCTATACAAGCATGACTTAACTCAGCATACTGTATTTATTATTGGTAATGAAGGAGCGGGCTTAAGCAAAAGAGTGATTGATGCTGCTGATTATCAAGTAAGTATTCCTATGCATCACAAACTTGAGTCACTTAATGCTGCAGCGGCTGCTGCAGTTTGTTTATTTGAGCGTAAACGGCAGGTCGGGTAACTGGCGGCCTTTTCATAAGCCAGCGATTGCATTGATTACTTAATGGATAGCTTTGCTTGCTTTAATCACTTCACTATCAGTAAACAATGTTGCAGCATCCACTGCATCAAACAGATACTCTTTATTGCAGTAGTCACAATTTATTTTTACTTGATTTTGCTCTGCAATAATTGATTCAACTTCATCTTTTCCTAACATTTGTAGCATGCTCGCTACGCCAGTACGTGTGCATTTGCAATAAAAGCGTAATAGGCGGCTATCAAACACTCTGACGTCTTCTTCATGAAATAAGTCGGTGATTATGCGCTCTGCGCTATTGCTGATCAATTCAGCATTGGTAATAGTATCTGCCAGTGTTACAACTCGGTTCCAGGCATCAGCATCTGCTAACTCATCTTCAGGTAATTTTTGCAACATCAATCCTCCTGCATATTGTCCGTCACAGCTTAACCAGAGCTTTGTGTCAATTTGTTGCGAACGCAACATATAACTTTCTAGCATTGTAGCTATATTCTCACCTTCTATAGGCACAATTCCTTGATAAGGCTTTTGTCCTTTTGGGTCTAAAGTAATGACACACTGACCGTCACTTATCAGCGATAAAAAATCTGTGTTGTCGGCAATGTCGCCATCCCATTTTGCAGTCGCGCGCATTTCTAGGTTTGAGCTACACTCCACAACTAGTAGCTTAAGCTGGCCCATCGTTTGTATTTGTATGACCATCGCACCTTCCATTTTCAAGGTGGCGGTGAGTAAAGCACTAGCGGCCATGAGTTCACCTAACGCTTTTTTAACTACGTGCGGCAGTGTTTGATGGGCAAGCGCCATTGTGTAGGTGTTATTTAGCTGAGCAACGTTACCTTTAATCGGTGTATCGTTGAATAAGAAAGGTTGTAAGAAATCACTGTTTTGCATAGCAATATTTTAACATTGAATAAAGTGTTTAACTTTTATTCAGCACAAAAAAGCCCGCATCAAGCGGGCCTCTCAATATCAACATTTTAGAAGCTATAGTTCAGTGTTGCTCTTCCTGATATAGGTGCACCTGGTACGATATTGTTGTTATTGTGCGCACTAATGGCATAGTCTTTATTGGTTAGGTTTTCAATATTAAATTGTAGTGTTGCCTTCTCGCTAAGTTTTGCGAAGATAGCGGCATCATAACGCGTGTAGCCAGGTAATATGGTGCTATTACCTACTTGAGGGATAGCAGCATACATTTCAGAGCGGCTAATCACACCCAGTGCCACGGCCCAAGTCTCATTAATTTGGTATTTATTCCAAACAGATAGAGTATGGTCTGGTGTTTCAGCAAGCTCGGCACCTTTTTCAATTGATATGCTTGTTGGCGATGAGCCTTGAGCTTCTGTAATTTCCCCATCTTGGTAAGTATATGCGCCTATAATAGACCATTTGTCAGTAATGTTTCCTGATAGGCTCAATTCAATACCTTTTGTTTCCTGACCATCAATCAGCACGCTTTGTCCAGCTTGATTTGGGTCATTCGCAATTGAGTTCTCACGTTCCAAAATGTAAGCGGCAGCAGTAAACGAAAGATTTGGGTTTATATCCCATTTAAAGCCAACTTCTTTATTAATAAATTTTTCTGGATCAAATAGCTCTGTATTATTTTCGACACCTCTAAAGTCTGTTAACTGATCACCTGCTCTTGGTACATAGGAGATGCTGTAACTTGTATAAACAGACGTGTTGTTGCTTGGTTTAAAGATTAAACCAGCTCTCGGTGACCAAAATGCATCGGTAATATCAACATTTCGATTATTGATGTTATTAGTATAGTCAGTATCAAAAATGTCACGTCTTACACCTGCAATGACCTGCCATTGTGGTGAAAGCTCAATTTGATCTTGTAGATAAACTGCGCGGCTGCTGATATCAGTATCTTGATCTCTGTTAAGTACCGTGAATGTAGCTGTTCCAGTCGGATTGTTAGCGTTTACTGGATTAGGCGTTATGCCGCCAGATGGTGTTAGGCGGACATTTTGATTGTCTTGCTCCATAAATTCTGCACCTACTAAGAAGTTATGGTTAATATTGCCTGTGCTGAATGGAACGGTTATATCGGTCTGGTTAATTAGATTTTCACGATCGGTTTCATCACGATAGCCGCTTAATGACAAAGAACCATTGGTAACTGTGGAGTTAGCATAGATGTTTTGGTAAAACTTATTGTAATTAGCATAACGTGTGCTGTTTTTAAGTTTTACTTTATTATCAAAGGTATGCTCGATTATGGCATTAAAGGCTGTTGTTTCTGCTTCATTTGGGCTTAAAGAAGCGTTACCAAAGAACTGGTCTTCATCATCGATTCTGAATGGTCTTCTCTTCTCACCGCTAGCATTGGTAACAGATGGCACACCACGGTCACCAATACGTTTATCTTTAAAGTATTCGGTGGAAAGATAAATATTGGTTTTTTCATCGGGAGAAATTGTTAGGGTAGGGGTGACACCAAAACGCTCCATATTCACGCCATCGCGGTATGAGTCAGCGTCTTCATAGACGGCATTGATTCTAAAAGCAATGTCGTTAGTTAATCCGACGCCGTAGTCACCTGTAACACGTTTCTGATTCCATGCACCATAGGTCACACTGATGTCTTTAACTGGATCCCACCCCGCTTTTTTAGTTACGCGGTTTAATACACCACCAGCGCCACCACGACCAAATATCATGCCGTTAGGTCCTTTAAGCACCTCTACACGATCGGTGTTGTATAAATCGCGATACACCTGTACGTCATCACGGAGACCATCAATAAATAAATCACTGGTTGTTCTGTTGCCTCTAAACACAATCGCATCGCGGTTACCTTCACCCTGTGATGTCGTTACCCCAGGGACATAACGTATTGTATCTGCAATACTCTGTACAGACTGGTCTTTAAGTACTTCTTGTGGGATAACAGTCACTGCTTGTGGCACATTAATTAGTGGTGTGTCTGTTTTGGTTGCAGCGCTTGATTTTTTCACGTTGTAACCTTTAACTGGCTTTGTATCACTTTGTTTTGTTGCTGTTACATCAATTTCATCAAGCTCAATCACATTTTCTTCTGCATAAACAAAGTGAGCTGCTGAGAGCAGGCTCGAACTAAACATTAAACTACAGGTAAGTTTGACTAAACGATAAATCGCTTTCTCACGGCTTGGTGTGAGTGAGTTGTGAGTGAAATACATTGTAATGATATCCCAGATATATAGATAAGATTGAAAAAATGTAACTCTAACGCAAATAGTAATAATTATCAATAACATTAACAGTTATCAACTGTTAATGCGTTTCTTGATGATCCAATTAGGGGGTGTAAATCACAATTATTATCTATGAATGCTCTTGGTTAGCCAGTGAGGGGTGGCCCATCCCCAGAGTTGCTCAATCGTTCCATGCTTAAGAGATTGAGGTGGGTTTTGATTCAAGAATGCTAATGCTTGCCACAAGGTAGTGTTTGCCTGACTAATCTCTAATGGTGCTGCAAGTGTTTGTTTGCTGAGTTTTTGCCCCAACTCATTTTTGACAATAGGGATATGCATATAAGTTGGTTGTGAAAAGCCAAGTAATTGTTGTATGAAAATTTGCCGAGTTGTAGAGTTAAGCAAATCTGCACCACGTACAACATTGGTAACGCCTTGCTCAGCATCGTCCACAACAACAGCTAGCTGGTAAGCAAATTGGCCATCCGCGCGCTTTAATACAAAATCACCAATTTCATTAGTTATGTTTTGCTCAATATCACCTTGAATAACATCTTTAAAATGTATTGATGTATCTGATGTTTTTATACGCCATGCAATTGGATGATGCGCTTTAATTGTATGGTGCAAACAGGTCCTAGGATAAATAGCACCTTCAATACCTGTCTGTTCAGATGAGTCGGCAATTTCTTTACGCGTACAAGTACATGGGTAAACACATTGCATTTGTTTCAGTTTAGCCAATATGCTTTCGTAAGTATCATAACGCCGACTTTGGTATATGACGGTATCATCCCACTCAAAGCCATAAGCTTCTAAAGTAGATAATATGTTTTCAGCAGCTCCTTTGACTTCTCTTGGCTTATCCAAATCTTCCATGCGTAGCAACCATTTTCCCTGTTTGCTGCGTGCATCTAAATAACTAGCCACCGCTGTTACAAGTGAACCGAAATGAAGCGGACCAGTTGGGGAGGGTGCAAATCTTCCGATATACATGATTAGTGAACAGCTTGTAAGTAGGGTGGAATATGCCAATTTCTTAGCTTCTTGCCCAACAATTCTAGGGTGCACAGTAACCGCGTGTGTCCATCAGCACTTACCTCAAACTCATACAGGCGAGTAAGCTGTATCTGACCGTCATTGTTGCGGGCAATACCAATTTTCACGCAAGCAACTGTTTCATCTAGTAACTGTAAATGGCATCTAGCTGCCAACTCTCTCCCTACACTAATGGCAACCTCGCGTTTTGTTACAGAGTCAAACCAGAACCATGCGAGCAGTAAAATAAAGATAAGAAGTAATGTTTCAAACATGTGGCTTGATCTCTGAAAAGTTGTATGTCTATATAGATTATGCTAATAGTGTTATATTTCAAGCTATTATGCGGTAAAATTCGACTTATCGTTTAAGTGGCGCAACAAATGACAATACAAGAACGTGAACAACAAGCACTTGAAGTGTATATCAAATTGCTAAAAAGCAAAGGCTTTGGTCCTGAGACTTTTGTGCAACGTACTAACTTTTTAAACAAGCTTATGCCACTACTAGCTGGCAAAGATCAGTTAGGAACTATCTACCGTGCTACCTTAGAGGGTCTTATGGACGAAGTGCCTGAAGAAGATTGGCCAGAAAGTTTGCTAGTTGCCCGTGAGTACTACCCATTCTGGACAAATGACATTAAAACAATTGCACGCTTGAATCAGTCTGCAACAAAAGACCCATTACCAATTGATTGGAAGCCATTGCAAGTTCAGCTTGCAGATTTATGGTACTCGGTTGATGAACAAAAATTTACGCGTACGGATAGCTGGGCACTTAAGGCTTATACGAAGGCGCTGCGCAACGAAAACGCTGATCAAGTCTTAATTGATACGAGAGTAAAGCTTGCAAAAATATTGCTTGTCAGGCTTAGTGATGCGCCAGAACGTGATAATAAAGCATATCGCACGACGATTGATGCCACACTTCCTTTATTTGAATTAAAAAAAAATCGTCGTTTATTTCTAGTAGTCGTACGTGAGTTTTTTCATTTTTGGTCAGGTAACCCTGAAGCAGAAAAATTCATTCTCAACAGTAATACAGTGAGCATGCTGTAATATAATTAACTATTCAATTTGCACTTAAAAAGTGCAATGCACAGATGATCGCACAATTATAGTGCAATTTTATCTAGACAAAAAACAGGAGTCATTGTAAATCAATAAGTTATGTTCTGGCTTAACTTTTGCTTACATTTTCCGCACTAAAATAATGATATTGGGAGGAAAATATGGAACAATTAGTTGCGGCAAACGATACGTTATTTGTATTGTTAGGCGCCATTATGGTGCTTGCCATGCATTCGGGCTTTGCTTTTTTGGAATTGGGGACCGTACGGCATAAAAACCAAGTTAATGCATTAGTTAAAATTATGGTCGATTTCTCGATTTCGACTATTGCTTATTTTTTTATTGGATACGCTGTTGCTTATGGCGTTAATTTTTTTAGCGGTGCCGAAATTTTAGCTGCAAAAAATGGTTACGACTTGGTCAAATTTTTCTTTTTACTAACATTTGCTGCCGCAATACCTGCGATTGTTTCTGGGGGTATAGCGGAGCGAGCAAAGTTTAATCCACAAATTGCTGCAACTTTTTTATTGGTAGGTTTTGTTTACCCATTCTTTGAGGGGATTGCTTGGAATAGTCATTATGGTATTCAGGAGATTCTAACAACTCAGTTTGGTAACGCTTTCCATGATTTTGCTGGCTCGGTCGTTGTTCATGCGATGGGTGGCTGGATTGGATTGGCTGCGGTGATATTACTGGGTGCGCGTTCGGGACGCTATGGTAAAGATGGCCAAGTTTTTGCACACCCACCTTCTAGCATTCCTTTTCTGGCATTAGGAGCATGGATTTTGACTGTGGGATGGTTTGGTTTCAATGTTATGTCTGCACAGTCAATTCAGGGTATCTCTGGATTAGTAGCGGTTAACTCCTTAATGGCACTTGTAGGTGGTACCATTGCGGCTTTAATATTGGGGAAAAACGACCCTGGTTTTGTCCATAATGGTCCATTAGCTGGCTTGGTTGCAGTATGTGCTGGATCAGATGTAATGCATCCACTAGGCGCGTTAGCTACTGGTCTAGTAGCAGGCGCACTATTTGTTTGGGCATTCACCCTGACACAAAATCGCCTCAAAATTGATGATGTGCTAGGTGTATGGCCGCTGCATGGCTTATGCGGTGCTTGGGGTGGGCTTGCTGCGGGTATTTTTGGCTGTAAAACCTTAGGCGGTATGGGCGGTGTTAGTTTTATGTCTCAGCTAATAGGAACGAGCTTAGCTGTGTTGATCGCGCTAGCTGGTGGTTTTATTGTTTATGGCGCACTCAAGCATTTATTCGGTATTCGCTTAAATGCTGAGGAAGAGTATGAGGGTGCAGATTTAAGCATTCATAAGATTAGTTCTACAGCAGAAGATTAGTCAAATTTGATTTAAAAACAAAAAAAGGAGCAGTTACTAGCTCCTTTTTTGTTTGGTTAGAAAGTTGTTAAAATAATTCAATTTCACCACCACTAGTGTCTTCTTCTGCCAGCAAACCTAATGCCACGAGTGACTCATGATGGCAAACCTGATTTCTGCCATGATTTTTTGCATGATATAGTGCAATATCTGCACGGTCTAATATGTTTGAGGCAAGATCAAATTCTTCAATTTGAGTAAACCCACAGCTTACTGTAACTCTACCAATTTGAGGAAAAGTGTATCCCTCTACAGCTTGTCTAAAGCGATCAAGTGTGTCTTGCATTTTTACACTATCAGGGCACTGAAATAAGCCAATGAATTCTTCGCCACCAAACCTAAATAACAAATCAATATCACGGAAGTTTTTCTCCATTAGCGACGCAAATAATATTAATACTTCATCACCAATCAGGTGGCCATAAGTATCATTGACTCGTTTAAAATGGTCTATATCGAATATTGCTAGATAAGTCGATTCGGCTTTATCGTCGGTATTTTTAACTTGTTGTTCAGTGATGATATTGTTGATCTTTAAATCGAATGTTTTCCGATTTAAAAGACCAGTTAGCGCGTCTCTCTCATTTTCTGTCATTAACGATAGAAAATTATGATAGATTTTCAGGATTTGAATAATGATTTCATTTTCTTGAGTTTTGCTGCTTTGCTCAACCAATACCACTGCAATCGGTCTTTGTTTGGAAGACTTGAGTGGAAATATCGTAAACTGTTTGCCTTGGTGAAGAATGCTTTTAGTGTTTGCTGTTTCTAAACACTGATTCAATGCGTCAACAATGTCTGAAGAGATAGTTTCTCCATCAGGAAGTTTTTCACCGTTAGAGAGCATATGCTTAACACGGTTAATATTGCCCGCAGAGTGAATCGTTAAATTTTGTACATTGGACAAGCCAAAAAGGGCTTGGGCTAGCGCAAGCTCGAGCGAACCAGAGTCTCTTTCGCTGGTTAGCACAATTAGCTTTTCAAGCACAGATTCTAATTTTACTTGTGACATACTCACCCGTTTGCTTTTAGTTATTATTATCCACGTGTATAGAAAATTTAAATCAAAGAATAACGGTGTAAAGTTCAGTTAGTTTTAAATGCTAGTGACTGAACAGAAGCACATGATAAACTAACGTATGACTTTATTTCATGTAATTATTCCTGCAGCAGGTGTGGGTGCTCGAATGGAAAATGTATTGCCAAAACAGTATTTACCGCTTGCAGGCAAGCCCATTATTTCTCATATTATTCAAACCTTTTTTAATAATCCACGAATAGCAAGCATTCATTTAGCGCTCAGTCAACAAGATAATTTTTGGCGAAGTTTTACTTTAAATCCTGAAAGTCGCTTACACATTCATTACACAGGTGGCGAAAGTCGGTCTGAAACAGTATTAAACACCTTAAAAGCAATTGATATTGCCGATGATGATTGGGTGCTTGTTCACGATGCAGCGAGGCCAGGTCTAACGGACGATGCTTTGAATCGGCTGCTCGACACACTTAGCCAAGATGAAGTTGGAGGGTTGCTGGCTATGCCCGTTGCCGATACCGTAAAAAAATCGAATGAAATGAATATGATAGAGAAAACAATCTCACGCCAAAATTTATGGCAAGCACAAACACCGCAAATGTTTCGTTATCAATTACTTAAAAAAGCATTAACAGATTTTATTGGGATTCCTACAGATGAAGCTGAAGCAGTAGAGGCGCTAGGACTTAATCCAAAACTTGTGCATGGCGAGTTATGTAATCTAAAGGTGACCTATCCACAAGATTTAACAATGTTAGAAATGATTTTTGAAAAGCAAGGGAGTAAAAGTTAATGCGTATAGGACACGGCTTCGACGTGCATCGCTTGGTAGAAGGTAGAAAGTGCATCATTGGTGGTGTCGAGGTGCCTTACGCTAAGGGTTTGGATGGGCACTCTGATGCCGACGTCTTACTACATGCTATTTGTGATGCTTTACTGGGGGCAGCTAGCGCTGGGGATATCGGTAAACACTTTCCTCCATCAGACGACCGTTATAAAGATGCTGATTCACGATTACTCTTAAAAGAGGTGGTCAGTTTGCTAGCGAGTAAAGGTTATGTTGTTGCTAACATTGATGCTACCGTCATTTGTGAAGCACCTAAATTAGCCCCTCATATCAAACAGATGTGTACCAATATCGCACAGGATTGTGATGTCTCGATAGACCAAATTAACGTTAAAGCCACTACGACAGAAAAGCTTGGTTTTACCGGACGCGGCGAGGGTATCGCTGCTGAAGCAGTTTGTTTGATTACAAAGTACTAGACGACAATGTTCTCTTGGTTTGAACAACTGGTTAACCCCTTCCCCAAGGGTGATATAGAGACCCCGCCAAAGCGTTTTTGGACTTTCGTCTGGACGTGTACTACTGGAATGCGGCCTTTTCTAATTGCCATGACTATTCTCACAGCTTTATTGGGCGTATTTGAAGCATTATTGTTCGCCATGATGGGTAAGGTTGTGGATTGGTTGGGTGATACGCCACCAGAGTTATTTTGGGATCTAGAAAAGCACACATTGCTCATTTTGGCGTTGATACTATTAGCAAGCACTTTGTTGCTAGGATTGCAAACGATGTTGAAACATCAATCGCTAGCTGGTAACTTCCCAATGCGAATGCGCTGGAATTTTCATCGCTTAATGTTGCATCAAAGTATGAGTTTTTACCAAGATGAGTTTGCTGGCAGGGTGTCGGCAAAAGTGATGCAAACAGCATTAGCAGTGCGAGATGTTTGGTTTATTGTTTCAGAGATTATGGTCTTCGTCACGATTTACTTTGCCACAATGGTCGCTATTGTTGGAAATTTTAATCCATTGATTATAATACCTTTTTTGACATGGCTAACCTTGTATGCAAGCGCACTCTATTACTTTGTACCTAAATTAAGCAAAGTTTCTCAACAGCAAGCGGATGCGCGTGCATTGATGACAGGTCGCATTACCGATGCTTACACGAATATCTCTACAGTGAAGTTATTTTCACATGCTGGAAGAGAGGCTGATTATGCACAAGGTGCAATGACTGAGTTTCTAGGGACAGTGCATAAGCAAATGCGTTTAGTCAGCGGTATTGAAACCATTAATCACTTACTTAATATGATATTAATTATCACAAGTGGTGGTTTTGGTTTATGGCTATGGACACAGGGGCAGATGAGTGTAGGTGGTATAGCTGCGATTGCAGCAATGTGTTTACGCTTGAATGGTATTTCACATTGGGTTATGTGGGAGTTAACATCGCTATATGAACAAATAGGTACAGTGCAAGATGGTATCAATACCTTAGCAATGCGCCATAGCATCGTAGACAGTGCCGATGCTAAGCCATTACAAGTAACGCAAGGCCATGTACAGTTTCACCAGGTGAATTTTGCATACCCTGAGCAAAAACAGGTATTAGAAAACTTTCAGCTTGATATACAACCTGGAGAAAAAGTGGGTTTAGTGGGACGTTCAGGTGCAGGAAAATCCACAGCAGTTAATTTACTCCTCAGATTTTATGAAGTGCAGGGCGGTGAAATTCTCATTGATGGTCAGAACATACAGTCGGTTACGCAAAACAGCTTGCGTGAAATGATTGGCATGGTCACGCAAGATACTTCTTTGCTACATAGAAGCGTACGCGACAATATTTTATATGGTCGCCCTGACGCAACCGAGGCTGAGATGATTGCTGCTGCTAAGCGGGCAGAAGCACACGAATTTATTTTGCAATTGCGTGATGCTAAGGGACGCGTTGGATATGATGCGCATGTTGGTGAGCGAGGGGTAAAACTCTCAGGCGGGCAACGCCAACGGATTGCGATTGCGCGCGTCATGCTGAAGGATGCGCCGATTTTACTCTTAGATGAAGCAACAAGTGCGTTAGATAGTGAGGTTGAATCAGTGATTCAAGAAAGTCTATACAATCTGATGGAAGGTAAAACGGTTGTTGCGATTGCACACCGCTTGTCTACTATTGCCGCAATGGATAGATTAATCGTTCTAGATCAAGGCAGGATAGTCGAAGAAGGAACACACCAAGCACTGCTGGCAAAAAAAGGGCTTTATGCTAGTTTTTGGGCGCATCAGAGTGGCGGCTTTTTGGGAGAAGATTAGTTTCTCGTTAAATAACCATATTATTACCAAACATTCCCAGACAAAACCCAAGTACGGCACCTAATGAAGGAGCCCAATGTTTTTTTAAGTGTGCTTGCGGTGCTATATCTTGAAAAATTAAGTACAGAATACCTCCCGCAGCAAAAAGCATTGTCATACCTAGTAATCGAAGATTTTCGCTGAAAAAATACCAACCTAAAAAGGCTATTATCGGTCCTAATGGAGCCATTAATAACATAAAGACTAATATATTTTTAGCGCTGGATTTTTTTTGTATCCGTAATTCTCTATATGCGTTAAATCCTTCAGGCAAGTTTTGTAAACCAATAAAGATCGCAAGTAAAGGTGCAGTTTTGGCATTTATCGCGAGTGCGCCACCAAGCGCTAGCGACTCAGGGATAAAATCCAGTAACATTGCTGTAAATTGCGGTTTTTCTAGATTGCGAGAGCCTAAATATCTTTCAAACAGAAAAAAACTAATACCGCCAAGTAACAATATCAACACGCTATGCAATGGATGGCTAATATAATGCGTACCTTCAGGAACTAATACTAATGCAACAGCAGCCAACATAATTCCGCCGCCAAAAGCAATAACGGAGTGTCTAAATTCATTCTCTAGCCATCTCGATTTAATTCGTTCAAAGTTAGCTAAAGCGCCACCAAGGGGGATACAGATGCCTGCGCCAAGCGCATAGAATACAATTTTAGTTACTTCTTCCATTATTAACTCACTCTCGATAACAATTTCAATATACTATTATTTAATTCAGAGAGGGGTTAGCACGTAGCTTATCACTGATTAAATCGACAAATGTTCTAATCTTTGCAGAAGTATAACGTCCTTCACTATGCATGACATGCACAGGCACTGCTTTCGGTTCAAATTCGCTCAGAATTATTTTTAATGTTCCAGCGGCTAGTTGTGGAGCAATTTGGTAGGAGAGTAATCGTGTAATACCTAGACCACTTACGGCCGCCTCTACCGCTGAATCATTATCGCTGACATTCAACCTCGGCTTTACTTTAACAGTGAGTGGTTGATTATTTCTTACAAATTTAAACTCTGACAGCGGGTTGAGACCTCTTGCGATGATAATTTGATGCTTAGTTATTTCTTCTGGTGAAAGTGGTGAACCGTGTTTAGCGAGATATTCTGGTGATGCACAAAGCACTCTACGAATAGAGCCTACTCGTAGCGCATGGTAACTTGAATCTGGTAACTCGCCAATACGGATGGCAACATCAATATCTTCTTCAAGTAAATTAACAACGCGATCAACAAAAATGGCAGAAACTTCCATACCCGGATAACGCTTCATATAATCGACGATACCAGACATGATATATAAGCGTCCAAATAGCACCGATGCCGTAACGCTTAGATGGCCTTTGGGTTCTGCATTCACACCAACAGCGGCTTCATCAGCTTCGTCCGCAGCTGCTAACACTCGCCTTGCATCTTTCAGATAACGCTGTCCTGCTTCTGTCATACGAACATAGCGAGTCGTGCGGTTAAAGAGCTTAATACCCAGATGTGATTCTAGAGAAGCAATTGCTCTGGTCACAGCAGGTGGAGACATGCTCAAACGTCTAGCAGCTCCAGCAAAACCCTCTTCCTCGGCTACAGCTACAAATACTGACATCAATAAAAGCCGATCTATTGCCATTTATTATTCCATTTTTTGTAATAGTTAATTGCAATTTTTGCATATTCTATTAAAAAATGAAACATGAAAGAATGCACTCACTTGTTAGAAATCAATAAATATCTAGCAGTAGTAGTATTTACTTTAATCATAAAGCTAAGGAGAAAAACCATGAGCCGTATTTCAACAATTACTAACGAAACAGCTAATGAAGAACAAAAGGCATTATTGGACGCAATAAAATCAAAACTAGGAATGGTGCCAAATTTTTTAAAAATATTTGCTAATTCCCCAGCAGCCTTACGCGCATTTTTAGGCTTACATGGCATAGCAAATGAAGGCAGTCTTGACGCCCTGACAAGGGAGCGTATTGCATTAGCTATAGCCCAACAGAATGCATGTGAGTATTGCTTATCTGCCCACACCGCAATCAGCCGTAAAGCTGGGCTAAATGGCGATGAAATTGCTGCAAACCGTGTTGGCACTAGCCAAGATGCTAAAGCTGCAGTAGCGGTTAAGTTTGCACAGTCCGTTGCAGAGCATAAAGGAGAAGTAACAACAGCGGAGTTACTTGAGGTGCGAGAAGCAGGTTATAGTGACGCTGAAATTGTCGAAATTATTACTCATGTTGGTATGAATTTGCTCACTAATATGATTGGTAAAGCCAGTCGAGTAGAAATTGATTTTCCAAAAGTCGCATTAAAAATAGCAGCTTAAGTATACTAATGGAGATCTACTATGCCAAAAGCATTCGCCGCGATTGCCTTTACTGATAGCGTCAAAGCTGCTCAGACACTTTATGGTAGTCGTGAGCGAAACATGGCTTTTGAACAATCAAATGACCCTAGCAATCAGTTAGGGGATTTTGAAACGGCATTTATCGCCGATCGAGACAGTTTTTACATGGCTACAATATCAGAAAATGGTTGGCCTTATGTGCAGCATAGAGGCGGCCCTAAAGGTTTTTTAAAAGTGTTAGATTTGCACACTATTGGTTTTGCAGATTTTAGAGGTAACCGTCAATATTTAAGTGTAGGTAATTTAAGTGTTAATCCACGTGTTTCACTTATTTTAATAGACTACCCTAACCGACGCCGTTTAAAAATTTGGGGCGTTACTAGTGTTGTGCATCAAGATGAAGAGCCTGAACTGATTGCACAATTAGAGATGCCTAGTTACAGAGCTCGAATTGAACGCGGGCTTGTGATTAAAGTGGCCGCGATTGAATGGAATTGTCCACAACACATCACACCACGATTTACGGAAGCTGAAATGAAGGAGAAACGATGATAGCGCTCTATGAGTTTCCACTATCAGGGAATTGTCACAAAGTACGCCTTATGTTGGGATTATTAAAACTCGACTACCAAAGTATTGTTATTGATGGTGGTCAGCAGCAACATAAATCTGAGAGTTTTCTTACCATGAACCCTTTTGGACAAGTGCCTGTGCTAAAAGATGGTAACAATATCATTCGCGATAGTCAGGCAATATTAATTTACCTTGCAAAACAGTATGGTGGTGCGCAATGGTGGCCAGAAAATTCTGCAGAAATCGCGAATATCAGTGCTTGGTTATCATCCGTTGCAAATGAGGTTGCACGCGGTCCCAATGCCTTACGCTTACATTATAAATTTGGGCGCAGTATTAATATCAAAGATGCGGAGGAAATTACAGAAAAACTATTCAATTTACTAGAAAGCCATTTTTCTAGTCATCAATGGATAGCGAATGATAAATTAAGTATTGCTGATATCGCCTTATATCCCTATATTGCATTAGCGCCAGAAGGGCGGGTAGACTTATCAGTATTTCCATCTATTCAAAAGTGGCTGTGTAATATACAAGCACTGCACGGCTATATTGATATGCCAGGTATATGGCATTCAAACCAATAACATTAACTTTAAGGAGAAATGATGACTACAAGCAATGAAACTCGGCCGCCGATACCACCATTCAGTAAAGAGACTGCAATTCAAAAAGTACGCATGGCTGAAGATGGATGGAATAGCCGTGATCCAGAACGTGTTTCCAAAGTTTATACCGTTGATTCACAATGGCGCAATCGTGCTGAGTTCCCCAAAGGACGCGAGGAAATTGTTGAATTCTTGAGCAGAAAATGGGCAAAAGAACTTGATTACCGTTTGATTAAAGAGATTTGGGCATTTGATTTAAATCGTATTGCAGTAAGGTTTGCTTATGAGTGGCATGATGACGCTGGAAATTGGTTCAGAAGTTATGGAAATGAAAACTGGCAATTTGATGAGAATGGGCTTATGGAACTACGCTACGCCAGCATCAATGATTTGCCAATCAAAGAAAGTGATCGAAAATTCTTTTGGCCGTTAGGTCGACGACCCGATGATCACCCTGGATTGACTGAGTTAGGGCTTTGATTGAGCAACTAAAGAATAACTTCGACCTGCATATGAAAATGGTTTTTTAATACACCAAACCTGAGGCTGATAGCAGTTATTCTTTATCAAAGCTATCAACGATGATAGCACCCATTGAGGCTGGCATAGTAACGACAATTAAGCGCCGTAATGCAACATAGGTATCTGTTAATAAGGGGAATTTGTCTAAAGAGAGTAGTACTAGCGATACAACCACCGCAGCGATCAAATAGGCAAAGATAATCCTACTGATAAATACAGGTATACGGTATTGAATATCCGCTTGGAAAACACTTTCGTAGGCATAAAAGCTAAGGAAAGCGATTGATAGAATAAATACTAGGCTTAGATTCATTAATGGTAAAGTTTCACCTAGTTTCCAGGCTTCTTCTGAGAATGCAATAGGCACAGCCAGCGCAAAAGAGCCAACAGCAACTTGGCCAACATCTTCTAAATTGAAACTCATGTTCATCTATATAACTCAGTATTCTTTGTAAAATGATCGTTAAGCTTTTAGTAAAACAATCACAGCGCCACTACCGCCATCTTGTGGTTTTGCTTGCGCATAGGCAATCACTTCATCCTTCTGCATGAGCCAGCCTCTCAGTTTGTTTTTAAGTATAGGTTCTTTATTGCGTGAACCCAATCCTTTGCCGTGCACAATACGCACACAACGTATACCGCGCTTTTTGCAGTCTGAGATAAACTCTGACACATAGGCTCTTGCTTCATCACTAATCATGCCATGTAAATCAATGTGTCTCTGAATGACCCAGTGCCCGCGTCTTAATTTGCTGAGTATGATCGGCGACTGTCCATCGCGCAAGTAAAGAAGTTCTTCTCCACTTTCTAACTCATGTGCTGGAATGTAGTGATCGCTCAAGGAGTCAACTAAGGCCTGACGTTCATCGAGTATGAATTGTCGCGGTATGGGTTTTGGTTTCTTAACAGGTAGAGGTACTCGATTCACTTCAATAGGACGGGCGCCTTGAACAGCTTGCCTGAACAAGCTTAGCTCGTCATCTATGTCTTTATCCCTGTCCATAACAGCTATGATATGGCAAAACTAGCCTAGTTCAAAATAGTGCTTATCCGAGCTTATTATCAGCAATATGATAGTTTGGATCTTCAAGTACGTTGATCTCAACCATGCCTTTGGCATTATCTAAAATTTCTAAGCAATCTGGACTCAGATGTTTCAGGTGCAAGGTTTTACCTTCCGCTGTGTATTTTGCTGCAAGTGCATCAATGGCTTCAATAGCAGAGTGATCGACGACTTTTGCATTTTTGAAATCAATGACAATATTTTTTGGGTCATCTTTGGGATGAAAGAGACCTTGAAATGCTGAAATGGATGCAAAAAACAGTGAACCATTCAGGATGTAGGTTTTTGTCCCATCGCTATCAATTGAAGTAGTCGCTCGAATATCTTTCGCATGCTCCCAAGCAAAAGCAAGTGCAGAAAAAATAACGCCTACGATAACGGCAATCGCTAAGTCCGCAAATACGGTAATGACGGCAACTAAAATCCCGACAAAAATATCGGCCTTAGGTACTTTGCCAAACAACCTAAAGCTTCCCCATTCAAATGTTTTTTCTGAGACTACAAACATGACGCCAATCAAAGCAGCTAATGGAATCATCTCAATCCATTTGGAAGCGAACAAAATAAACGACAATAAAAACACAGCTGTAGCTATGCCTGAAAGGCGCTTAAGTGCACCATTATTAATATTAATCATACTTTGGCCTATCATCGCACAGCCGCCCATGCCACCAAATAAACCAGTCACAATGTTTGCAATGCCTTGTGCTAATGATTCACGATTTGGTTTACCACGTGTTTCTGTCATATCGTCAATCAAATTTAATGTGAGCAGTGTTTCAATCAGTCCTACCGCAGCCAAAACAAGAGAATAGGGCAGGATGATACGAAATGTTTCTAGATTCCAAGGTACTTCTGGCATATGAAAGCTAGGCAAGCCACCAGCAATAGAGCCTAAATCACCCACCGTTTTTGTTTCTATGCCTAGTGTTATTGCGCCGATTGAAACGACTAAAATGGCAGCCAGCGTCGATGGAATCGCTTTCGTTAATTTAGGTAACAAATAGATAATCGCCATGGTCAACACAATTAAAGCAATCATAGTATATAGGGGCGTGCCTGTAATCCATACGGATGAACCATCTGGCGCAGTTGTTTTAAAGTGACCAAACTGCGCAATAAAAATAACCATGGCCAGACCATTAACAAAGCCTAACATTACAGGGTAAGGCACCATCCGAATAAATTTACCCAGTTTTGCCACACCAAATAAAATTTGAAAGAAGCCCATCAATACAATGGTCGCAAATAAATATTCAACACCATGCTGCACGACTAATGCCACCATGACGACGGCAAGTGCACCGGTAGCACCCGAAATCATGCCTGGCCTACCGCCAATTAAGGAAGTGATGAGGCAGATCATAAAGGCAGCATATAAGCCTGTCAGCGGCGATACATGCGCAATAAGTGCAAAAGCAATGGCCTCTGGGACCATGGCTAGCGCAACAGTTAAGCCGCTGAGCAAATTGGTTTTGATCTCTTGATTACTATAATTAAACATACTGCCCCTGTAAAAACTGATAATCTAATTAGTCTTTGCTATTATGAACTGATATTTCAGTTGCACATCATTAATTGTAACTGTTTGTTTAGATTGGTATTTTGAGTAGTTGGATTCGGCATTTTGAACCCTGAGAAGGCTGTATTATCGCATATTAGGGTTGTCTATCAAAACGATGAAGCATAAAAAAGCCCTGCCTATTCCTATGCAGGGCGTTCAGTTTTGAATAGTGTTTATTCTAGGCTGGTGAGATAGCGTTCAGCATCTAAAGCTGCCATGCATCCTGTACCAGCACTAGTCACAGCTTGGCGGTAAATATGATCTTGCACATCACCTGCAGCAAAAACACCAGGCACACTGGTTGCAGTAAAGTTACCATTACGGCCTGCTTGCGTGATAATGTATCCACCCTCCATATCTAGCTGACCAGCAAAAATATCCGTATTGGGTTTATGCCCGATTGCGATAAAAACGCCTTTCAATTCAATTTCCTTCGTACTGTCATCTTGCGTGCTTTTTAGGCGCATACCTGTTACGCCCATGTCGTCACCTAATACTTCATCAAGTACATGGAAGGTTTGTAATTCAATTTTACCTTCTTTAACGCGTGCCATTAGTTTGTCAACTAAGATTGCCTCAGCTTTGAATTTATCTCGGCGATGCACCAATGTGACTTTGTTAGCAATATTTGCTAGGTACAAAGCTTCTTCTACTGCCGTATTACCGCCGCCAATAACTGCGACATCTTGCCCTTTGTAGAAAAAGCCATCGCATGTTGCACAAGCTGATACGCCTTTACCTGCGAAAGCCTCTTCGCTAGGCAATCCAAGGTATTTAGCAGAAGCGCCTGTAGCAATAATTAATGAATCACAGGTGTATTCACCAGAGTCACCTTCTAAGCGAATCGGTTTTTCCTTAAGGTGCGTTGTGTGAATATGATCGAAGATCATTTCAGTTTCAAATCGTTCGGCATGTTTTTGGAAACGCGCCATTAATTCTGGTCCCTGAACCCCATCGGCATCTGCTGGCCAATTGTCAACGTCTGTCGTCGTCATCAGCTGTCCGCCTTGCTCGATTCCAGTGATTAATACAGGGTTGAGGTTGGCGCGTGATGCATACACTGCCGCTGTATAGCCAGCAGGACCTGAGCCAAGAATGATTAGTTTTGCGTGTTTGGTTGCCATTTGAAACTTTCTTTTGAGTGAATACCGTTATTATAGGGACGGTCTACTCTTATTTAAAGACCATAATAAAACTATTCTGACAGTGAATTGTTTTTATAGGATTTGTAGAATACTGTAGAGGCAGTTTTCAGCTTTGGCTACTTCGTTTAACATTACTTTGCAAGTTAGCCTGCACCTAAAAACTGCTAATAGCGTTAAGATTCAGCACTATTTCTCTAACATACTTCTGAGCATCCAGGCAGTTTTTTCATGGATTTGTAATCGCTGTGTTACTAAGTCTGCTGTTGCTTCATCATCCGCTTTGTTGGCAGCTGGGAATACGCTTCTTGCGGTACGACAAACAGCTTCATGCGCCTCGACAAGCTCCTTAATCATTTGCGTTGCATTAGGCACATCTTTAGATTCTGAAATAGAACTTAATTTGGCAAACTGCGTATAGGTACCAGGCGCATACTCATCTAGGGCACGGATACGTTCTGCAATGTCATCTACTGCAACAGCAAGTTCTGTATATTGCGTTTCAAACATTAAATGTAGTGTGTTGAACATTGGTCCAGTGACATTCCAATGAAAATAGTGCGTTTTGAGGTAGAGCGTGTAAGTGTCAGCGAGTAACTTTGAAAGGCCTTCTGCTATTTTTTTTCTGTCATTGGGTTTAATACCAATATCCATATCAATCTCCTTATTTAGTTTTTTTAGTGGTACATTCTTCAATCTATTGTAATAATATGACCACAGTATAGCAATTTGGTTTTGCTATAATGACAAAATCAATCAATTCATTAATTTAAGGTAATAACAGATTGTTTTTTAAAAAAAAGTCCTTAGAAGCTACAAAAAAAGCAGAAATGCCTAAAACAGAAAAAGAGTTGCACCATGCACGCTTAGTCAATGAAGCATGGTGGTTATTCTTGCTACTTGTCGGACTCTACCTTGCTGTTGTACTTGTTTCTTTTGATGCTGAAGATCCTTCCTGGTTTTTTGCCAGTTCTAATGATGCCGTACAAAACCTGGGAGGCAAAGTTGGTGCATCAATATCAAGTTTATTATTACATTTGTTTGGCTATTCTGCCTGGTGGTGGGTCGTATTGGCTTTTTATACGATATGGCTCACTTATCATCAAATAGAAGCAAAAGAAAAAGAGCGACCACTCTTACTGTTTAATATAGTCGGATTTGCGATACTCATACTCGCTTCAAGTGCGTTGGAAGCAGGGCACATTGCGAATGTGTCGGAAATCTTTCCTGATGGTTCTGGACGAATATTAGGCCAGTCAATTGATGGATTACTGCGCGGTATGTTTGCTTACGCGGGTACAACAATGATTTTGCTTTTACTGTTTGCGATTGGCTTCAGTCTTTTTACAGGCTGGTCGTGGGTGATGATGACGGAAAAATTGGGAGCAGGTTTAATCAATGTCTATGACTGGGCATGGAATAAATATCACGATTGGCAGGACCGTAAAGTAGGTAAGGCACTTGAACAGGAACGTACAGAGTACGTAGAACATGAGCGGAAACGGACAGAAGATAGAGGCCCTGTTGAAATCAAGCCTGCTAAAACGCAAATCGTCAAAAGCGAGCGTGTGCTGAAAGAGAAACAAGCAACATTATTCGAATCTGATCCAGATTCTGCTCTACCTCCATTGCATCTGTTAGACGAAGCCAATAATACTGTTGAGTTACCTTCAAATGAAACGCTGGAGTTCACCTCTCGATTAATTGAGCGCAAGCTGGCCGACTTTGGTATTGATGTAAAAGTATTATCTGCGCAGCCAGGCCCAGTGATTACCCGGTATGAGTTGGAGCCAGCACCTGGCGTCAAAGGTAGTCAAATTACTAATCTGGCAAGAGACTTAGCCCGCGCTTTGTCAGTATTGAGTGTGCGTGTAGTAGAAACAATTCCAGGCAAAAGCTATATGGGTTTGGAGATTCCAAATCCTAAGCGGCAAATTGTTTTCTTGACAGAAATCATGGGAAGTAAAGTGTATGCTGATATGCATTCGCCATTAGCAATCGCACTTGGTAAGGATATCGCTGGTCTGCCAGTGGTGGCAGATTTAGCAAAAATGCCACATGTATTAGTAGCTGGTACGACAGGTTCTGGTAAATCGGTTGCGATTAATGCCTTGATTTTAAGTTTGCTTTACAAAGCCGAAGCTAGCAAAGTGCGCATGATTTTGATAGACCCTAAAATGTTAGAGCTATCCGTCTATGAAGGGATACCGCATTTGCTGGCGCCAGTTGTGACCGATATGCGCCATGCAGCTAACGCCCTTAATTGGTGTGTCGCTGAAATGGAACGTCGTTATAAATTGATGTCTTCCGTTGGTGTTCGTAATCTAGCAGGGTTTAATCAAAAAATAAGAGAAGCAGAAAAAGCTGGCGAAAAAATACCGCATCCATTCAGCTTAACGCCAGAAGACCCAGAGCCTTTAGAAGAGTTGCCTCTCATCGTGGTCGTCATTGATGAGTTAGCTGACTTGATGATGGTGGTTGGTAAAAAAGTGGAGGAGTTGATAGCGCGTTTAGCACAAAAAGCACGTGCTTGTGGCATTCACTTGGTGCTGGCAACACAACGCCCATCTGTCGATGTGATTACAGGGTTAATTAAAGCGAACGTACCGACTAGAATCTCATTTCAGGTATCCAGCAAAATCGACTCTCGTACAATATTGGACCAAATGGGTGCTGAAACTCTACTAGGACAAGGTGATATGTTGTATATGCCACCCGGCTCAGGCTATCCGCAGCGTATCCATGGTGCCTTTGTGAGTGATAAAGAAGTGCATGCCGTTGTTGATCATTTGAAATCATTGGGTGAACCTAATTACATTGAAGGTATCTTAACCAATGAAGTTGAAGGCGGCGGAGAGGCTGGCACTTACAGTGATGGTGGTGGCGAGAAAGATGAGCTTTATGATGAAGCGGTTGCCATTGTGCTGAAAACGAGACGTGCTTCCATTTCATCGGTACAAAGACAATTACGCATTGGATATAACCGTGCGGCTAGATTAATAGAAGATATGGAGCGTGCTGGGCTGGTTTCAGAAATGCAAACCAATGGTAGTCGTGAAGTATTAGTGAAAGCGGATAATAGTCAATATGAGTAAATGGTTGTTTAGCAGTTTGGTAGCAGGTTTGTTTTTTTCGAGCGCGGTACTAGCGGATGGTATTGCCAGCTTAAAAGATTTTTATCACAGTACCAATTCAATGCGTGCAAAATTCCATCAAGTGGTGAAAGACAACACCAATAAAGTCGTGCAAGAAGTAGATGGTACGATGCAATTGGAAAGACCAAACAAATTCCGCTGGGATTATAAAAAGCCATATGAGCAGGAAATTATTAGTGATGGTAAAGATGTATTCTTGTATGACAAGGATTTGGAACAAGTGACCATCCGAGCCTTGAGTCAAACATTGGGCTCAAGTCCAGCATCATTGCTTGCTGGGGGCAAAGAGGTGGAAAAAAGCTTTGAACTCAAGAATATTAATCGTGAAGATGGTTTGGAATGGGTGCAAGCTTTACCTAAAAATGATGACAGTGGCTTTGAGCGGATTATGTTGGCTTTTAAAGGACAGCATCTCATGAAAATGGAGATGTATGACAGCTTTAAAAACATCACCTTGATTGATTTTTCCGCAGTGGAGCGCAACCCTAGGTTATCACTCTCATCATTTTTATTTACTACGCCAGATGGTGTTGATGTCGTCAAACAATAGTCACGCTACCCAACCCACAAGACACCTGATATTCCTATTTGCAAGCTGTTACAATAACGATTTATTTACTTTGGGTTAATATCAGTGGATAGCTTATTTGAAGCTACAACGCCAGATGCGCCACTCGCTGAGTTGCTGCGACCTAAAACCTTGGCAGAGGTGGTCGGGCAGTCGCATTTGTTGGGTGAGGGGAAACCACTAAGGCGTGCATTTGATTCTGGTAAATTACCCTCCATGATTCTATGGGGCCCGCCTGGAGTCGGTAAAACAACCCTCGCAAGGCTCATCGCCAATACTGCTGATGCTGAATTTATCCCTATCTCCGCAGTGCTTTCAGGTATAAAAGATATCCGTGAAGCAGTCGAGCGTGCTGAGCATACGTTACAGCAATCAGGCCGCAAAACCATACTTTTTGTCGATGAGGTACATCGTTTTAACAAAGGTCAGCAAGACGCTTTCTTACCATTTGTTGAGAGTGGCTTGATCACCTTTATCGGCGCAACAACAGAAAACCCTTCTTTTGAAGTAAATAGTGCGTTATTAAGTCGAGCGCAAGTGTTCGTTTTAAATGCACTATCCGAACAAGAATTAGCGGAGTTACTCGAACGGGCGAGAATGCTGGTAGCAAAAGATATTCGCTTAACAGACGCTGTTCTAGAGCAAGTGCTGGCTTATGCAGATGGCGATGCACGTCGTTTACTGAATTTTGCTGAAGGGCTTTTTAATGCTGCAAATAGTGCAAATATCGTAGAGATAGACGAAGCCTTTTTGCAAACTGCTATGGCCAGTAAAATGCGTCGCTTTG
>JBNLAC010000013.1:0-45125 GCA_050301935.1 Methylophilaceae bacterium | reverse complement strand
GGAATAATGCTATTTTTTTTTAGTTCTGTTAACGATGCATCCAACAATATTAATCCTAGCAGTAAAAGCTGAATGACTCGCTGACAGTCATGAAATTCGATATAGTTGATAAAGTGCACAGATGGTGAAAAAACAATAAGCACAAAATAAGCCAGAATGATAAAAGTCTGTATGGTAAATTTAATAGGGAAAGGGTGCATGAGGCGATAACAAGCTTGTATTTAATTCAGTCGATTATATAACATAAATGAACTAGCGAGTCCTGTTTAGATGGGTACAGTAAAAAAGGGAGCAAAAGCCCCCTTTTTATACAGCTAAGTAAGATTTTGAAACTATTGCAACGTGCAATTACCAGAGTCTAGAGGACAAGAAACTGATTTGCCAGTACCATTTGTGATAGTGGCTGCCATAGTGCTTCCTGCAGCTGGCAGTACTGCACTTCCATCAATAGCACTCGCTGGAGTAATAGTTGCACAAGCGGCTGGGGTTATGGTTGGCAATAAAGATGTGTCATTATTCGCCATAGCAGCAGTAACAGCACGTGCTGCGCCAGTTGCTTCAGCTAAGCAAGATGTATCTCGTGATTTTTTTGTGTAGTTCTGATACTGTGGCAATGCAACCGCAGCCAAAATACCGATGATTGCAACTACAATCATCAATTCGATTAACGTAAAACCTTTTTGTACTTGTTTCATATTTTTTCCTCTATAAAAATTTAGTATTACTAACAAAGTAAAAACACACTAGACGTAGTAAATACCAGTGCTTGTAAGGCTTATTGCAATGGCTGTGCCAACTTTTATATTATTAGGTTAACTTGATGATATTAATAGAAAAAATTTTTTTTATGAGGATTAAGGCGCATTTTTTGTTGTGTTAATTAACAAAAAAGCGAGGGAAAACCCTCGCTTTTCAGCACATGGCGTGACACTTTTTGTCACTTTGTAGATGTCATTTTTAGTTCATTCATTTACCAAAATTTCCACCATGGTTTTTTTTCTACTGCTTTTTTCTCGTTTGCGCTGTTATTTTTAGTGTTAGCTTTAGAAGCTGCGCTTGCTCCTGAGCTCGTTACTTTGAGTTTTCAAGTACCTTTTTGAGGTTCTCTAAACCTGGGCCATAGGTGTCATTGACAAACTTAATGGCAGCTGCTTCGTCTTGACCCTCAGGGATTGGTGGGTTTTGTGGGTAAAACCGATAAAAGCGATGGAAGTATCTAACAGTGCTTTCGCCAGCGCCTGGTCCTGCTTTCACAGAAATATATGGATTGTAGTTAGTAAATGGACCGCCTTCCAACACTTCAAATTTAATTTTCATGCTGCCATCATCCACTTCTTTAATGGATTCTTTGACTTTGCCACCGCTTTTAAGCGTTAAGTATCTAAATACGTTGTTACCTCTTTTTTCAACTTTAACGCTCTCGACTGTTGGCAGCCATTTTTGTACGTTTTCATAATCTTTAACCATAGCCCAAACTTTGGCGGGTTCAGCTTTAATGACAATTTTTTCGTCGATTTTTTGTGGTGTTGGGCCGTGAGCAGCTGCTGTTAAAGAAAATGCAGCAAGGGCGAATAGTGTTAGAAACTTCTTCATGTATGGTCTCCCAATAATATTTTTTAAATATACCTAAAGCTAGATAGCTGCTCATTATAAATCAAGCAGGCGTTAATTAAAACTTTAAGTGATTACTAACAAGCGCTTCTGTGATAGTTAACGTACTTTCATTTTATCGGTTGACCAGTACTATCAATTATCCAGAGATAAACTGCCCGAATGCACGTGGTTTGTCACCAACTGTTAGCGTATTGATTAGCGTGTTAGACGATGCATCAATGATGCTTACTGTATTGCTGCCCCAATTAGCTACAAGGACAACTTTATTGATTTTATCGTAATAGATTCCTTCAGGTGTGTCGCCTACTTCTATTGTTCTGACGATTCTATTCGTTTTGATGTCTATAACAGAGACACTCTCGTCTAACGTGTTTGTCACATAAAGCAAATTATCATCAGTGTTTACAGCAACACAGTAAGGGTGATCGCCTACTTCAGTGCTTGTTTGTTGCCATGTGCTGGTATCAATAGTAGAAATGCTGTTGTCATAGACGTTAACACTGTATAAAGAACTACCACTTATGTTTGTAGTGATGCCAAAGGGGTGTTCGCCTACAGGTATCCGTTTGGTGGTTTGTAAAGACTCAGCATTCAATATGGCAATTTCATTGGAATCTCTGGCTGCAACGTAGAGTTGCTGATTGTCAGGGCTTACGACGACGCCAGCAGGTGCTTTTTCTACTTTCGTTTTTTGTATTATTTTATACGTAATTGGATTTATCTTGATTACTTGATTGCTATACCAGTCAGCTACATAAAGCACCTTGTTATCTGGAGAGATAGCTATCCCAACAGGAGAACCTTCTACTGGGATGCTATCAATAACTTTATTCGATAGTGTGTCGATGACTGAGACCGTTGCACTTTCCACATTGGTAACAAAGACACGATTAATTTTTTCTGCAACAGCAATACCGACAGGTGCCTTATCTACCTTAATCGTATGCGTTACTTTTTGCTGTTTGATATCAATAACTGAGACTGTGTTGTCGCCTTGATTGGTGATATAGGCATAGCTATTTTTTGGATTTTTGATTGCACATGATGCAAGCATGATGCATAGCAGCATATTGAATAATGTTCGGAAAATATAATGCATTAAGACTCCTTTAATTCCACATTATTACATTTTAAATGTTCGTCACTACTTTCATTAGTGGCTAAAGTATGAAAAAATCATAGTTAAATTTTATATGGTAGTACAACTATGTTAGATCGTGACGGATTTCGTCCGAATGTGGGTATTATTTTGTGTAATGCGCAAAATAAAGTGTTTTGGGGTAAGCGTATTCGAGAGCACGCATGGCAGTTTCCACAAGGCGGCATTGACCATGGTGAGAGTCCGGAGGCAGCCATGTATCGCGAGCTGATGGAAGAGGTGGGCTTGCGCCCAGAGCATGTGGAAATTTTGGGCAGAACGCGAGATTGGCTTAGATATGAAGTACCTAGCCATTGGATTAAGCGTGAATGGCGCAGTAGCTATCGCGGGCAAAAACAAATCTGGTTTTTACTCAGACTAATTGGTAGAGATAGTGATGTCTCACTAAGAGCAACGCCGCATCCTGAATTTGACGCATGGCGGTGGAGCGATTATTGGGTGCCACTTGAAGATGTTGTAGAGTTCAAGCGAGAAGTGTATAAGATGGCGCTCAATGAGTTGGCAGTATTTTTACACCAAAAACAAAAGCGCCCGCGTCACCAAATTGCTAAGGGTAAAACGAAAAAAACATCGATAGAGCAAAGCGTGGCAAAGCCAGTAACACGTGTAAGCTCAAAAACAGAAAACTTACTTTAATTACTTTTGTTACCCATCATTTCGCCCAATCTCACAGCTCCTGTTGGGTGCCAGTTGGTGTTGAAAGACATGGCTGATTTTTCGAATAGCATGACGACGGTGGAGCCGAGTAAAAAGCTACCCAACTCTTCACCTTGTTTCAATAGTACTTCTTGGTTTTCGTAATCCCATGTCCGAACAGAATGGCCTCTAGGTGGATTGACGATACCATGCCATACGGTAGACATACTGCCAACGATGGTCGCACCGACGAGTACCATCACAAAAGTGCCATGCTGTGCTGACTGAAACTCACAAATGACACGTTCATTGCGTGCAAAAAGCCTGGGAACATTTACAGCTGTGGTTGGGTTAACTGAAAATAAATCACCTGGCACATAAGCCATGCTGATGAGCTTGCCATCACAGGGCATATGGATACGGTGATAATCTCTGGGGCTAAGATATAGGCATGCAAAACTACCATCTATAAACTTATTGGCAAGAGCATTATTGCCTGAAAGTAGTTCCACTGTAGAGTATGTGTGTCCTTTTGCTTGAAATATCTGGTCGATTTTAATGTCACCCAGTTGACTGATTGCGCCATCCACTGGACAGATAAAATCTGCGCCAGCTATTGGCCTAGCATCGGCTTTTAGCGCTCGGGTAAAAAATGCGTTAAACGTTTTATAACTCTCAATGTCAGGGTTTGCCGCTTCACTCATATTGACTTGATATCGCCTTACAAACCATCTGATGACAGATGTCGTTAGGTAGCCGCATTCCTTATTGGCAAGCTTTCCTGCTAATTGCGTAATCGCTTTTTTGGGAGCAAGGTATTGTAATAGTATGGAAAACTTCAATGCAGTCTTTCAAATAAAAGTTGAGTGTCTCGTATTTTACTGGAACAGACATTAAAAAAGCACAGCATTTAACTTGCTGTGCTTTTTTACTCTGTTGGAAGATTAGTTTTTTGCCTTATCAACAATTTTGTTAGCAGCAATAGAAGGAATCATTGCACGCAATTTAGCGCCGGTAATCTCAATTTGGTGCGCTGCATTATTGCGACGACGTGCAGTCATTGATGGGTAATTGGCTGCTCCCTCTGCAATAAACATTTTTGCGTATTCACCTGATTGTATACGTTTTAGCGCATTACGCATGGCTTGACGTGATTGCTCGTTAATCACTTCTGGGCCAGTAACGTATTCACCGTATTCTGCATTATTTGATATGGAGTAGTTCATATCAGCAATGCCACCCTCAAACATCAAATCTACAATCAGTTTTAATTCATGCAAGCATTCAAAATAAGCCATTTCTGGTGCATAGCCAGCTTCTACAAGGGTCTCGAAGCCCATTTTAACTAGTTCAACAGCACCGCCGCATAATACTGCTTGCTCACCAAACAGGTCAGTTTCTGTTTCGTCTTTAAAAGTTGTCTCAATGATGCCAGTACGACCGCCGCCAACACCCATTGCATAAGAAAGGGCTAGATCTTTTGCATTACCTGATGTGTCTTGGTAAACAGCGATCAAGTCTGGAATGCCGCTGCCACGAACAAATTCTGAACGCACAGTATGACCTGGTGCTTTAGGTGCAATCATAATCACATCCATGTCTGCGCGCGGTACTACTTGGTTATAGTGAATCGCAAAACCATGTGCAAATGCCAGCGTACCACCTTGTTTGAGGTTGGGTTCAATCACTTCTTTGTAAAGAGCTTTTTGGAACTCGTCTGGGGTTAAAATCATTACGACATCAGCACCTTTAATTGCATCGACGGTTTCTGCAACTTTTAACCCTTCGTTTTCAGCTTTTTTCCATGAGCTTGAACCTGTGCGTAAGCCAACTGTGACGTCCACGCCTGAGTCTTTAAGGTTCAGCGCATGGGCGTGACCTTGTGAGCCGTAACCAATAATAGCCACTTTTTTACTTTTAATGATACTCAGGTCAGCGTCTTTGTCGTAATAAACTTTCATTTTATTTGCCTTTCAATACAAATACTTATAATTAATTATAGTTTTAAAATTCTATCGCCACGGCCTATGCCGGAAGCACCAGTGCGAACTGTTTCCAGGATTGCGCTTTTATCCAAGCTCTCAATAAAAGCATCCAGTTTGTGACCAGATCCTGTTAGCTCAATGGTGAAACTACCATCAGTGACATCAATAATTCTGCCTCTAAAAATGTCGCACATACGCTTCATCTCTTCTCGATGGCCATGAGAAGCCTTGACTTTAATGAGCATAAGCTCTCGCTCAATATGCTTGCCATCATTTAAATCGAGCACTTTAACCACATCAATCAGCTTGTTCAGCTGTTTAATGATTTGTTCAATAATCGCATCATTACCGCTGGTGACAATCGTCATCCGAGACAGGGTAGGGTCTTCAGTCGTTGCTACTGTTAATGATTCAATGTTGTAACCACGAGCTGAAAATAGTCCTGCTACGCGTGACAGTGCGCCTGGTTCGTTCTCCATTAAAATTGAAATGATATGCCGCATTATGAATTCTTTCCTGTAATCATCTCAGATAAACCCTTACCGTTAGGCACCATAGGGAACACGTTTTCAGACTGATCTGTAATAAAATCCATAAATACTAGCCGGTCTTTCAATTTTGGACCAAATGCTTCCTTCAATGCACTTTCAACATCTGCTGGATCAGTAATTCGCATACCGACATGACCATATGCCTCGGCTACTTTCACAAAATCAGGCAATGCGTCCATGTAGGATTCGGAGTAGCGATTCTCATAAAAGAATTCTTGCCATTGTCTTACCATACCCATATAGCGATTATTAAGTGTAATCACCTTGATCGGCAAGTGGAACTGCTTACATGTAGATAACTCCTGGATACACATTTGAATAGATGCTTCGCCAGTAATGCAGGCAACTTGTGCATCTGGATGCGCAAGTTGAACACCCATAGCGTAAGGTAAGCCTACGCCCATCGTACCTAGGCCGCCAGAATTGATCCAACGACGCGGTTTGTTAAACGGATAGTACTGCGCTGCCCACATTTGGTGCTGTCCAACATCCGAAGTAATATATGCTTCGCCGTTTGTCACTTGATGTAGTGATCTAATTACTTGCTGAGGCTTGATCAGTTTGTCATCCAATGTGAAGTCTGAATAACGCTTGGCACGCCATGCTTCGATTTGCTGCATCCAATCTCCTAGTGCAGCAGTATTCTGTGCAGGTTTCTCTGAGCGTACCAAATTATTTAAATCTGATAATACTGATTTCACGTCACCCACAATTGGTACGTCAATTTTCACTCGCTTAGATATAGATGAGGGGTCAATATCAATGTGAATGATGGTACGAGGTCGACTTAAAAAATGCTCAGGATTGCCTATTACACGATCATCAAAACGTGCACCAACGGCTAACAATACATCACATTCCTGCATAGCCATATTAGCTTCAAAAGTGCCATGCATGCCTAGCATGCCCAGGAACTGTTTGTCTTCGGCAGGGTAACCACCTAGACCCATCAATGTGCTAGTTGTTGGCAGTCCAAGTGACTTGATGAACTTTGTTAGCTCTATTGAGGCGTTACCTAAAACAACACCGCCGCCGGTGTAAACCATTGGTCGCTTTGCTTCAGCAATGAGTTTGAGCGCTTTCTTAATTTGCCCAGAATGTCCTTTGGTAATAGGGTTGTATGAGCGCATTTCAACTTTTTCAGGATACTCAAACTTATTTAGTGTTGCTGTAATATCTTTTGGAATATCAACAAGCACTGGTCCAGGACGGCCTGTGGCGGCAACATGAAAGGCCTTTTTCATAACAGGCGCAATGTCATTGATGTCTTTAATTAAGAAGTTATGCTTCACGCATGGGCGCGTGATGCCAACAGTATCACATTCTTGAAATGCATCTTCCCCAATTGCGTGAGTTGGTACTTGACCGCTAATGATGACCATTGGTATTGAGTCCATGTAGGCAGTTGCAATGCCTGTTACAGCATTTGTAGCGCCTGGTCCAGATGTCACAAGGGCTACACCTACTTCGCCAGTTGCACGCGCGTAAGCATCAGCTGCATGTAAGGCAGCTTGTTCATGGCGGACTAGAATATGTTTAAACTGATCCTGTTGGTAAATGGCATCATATATGTTGAGCACTGCGCCACCAGGATAGCCAAAAACAAATTTGACCTTTTCCTCATGTAGGCACTTAATAAGAATCTCTGCCCCGGTGAATTGGGTCATAGTATCTTCTTGCTTGCTATCGATTGGGGAGGCTTGATTCATAAATCTCTTATAGTTTTAGCTGTTTTATACGAACCCTACACAATAACGGTTTGAACATATTTGGTCAAGATCAGAAAGAGGTATCCGGAAGTGCATATAATCGTACTTGACATAGTAAATGATAATCATTATCATTTAAATAAGTTCATTGTTTAAAGGTGTATAAAATGCGCGGTGCTAAAGTGATGAGTAAAACAACGGTGTCAGCCAATGAGCAGTATAAAGTTTTCTATAATCAACATCAGGACACAGTTGTCCTGGAGTTGGGGGATACCTCTTTAAAACTCAATGCAGTTAACTTTATGTTGATGAATGAGATGGTGCGAAAAGCCGCAGCTAGGCTGGTGATGCAAACAGAAACTATTTTAAAATAATGCTTTACATTAATAATGCGAATCATTATCATTTGTATTATTATAATTTGATGTTGAAATGAAGGTGTGCAGTGAGCCAGAAAAATGTATTGAAGGCAGAATTTGATCCAGAGCTTCCAACGGCAAAAGATGTGTTGATGGCTATATCTTGTGTTGCAACCCAGTATGCCATGAACCCTTCAATTGGATTAGCTAAAACTGCATTGACTTTAGCTAATAACCTTAACGCACCAGAGTACGCAGATGGCGCCTCAATTCAAGAGGTTGCCCAACGATTAACAATGCAGTGGGATGCTGTAGTAGAAGAGTATTTGTTTGTTGAAGCTGGCGTTATGCCATCGCAAGCCACACTTCAATAAATCAAGAATAGAGAGTGATATGTCAAGATTAACTGGACCAAGAGTAAAAATAATGCGGGCACTAGGCGTAGATTTGCCTGGGTTGTCACGCAAGAGTATTGAGGATAGACCGTTTCCGCCAGGGCAGCATGGTAATAAAGCATTACGCAAAAGGCGTTCTGATTTTGGTGTAAAGCTAATAGAAAAGCAAAAGATTCGATTTAATTATGGTTTGACAGAGACGCAAATGAGACGCTTGATTGTGGATGCCCGTAAGGGTAAAGAGACAACAGGTGAGCGCCTTATTCAATTGCTTGAAAGACGTTTAGACAATGTCGTGTTTCGTGCTGGTTTTGCGCCAACGCTTATTTCTGCAAGACAGCTGGTTAGTCATGGGCATGTGCTGATGAATGGGAAACAGGCAAACATACCATCTATGCGTTTAAAAGTGGGTGATGAGGTAACGATTAGAGCAAAAAGTAAAAATATGCCGATTATTGTTGAAACGCTCAAGGCGCCAGTATTAGACCGACCAGAATGGATGGGGTGGGACGAGCAGGCAATTAGTGCAAAGCTAAGCCATTACCCATCATTAGATGATGTACCGTTTCCAGTCGATTTGCAGTTAGTGGTTGAGTTTTATGCAAACCGTGTATAGAGGCTTTGAAGCGGTATACAACAGAATTTAAGGTGTCCTAACTCACCTTAGATGTAGCAAATGCATAGCAATATGCATCTCCTTGATCGTGAACGATCTTTTAAGTCGCATTCATTCATTGATGTAAGTCGGCTATTTTTTTAGTTGGGTGAATTTATTTTTAGAAGCCATAGATGTAAATGCGCTCCTGTAATAAGGATAGGGGAATATGGAGCAAGAGGTTAAAACGACAAAGATAAAGAAGTTGACTACGCAACAGCTGTTTGGCGATAGCAAAGAAATTTTAATCGAGCATTTGGGCGAAAGTTACCTGTTAAGTATAACTAAGCATAAAAAATTATTGCTGACTAAATGTAAGTATCAGTTTCGACTGTAATAGTATCAATCGAAGCAATGAGGGAATGACATGAGTCGAAAAAATGAACACAAACGTATTCTGCTAAATAAAAATCAGAGTGGTTTAGTTGAGTATTGCGAGCGATGCGAAGTAGTGGAGGTTGAAATTGGGCCAGTGAGCATACGATTACAAGCACAGGATTTGGAACTGTTTAGCAATTTGATCCAAGAAGCTGATAGCCGGTTGCGTTATTACAATATGGAAAAAGCGCGGTTTGAGGCCGATTTGGTTAAAGTTGGGGGTATCCATTGAGCGCTAATATTTTATTGAAATATCCGTCTGGTTTTATATCACTTAAAGCACAAGAGAAAAGTGGTTTAGCAATGGATTACGCGCTAGATAGCGAACATATGGATCATGACGTTACTTCGTTCGAGGCAATTGCTTTAAATGTCACTAGATGCCAAAAGCAACCTAAAGGTAAATATCTACAAGGTGCTGGTTTAATGTTAGCGTTATTAGGGCATGCTTTGCTCTTATATTTACTAGTGTATAAAAAAGATATTCAGCAAAACATACAAGAGTCAGCATCACCTATTACAGTGAGCATTATTGCGCCGCCTGCACCTGTGCCAGTTCCAGAGCCAGAATTAGTGCCTGTTATCAAGCCAGAAAAGCCAGCAAAGAAAACAGTTATCAAGCCCAAAAAAGTGGTTGAAAAAATAGTGCCTGTAGAGAATGTTGAACAGCCGCTAATTGAGGCAACAACAGAGCATGTTTTCGATAATATGCCTGAAGTAGAGGAAGTGGCCGTGCCAGAAGTAGAACAGACGGCAGCTCCAGCACCACCAAGGGCTACGGAAATAGAGGAAGTCATAGAGCAACCAAAATTTGGGGTGGCGTACTTAAATAATCCAGCTCCGAATTACCCACGGTTATCCAGAAAAATTGGTGAAGAAGGGCGTGTGTTGTTAAAGGTTTTAGTTTCTGAACAGGGCGCAGCAAACACTGTGGAAGTTGAGAAAAGTAGCGGATATACCCGCCTGGATGAATCGGCAGTTGATGCAGTGAAGCGATGGAAGTTTATACCTGCGCGCAAAGGAGCGCAGGCTTTAAGTGCCTACGTGTTGGTTCCCATCAGTTTTGCTTTAGATTGAAAGGCAAAATCTGAATCAGAAGATTAATTAACAAAGTATTTTTAATCAAATTTAAGAAATTTTTATACAGGAAATATGATGCAAATAGCACAACAATTTGAAGGTCTTAACTTTATTGCACAAGGCGGCATGGTTTCAATATTGGTCGCGGTAACTCTATTGGTAATGTCAGTTCTGAGCTGGTATTACATCTTGGTCAAAGCTTATCAGGGTTATAAAGCAAAAATAACGATGAAACGTTATGTTGAAAAGTTTTGGAGTAAGCCGACATTGCAAGCCGCCTTACAAATGCAAGAAGTAAAAACACCTGCATATCGGCTGGCAATTACAGCAGTAGAATCAACACAACATCATCAACAGCATGCGAGTAAAAATTTAGCTGCTTGTTGTAGTCAAGATGAGTTTATTGCGCGTAACTTGAGAAGAACATTGTCAAGAGAGCAAGCCAGTTTAGAGTCTGGCCTGTCGTTATTGGCTACAGTAGGTAGTATTGCACCCTTTGTTGGATTGTTTGGTACGGTGTGGGGTATTTATCATGCATTAGTTGCGATAGGTACGAGCGGACAAGCGTCAATTGATAAAGTAGCTGGTCCAGTGGGTGAGGCATTGATTATGACAGCAATTGGCTTGGCGGTGGCAATACCTGCTGTATTGGCATACAACGCCTATGTGAAAACGAATAGAACGATCATGGCAGACTTGGAGCATTTTGCACAAGACTTACATACGTTACTGACGACAGGCGCACCACTAACAACGCATCAGCTAAGTAAGATGCCAAATAATGTTGCTGACATGCATGGCTATAAAAAAGCAGAAAATGGGGCGTCAGTATGATGGGCGGAAATCAGTTCAGCGCCGGCGAGCACACGCAACCAATGAGTGAAATCAATACAACACCATTGGTCGATGTGATGTTGGTTTTGCTTGTTATTTTTATTATCACAGCGCCTTTGCTTACACATGCTGTCAAAATTAATTTGCCGCAGGCAACAAGTCAGCCGATTGAGGATAAACCTGAGGTAATTAGCATCGCTATTAATGATTTAGGCCAACTATACTGGAACGATGTGCTACTAGTCGAGGGCGAGTTAAAGCAGAAGCTCACACAAGTGGCGGAACAAGAACCACAACCCGAGTTGCATATTCGTGCGGATAAAGGAACGCGCTATCAAGTGCTAGCTGAAGTAATGGCAGATGCGCAGAATGCAGGCGTAACCAAGCTTGGCTTCGTTAGTGAACCTAAGTCAGGCGAATAGTGATGATGGGCTCAATAAAGACATGGGCTTGGGTGCATAAATGGTCAAGCCTAGTTTGCACAGCTTTTATGTTGCTACTTTGCTTGACTGGTTTGCCGTTAATTTTTCATCATGAAATTTCTCATCTTTTAGGTAATGAAGTTGAGGCCCCAGAATTGCCAGCTGGCACGCAATTCGCCAGTATGGATGATGTTGTAGCAAGTGCACAATCGCTGTTTCCAGATTATGTTGTTCAGTATGTGTATAAAGAGCCTGATGAGTCAACGTTTTGGTATGTAAGCTTGGGGAAAACGCCGCTTGATGATGAAAACGTCAAATATGTCATGGTGGATTCAAGGACTGCAAAAGTATTGGATATGCCTAAGTTTGACGAGGGCTTTATGTACATCATGTTCAAGCTACATGTAGATTTATTTGCAGGACTGCCTGGCATGCTTTTTTTAGGGCTTATGGGTGTTTTATTGCTGGTTGCAATTATCTCTGGTGTGGTTCTTTATGCGCCATTTATGCGTCGCATTGCATTTGGAGAGATTCGAAAAAATCGTACAGAGAAATTAAAGCGTTTAGATACGCACAATTTCTTAGGGGTCGTTACACTGGCTTGGGTGTTTGTAGTTGGGTTTACTGGTGTAATTAATGCATGGTCAGATTTAGTCGTCAGATATTGGCAATCGGATCAAATGGCAGCAATGACCGCGCCATACAAGAATCTGCCGCCGCCAGCTAATTTTGCCTCTGTTCAGGCTGGTGTTGATGTGGCTAAGACACTAGAACCTGATATGAATTTGGCATTCATTGCGTTCCCAGGGACTGCGTTTTCTAGCCAACACCATTACGGTGTTTTTATGAATGGCAACACGCCATTAACTGCGCGCTTATATAAGCCGGTCTTGATTGATGCGCAGACTGCAGAGCTAACAGATAGCAGAGAAATTCCGTGGTATATGACAGCGTTTCTGATTTCACAGCCTCTCCATTTTGGCGACTATGGCGGCATGACACTTAAGGTGATATGGGCAATCTTGGATATTTTAACCATTATTGTGTTATGGACAGGGTTGATGCTGTGGTGGAAAAAACGCAATCAGGATGTGCCTGATATAGAAACACAGATCAGGCTCAGTGAGGCGTACTAATTTATGTTGACACATTTATTTATGCAAAATAAAAATTTAAAACAGATATTCAAGTGGCCAATTGTGCTTGGTGCTCTCACCTTGCTTGGACTTGTGGTGGCGCTTCTGGAAGATGGAGCTATAGAACAGTTATCACTACTTGCACTTTCAATACCAATTATGGTGATTATCTATTTTTATTATCTTAGGGATTGATACTAGAACACAATTAATCTAGCCAGCCAACGTAATGACTACCTGTAGCCAGCAAAAAACTTTATATTTACAGGGGAGTAATTATGTCTATACACTATTTGGGACAGCAGAGAGTACTTATTTCGGCTGTGCTACTTGCATTGCCACTAATCGCAATATCAGCAGAGGAGGAGTTGCCTGACAAAATTGAAACGATGGCTGAAGTAAAAGTTGAGGCATCAAATACAGGCCCTCAAGTTCCTACCGAAAATACTGAATCATATACAGTTAAGTCGACTAGTACAGCTACCAGACTGAATACATCTATTAAGGAGACACCGCAATCTATATCTGTTATTACGCGAGAGCAATTAGATGATTTTCGCGTTCTCACAGTTAACGAAGCATTATCTTATGCGACGGGTGTAAGAGCGGAGCCGTTTGAGACAGATCGCAGTGAATATACTGCGCGTGGTTTCAGTATCACTAACTTTCAAATAGATGGGATTAGCACGCCGATCACCTACGGGACTAACTATGGTGATCTTGATTTAGCCATTTATGATCGAGTTGAAATTTTACGCGGTGCAAACGGCTTGTTAACGGCTACTGGAAATCCCTCGGCAACCATTAATTTTATCCGTAAGCGGCCGACAAGTGCGTTTCAGGCGAAAGCCGATCTATCGTTGGGTTCATGGAATAATAAACGCCTTGATGCCGATATCTCTGGTGGGTTGAATGCAGACGGGACTGTACGAGGGCGGTTGGTTATTGCACGACAAGATAGAGATTCTTATCTAGACCGTTACGATAATGAAAGAACCGTAGCATACGGTATCATTGAGGCTGATCTCAATGACAGCACCAGTATTGCACTAGGTCACACTTATCATCAAAATGATTCTAGCGGCAATAACTGGGGTAGTTTGCCATTGCTTTATTCTGATGGTAGCAAGCGAGATTATAAACGGTCAGACTCAAGTGCACCTGATTGGAGCTATTGGGATGTTGGTACCAATATTACCTTCGCAGAATTGTCACATTATTTTGTAAATGATTGGCAAATTAAAGGTCAATTAACACATAAAACAACCGATTCTGATGCGCGACTTCATTATATTTATGGAAATGAAAATCGTACTACTGGGCTTGGTTTATTCAGCTATCCAGCTATGTATAGAACCAGGACTGAAGATCATGTTGCGGACATATATGCTAATGGCCCTATCGACTTGGGTGGGCGAAAGCATGAGCTTGTGTTTGGGACAACGCTAAGTAAAGCGGATGTAAAAGATTACTCGAGGTTTGGTCCGATTGGCACGGCACTAACTAGTTTTGGCAGTGCGGCTGATTTTCCATTGCCAACATTCGGTCCAGAGAGTGAGTCCGCGGATTTTTCAACAAAAACTACCAATATTTATACTGCAGCAAAACTTAACCTTGCAGATGAGTTGAAAGTGACTGTTGGAGGCAGCTTGCTGAATTACGAATTAGAAGGTGTGAGCTATGGTGCACCACAAGAGGCACAAGAAAGCAATAAATTTACACCTTATATTGGCGCAGTGTATGACCTCAATAACACGTATGCTCTGTATGCTAGTTACACAGGTATCTATAAGCCACAAGTAGAGCTTGGTAGAGATTTGAAAGTGCTGGCGCCATTAAAAGGCAAGAATTACGAGGCTGGGATAAAAAGTGGCTGGTTCAATGAAAGTTTGAATGGTTCATTTGTGGTGTTTAGAACCGAACAAGAAAATGTAGCTCAAGAAGTTGGTATGTTTGGTAGCATGACAGTGTATGAAGGGATTCAAGCAACTAGTAAAGGTTATGAGTTTGATTTATCTGGCGAGGTAACAGATCGTTTGAGTGTAAACGCAGGTTATACCCGTCTGATGAGTCTCAAAGATAGTGAAGGTCAAAATGTAAATCCATTTGTGCCGAGACATCAATTACATGTTGGGACGGTTTACAAAGTGCCATTTATTACAGGTCTTAAGGTCGGTGCAAATGTTAATTGGCAGAGTGATACCCATGTGGATATTGGAACTGTGCGTTATGAACAAGATAGTTACGCAGTTTTGAACTTAATGGCCAATTACCAGATTGATAATCATTGGAGTGCTGCGCTTAACTTATATAACGTTACCGATGAGAAGTATCTTACTAGTTTGAGGTATGCATATTCTGGGCAAAGTTATTACGCTGCCCCCGTCAATGGTCTTGCAACTCTAACTTGGAAGTATTAGTACTGAGCTTAGCGTTTGTCGAAGTCAAGAGGATAGTCATCATGTCTAAATAATAGCTTTACTTTATAAATGATAACTATTATTATTCTCATTTGATATTTTAACAATTTAATTGAGTAGCCAACGAGTTCAACTCCTGTAGCCAAATAATAATAAATAGGGGAGTTGTACCGTGAAGAAGTTTAAGAAAAAAGCATCTTATGTTGCCGTTTTACTTTTAGCGCAAAGCTATACAGCAATGGCTGAAGATGTTCAGCCGAATGTGGTTGCAGATAGCAAAGCCATTGAAGAGCTGCAAGAGGTAAGGGTTAAGGCATCAGTAGAAAAAGAAAACATTGGTTACCAGGCAACAAAAACGCGCGTAGGAAAAACCAACCAAGATCCACATGATGTACCGCAAGCTGTCACGACGTTAACGAAAGAGCTATTACATGATCAGCAAATTAGCTCATTACGTGATGCGCTGAGGAATGTGTCCGGACTAGCTATCAACGCTGCTGAAGGAGGTCGTGCCGGCGATAATTTTATGTTGCGTGGATTTTATACTTTTGGTGACACCTATTTAGATAATATGCGTGATACAGCACAATACAACCGTGAAGTGTTTAATCTTGAACAAGTTGATGTATTACGCGGTTCTGCAGCAATGTTGTTTGGTCGAGGTCAGGCTGGGGGTGTCATTAACCAAGTATCCAAAATGGCGGAACTCAATGACAATAATACGATTACGGGAAGTTTAGGCGAGTATAACTATCATCAGTTTACAGGTGATTTTAATAAGCAAATTACCGAGACATCTGCGATTAGAGTAAATGTAATGGATAGGGCAGAAGAGACTTATCGAAAAAATCCAACAACAGGCGACCATCCTGAAGCTAATCGCAGCGGTCTGGCAGTCAGTTTCGGCGCAGGGATAGGTACAGATAATGAATTCTTCCTCAATCATATCTATACACAAACACGTGATGTGCCAGATTTTGGAGTGCGTTTCTTTAACAAGCGACCAGTAAACAATGGTAGCAATGGTAGGACGGATCGTACTTTCTGGGGAAGTGATGATAATTTTGATGATAGCGATACACGGATGACAACTGGTATCTTCACCCATAAATTTACTGACGATACGCAGATCAGAACACAGCTAAGGCACGCTGAGTACAAACGTGGTTACTGGGCAAAGACCCCCAGAGACGATTTGCCCACAGAGAACAATAGCGTAGGTGGTGATGTAACCCGCAAAATGCATTATGAAACTATCAATCTACAATCGGACTTTAGCACCAAATTTGATTTAGCAGGTATGGGACATGAATTCTTAACCGGAATCGAGTACCTAAAAGAAGATTCCTATAGAAATAGACTACAAGCATTTGATCCTGCTACGGGGCTACCATATACGGCTACTTCTAGAGGCGCTTTAGGTGGCTTGATTGCAACTGGTGGCGTCACTTATAACCGTCATGATGCAGACGCATTTCTTGGCGACCCTGTAAGATTTGATGCTGATAATTATGCGGCTTATGTTCAAGATACAGTCGAGTTTATACCAGATTGGAAAGCCACTGCAGGTATTAGACGTGATGAGATGCGAGCCAATTATTCAAGTACTACATCACCTAAGTTAAGTTATGGTGAAAATAGTTATCGTACTGGTCTTTCATGGCAGCCTACAGAAGATATACATTATTATGCAAGTTGGAGCGATTCTTTCAGTCCAACGGCGGATTTATATCAATTGACCGTTGCTCCACAACCACCAGAGCGTAGTAAAACGTTTGAAATTGGTTCTAAATGGCTGTTTATGGATGGCGATTTAGCATTCAGAACAGCTTTATTTACATCGACAAAATACTGGGAGCGGAATACAGACCTTGAATCGACTGCCTCTATTTTGACTAGAAAGCGTCGTACCAATGGTATTGAATTAGAGATGACGGGCCAAATTACTGATAAGTGGGATATATTTGCTGGCTTGGCACTGTTAGATTCAAGAATATTAAAAGTAGCACAAAACTACAGTCGCACTGCCCCAACAGTACTTGAATCTGCTGATGAGAGATATGAAGGACAGCGTGCAAGAAATACACCAATAGCTACTTTAAATATTTGGACAACCTATGCTTTGACCAGTGCATGGAAAATAGGTGGTGGTGTAGAGGCTAAAGGTGAACGTTATGCATATGTGCCTTCACGGACAAATGCAGATAATGATTTTGTTAATGGTCACTTTAATCCAAATGCTGCACCTGGTTATGCACGCGTCGATGCCATGGTTGCTTATGAGCAACCCAAATGGGCAGTCCGTTTAAACATCAAAAACTTACTCAACAAAGAGTATTATGACGCGGTATACGATAATGGAGGCTTAGTTGTGCCAGGTAATCGCAGGCAAGCCATTGTCACAACGGAATATAAGTTTTAGGAGTAGTTTGTTTGCTAATTAAGTTGCCTGATGTACTCAGTGGTGAAAAGCTTAATCACATTGCAGGTCTGCTAAGTAATGCAAACTGGCAGGATGGTAGAAGCACGGCCGGTACGCAGGCAGCGCTAGTTAAAAATAATCAACAACTCGCTGAAAGTGATGCAACTCTTCAGCAAGTCAGAGCAATTATTCTAAAAGCACTACAACAAGACCCGTTATTTTTTTCTGCTGCTTTGCCAAAACAAATTTTGCCACCATTTATCAATCGGTATAGTGGTCAGACCAATAGCTATGGCTTCCATGTTGATAATGCGATGCGATCAATGCCTGATGGCTCTGGCTATGTACGTGCGGATGTTTCAGCCACACTTTTTTTGAACCAGCCTGATAGCTATGAAGGTGGAGAGTTAGTCATCGAAGATACTTTTGGCAGTCAGTCTATTAAGTTGAATGCTGGTGCGATGGTTATATATCCATCCTCATCTTTGCATGCTGTCATGCCAGTGACTAAAGGTGAACGGCTTGCAAGCTTTATGTTTATTCAGAGCATGGTTAGAAGCCCTGCACAACGTAGAACGCTGTTTGATTTGGATATGTCACTTGTTAAATTACGCCAGCAACTTGGTGAGTCGGATGAAGTTATCAAGTTAACTGGGGTCTATCATAATTTGTTGAGAGATTGGGCTGTATGAGCGAACAACCTGATCAACAATCACATACGCTTCCTCCGGATATTAGTAGCGCTGCAGATTATAGGCAGTTAGCAAAAGTAAATTTAGACGAATATGTATGGCATTATTTGGAGGGTGCCGCAGGACGTGCTGTTACATCTGTCGAAAACAAGAGTGCATTTGATACATATAAGTTGATACCGAGGCCACTTGTAAAGTTGAATCAACCATCTACAAGTTTGACTTTGTTTGGTCAATCGTATGACCATCCTGTATTTCTTGCACCTATCGCCTATCAGCGCTTATTCCATGCTGAAGGGGAGTTGGCTGCAGCAATGGCGGCAAATGCACAATCTGGTCAGATGGTCGTAAGTAGTCTAGCCAGTCAACCATTAGAAACAATCATTGAAGCGGCGCAACAACCACTTTGGTTTCAATTATATTGGCAAGGAGATAGAGACAGAACCCTAAGACTGGTCAAGCGAGCGATTTCTGCAGGGTACTCGGTCGTCATGTTTACTGTTGACGCGCCAGTTAAGCAATTAATGATTGATTTACCTGCTGATATTACGGCAATCAATCAAGAGGCGCCATTAGAGTCATCTACGATTGGGGCTAACCAAAGTATGGTGTTCGATGGTTGGATGTCGCAGGCGCCTACATGGGAAGACTTGATTTGGTTGCGCGATCAAATAAAAGAGCCGCTTATCGTAAAAGGTATCTTGCACCAAGAAGATGCTAAGCGGCTAGAACAGATAGGGTGTGAAGGTTTGGTTGTCTCAAACCATGGAGGGCGTGTGCTGGATGGAACACCGACGAGCTTTAGCCAGTTGGCGACAATAAAAAGCGCAGTATCTAATCAAACAAAAGTATTTTTTGATAGTGGAGTTCGCTCAGGACAAGATGTGTATAAGGCATTGGCAAGCGGAGCAGATATGGTGATGTTGGGACGCCCTTATATTTGGGGTTTAGTAGCGCAGGGTGCACTTGGCGTCGCGCACATATTGCGTATTATTCGTGACGAACTGGAAATGACGATGGCACTTACGGGTGTAAGTAACTTAAATGATAACAATCAACAAGGAAAGAAATGAAGTACATTTTAATATTGATGGTACTACTGCCAATAAACGTGGGGGCATCTGCAGACTGCCCTGCTTACCCTAAAGAAGAATGGGCAGATGAAGATATGCTGAAAGAGGCACTAGATGCAGAGGGTTACACGATTAAAAAATTCAAGATTGATGGAAACTGTTACGAAATTTATGGACGTAATAAAGAAGGTAAAAAAGTAGAGATTTATTTTGATATGAAAACATTGGCAATCATCAAGGCGGAAGTCGAGTAAAGGTGCCTGCTATTAGCCAATTAACAGTTTGGAGCTTTACAGTAAGATTAACACATTGGCTAATTGCTTTGGCAGTGATGACTAATTTTGTTAATGAAACTGGTTACTGGCACCGAATCATTGGTTATGCTTGCTTATTGTTGATTGGTATCAGAGTGTTACATGGCTTAAGTACAAAACAAATATCAAGCCATTTTCCCTTGCCAAGGATCAGAGAAATCTATGAGCATATGATAGAAATCTCAAATAAAACAATAAAGGATTACAACGGCCATAATCCGCTTGGACAGCTGGCAGTATATTTGATGTGGCTGCTAGTTATCTTACTGGGCTTTTCAGGTTGGTTAAGTAGAACCGATGTCTTTTGGGGAGAAGACGGACCTGTTGTTGTACATACATTGCTAGCCTATTTGCTCATGCTATTTGTTATCTTGCACATTAGCGCGGTATTGCTAATGTCTAAATTACAAAAGAAAAATTTAATTAAGCTAATGATTGTGTCAGCGAAAAAGCCGTTGGAAAACGCTAGAAACGACTAAACTTTGCTAACTCTAGTTATCTAGCTGAGGCGCAACTTTTAATACTTCATCGATTGTTGTTAAGCCAGCAGCAACTTTTTCCAAACCATTTAGCAGCAAAGGCTGCATACCTTCTTGGTAAGCCAACTTTTTGATGTCGGCAAGATCTGTGTTTGCTGTAATAAGCTTACGCAGCCTGGGTGAAATTGTTAGCATTTCATAGATGCCACTGCGACCTCTAAATCCAGTATGGCGACACTCAATGCAACCAACTGCTTTCATGGCTGTAGTCGGCTTTGTTGCTTTAAAAGGCTTGGTTAAAGCTGCCCACTCTATATCAGAAATCTCTGTCGGCGCTTTGCAAGCTGGACATAATGTACGAACTAGCCTTTGTCCCATGATGCCAAGCACTGTTGAGTGAATAAGATAAGAAGCTACGCCTAAATCAAGCAACCTTGTTACCGCAGATGGCGCATCGTTGGTGTGTAGTGTTGATAAGACCAAATGACCAGTCAGTGCGGCTTGAATCGCCATATCTGCCGTTTCGATATCACGAATCTCACCAATCATAATAATATCTGGGTCTTGACGCATCAGTGTACGTATTCCCTGTGAGAAATTTAGCCCAATATTAGTCGTTACCTGCATCTGATTAAAGGCTGGTTCAATCATCTCAATCGGATCTTCGATTGTGCTGACATTGACTTCAGGTGTTGCCAGCTGCTTCAGCGTTGAGTATAAGGTCGTTGTTTTTCCAGAACCAGTCGGACCAGTCACTAAAATGATTCCATTGGGATGTTTTGTCCAATCCCTCCATAGCGCTGCTTGTTTTTTGGAAAACCCTAGTTTCACAAAATCCTGTACGATAATTTCAGGCGTAAACACACGCATGACGAGCTTTTCCCCGAATGCGGTAGGCATTGTTGATAAACGAAGCTCTACCTCATTTCCGTCTGCATTGACGGTTTTGATACGCCCATCCTGAGGGCGACGTTTTTCTACCATATCCATGCGACCGAGCAATTTAATTCTGCTTGTTATCGCATTCATGATGTTGACAGGTAATTGATAAACTTGATGCAGTACGCCATCAATTCTGAATCGCATTACACCCATGCCACGACGTGGCTCTAGGTGGATGTCACTAGCACGTTGTTCGAAAGCATATTTAAACAGCCAGTCAACGATATTAACTACATGCTGTTCGTTGGCATCAAGATTCTTATCCTTGCCTAACTCAACTAATTGTTCAAAGTTCTGTACCCCAACTATTTGACCTGCTTTAGAGATATTGGCTTGTGATATTGACGATGCCAAATTGTATATTTCAGGTAAGTAGCGGCTAATCTCGAGCGGATTAGACACAACGAGGCGGATACGCATACCTAAAATACGCTCTAGGTCAGGTATCCAATCGGTGTGGTAAGGGTCTGCAGTTGCGACAATTGCCTCATTACCCTTAATAGAAATTGGCATAATTTTGAGGCGTTGCGCATAGGCCCTAGATACCATTTGCGAAGCCGATGTAAAGTCCAACTTAAGTGGGTCAATATGAAAGTAATCATGACCCGACTCAGCGGCTAGCCACCGAGACAAAAAATCGGCGTTCATGATTTTGTTTGGCGGCTCAATATCTTTCCACTTTTGTTCACCCACGATAATGATTGGATGAAGATTAGAGCTATCTAACTTTCGGTCTTTATATAGCTTTTCTGCTTGATGCTTATCTATCTTGCCAGCATTAACTAACATGCGAAGGAATTCGCCCAGGCTAAGCTTATTCTTATTATTTACTTTACTTTGTGTTGCCATAATTCATCTTTATGATGTTGAAAGTTAAATTTCGTTCAATGCTATTGGATTCTCATAGACAAATCAATGGCCTGAATGTTTTTTGTTAGAGCACCCACTGAGATTCGATCAACCCCTGTTTCCGCAATCTTTCTCACGGTTTGCAAGTTGACATTGCCCGATGCCTCCAATAGCGCGCTGCCGGCCGTAATTTCTACTGCGCTACGCATTTCATCAAGTGTAAAGTCATCCAATAAGATACTAGTTGCACCAGAAGCCAGCGCCTCTCTTAGCTCATCTAGGCTCTCTACTTCTATTTGAATTGGGACGTTTGCATGCATAGCAAAAGCCTGGGACAATGCTGCGGAGATGCCGCCAGCTGATGCGATATGGTTTTCTTTAATAAGAATCCCATCATATAGAGCAATGCGTTGATTAAAGCCACCTCCCACGGTTACCGCATACTTCTGAGCTAACCTTAGTCCTGGTATCGTTTTTCTGGTATCAAGAATTTGCGCTTTCAACCCTTGAACTAAATCAACATATGCGTGTGTTTGTGTGGCAATAGCAGAAAGAAGCTGTAAAAAATTAAGCGCACAACGCTCCGCACTCAATAGTGTTTTTGCCTCACCAACGATTGTACACAAGGCTTGGTTTTCCTTGATCTGCTCGCCTTCTTCAACATGCCACTCAATTTGTGTGTTGCTGTCTAGTTGGGAGAAACAGGCGTTGGCCCAGTCAATGCCACAGAGCACTGCTTGTTGACGAGAAATAATAGTTGCCTTAGTTTTGCTGTCAGGGACTAGTGATGCTGTCAAATCGCCTGTGCCAATATCTTCCGCTAAGGCAGTTTTGACATCTGACTGAACGAGATCAATAAATTGCTGACTGCCGCGAGGGAATTTTTGTGTAAATAGAGGTAAGATCATATTTCCATTATAATGCAGTTGGAATTTAAAAACTTGGTGGCGATTAGATGAAATTGTTATATACCCCGAATAGCCCATATGCGCGCAAAGTGCGCATTGTTGCAATAGAAAAGCATATAGATATTGAGCTTGAAGAGGTAGATTTGGGCGCACCAGATTCACCAGTGGTACAGTACAATCCCTTAGGCAAAGTACCAGTGCTCATTCTGGATGATGGCACTGGATTATATGACTCACGCGTTATTATTGAGTATCTGGATGCCCGTACACCTGTTACCAGATTAATGCCAAATGACACACGCTTACGTATTGATGTGATTCGGTGGGGTGCCTTGGCCGATGGTATTTGTGATGCCACTGTAGCTATTATGCTTGAAGAGCGAAAAGACCAGCAGCATCAGTCAGCTGCATTCATAGAAAAGCAGTTTACAAAGGTGGTTAATGGTTTGGCGGCACTTAATAAAGATATTAGTAAAAAGAAGTGGTGTGTAAACGAAACTTTTAGTCTGGCAGACATCGCTGTTGGATGTATGCTAGGATACGTCAGCTTGCGACTCAAATCGTTAGACTGGCAGAATCAATATCCAAGCTTAGCAAAGCAATACACACTATTAAGTAAACGCCCAAGCTTCAAAGAGACCGCACCAATAGAGTAATAAAGTGGGACTACTGTTTTAGCTGTTATATACGGTCTGTGATAATGCCGCCACCTAGACAGACATTACTTTCATAAACCACGGCAGATTGTCCTGGGGTAATCGCCCATTGTTTTTGGCCAAAACGAATGTCCACTTCATTGGCGTTAACCGCATCAATCTCACACGGTGCATCTGGTTGACGGTAACGTGTTTTAGCAGCATAGACCCAGTTGGTTTCTGGCTCTTCTTCACTAATCCAATGCAATTGACCCGCTTTGAGGCCATCACTTAGTAGTAGCGGATGGTCGTGCCCTTGCACAACAATCAGTTCATTGTTTGCCATATCTTTAGCTACCACAAACCAGGGTTCACCAGTGCTATCACGGCTACCACCTATTTTTAAACCTTGCCTTTGCCCTAGTGTGTAGTACATGAGCCCATCGTGTTGTCCTACGACTTTCCCTTCAGGTGTTTTTATATCTCCCGGTTTCTTTGGCAGATAGCGTTGCAAGAACTCCTGAAAAGGACGTTCGCCAATAAAGCAGATGCCTGTAGAGTCTTTTTTTTCTGCGTTGATTAAACCAGCTTCTCTCGCTAAATCACGGACTTCACGTTTTAAATACGACCCAAGAGGGAATAGCGTTTTACTCAGCTGCGCTTGATTGAGACGATATAAAAAATAGCTTTGGTCTTTGCTACCATCATCTGCCTTGAGTAGTTGGTAGCTACCTTTTTTTAATGGATTCTCTCTAACTTTCGCATAATGGCCCGTTGCAATTAAATCTGCTCCCATCGCCATCGCATGATCTAAAAAAGCTTTAAATTTAATTTCAGCATTACATAGTATGTCTGGATTTGGGGTACGGCCCGCTTCATATTCTGCTAAGAAATTTGCAAAAACGCGGTCTTTATACTCCTTGCTAAAATTGACAGCTTCAATGTCAATGTCTAATTTGTCTGCTATTGATACGGCATCAATCAAATCCTGCTTACTAGAACAGTACTCATCGTCATCATCATCTTCCCAGTTTTTCATAAAAAGACCAGTAACATCGTAGCCCTGTTGCTTTAACAGCATGGCTGTAACAGAAGAATCAACGCCGCCAGATAAGCCGACAATCACCTTAGGTTTGCTCATAACAGAAATAATCTCATAAGTGCGTAATGGTTTCTAATGGGTAATGTTTTCCAGCAAGGTAATCCTCGAAACAAGTTAATACTTGGTCGCTGCGCATCAGTGCTTGCTTTTCGCGTATTTCATCAATATCCATCCATAATGCTCTTATGATGCCTTTATCTAAGGCTTGTTCTGGATAATGCTTATCTACGCGACCAATAAATGCAAAACGTAAATAAGTCGTCGCATTGTGCTCATGTCGCCAATGGTAAATACCTAATAATGCCTCCGGGACAAAGTCATATGCAGTTTCTTCTCGTGTTTCACGAATCACTGCTTGCGTGATTGTCTCTCTATCTTCGAGGTGCCCTGCAGGTTGATTGAAACGGTTACCTCGGCTGGTTACCTCCTCAACTAGCAAAAACTGACCATCTCGTTCAACAATTGCAGCTACAGTTGCATTAGGTTTCCAAATTTCTTTTTTCACATTACATTTCATCAAAGGGACAATCGTTATTTTACGTCAACCTGCCCGTTAAGCCTATACGTGACACATGTTAATAAATACAATTCAAATATCACTTAGTGTTTGGCAAACTGCTGGGAGTCTATTAAAGTAACGCCATGAAAAGAAATAACAACAACCAAATGGTTATTTTGGCTTCCAGAAGTCCACGTAGAATAGAGTTGCTTAGACAAGTTGGCATAGAATGCATAGTGCTGCCAGCCGATATAGATGAATCAGTGAGGCAAGATGAAAAACCAGAAAATTATGTCAAACGACTAGCGAAAGAAAAGGCACTAACAACTGCGAGCAGCATGAAAAGTGAATACTCTCACTTAGTTGTGCTGGCTGCGGATACAACTGTTAGTTTAGATGAGCGGATTTTAGGCAAGCCAGAGAATGACGAGGTGGCTTATACCATGCTAAAGCAGCTGTCAGGTAAAAAGCACGTTGTTCACACTGCAGTTGCTGCGTGCCATAAAGGGAAGGTAAAAGTCGTCTTAAGTACGACAACGGTAGATATGATGCGACTGACTCCTGATACTATTAGGACTTATATCGCCTCAGGCGAGCATAGAGATAAAGCAGGTAGCTATGGCATTCAAGGCAAGGCTGCTGCATGGATTAAGTATATTGAAGGAAGCTATTCGGGCGTGATGGGATTGCCGCTATTTGAAACCATACAACTTATACATAAAATAGCATCTAACTAATTGATTAATTGTAAAGAGCAATAAATTGGGACAAGAAATACTGATAAATGTCACACCTCAAGAAACTCGCGTCGCAGTATTAGAGCATGGTGTTGCGCAAGAATTGCATATTGAGCGCAGTTCATCGTTAGGTATTGTTGGTAATATCTATTTTGGCAAGGTTTGCCGTGTATTACCGGGAATGCAATCTGCTTTCGTTGAGATTGGTCTCCAAAGAGCTGCATTTTTGCATGCAGCTGATATAAGAGAGTGCCATTCAGAAGAGGACGGGCAAGCTGGCAAGCCAATTCAGGAGGTGCTGCGTGAAGGACAGTTGATCATTGTACAAGTGATTAAAGAACCCATAGGCACAAAAGGCGCAAGATTAACAACTGAAGTGAGCATTGCTGGGCGTTTTTTAGTCTTTTTACCTCATCAAGACCATATTGGCGTATCGCAGCGAATAGAAGACGAAGAAGAGCGAGAGGTATTGCGCAATCGTTTACTCGGTTTGTTGCCAGAAGGCAAAAAGGGTGGCTTTATTATTCGCACCATGTCTGAAAACGCAACGGATGAAGAACTAAAATCTGATATTGATTACCTGGAAAAAGTCTGGGACAAAATTCAAGAAGATAGCAAGGTGGCGACCGAGAAATCATTGATTTTCTATGATTTAAGTTTACCTCAACGCGTGCTACGTGACATTGTTAATGCGAATACAGCCAGTATTCGTGTTGATTCAAAAGAAACCTATTTGATGATGAAAGAGTTCGCGGAGCTATATGTTGTTAAAGCACTTGCGCCGCTAAGCCATTATCAAGGCAAGAGACCAATTTTTGATTTTTATAATATTGAAAAAGAGTTTGAACTCGCTTTTTTACGAAAAGTAGAGTTGAAATCTGGCGGTTATTTGATTTTTGATCAAACTGAGGCGTTGACCACTGTTGATGTGAATACGGGTAGTTTTGTAAGTGGAAAAAGCTTATCCGATACGATATTTAAGACTAATTTAGAGGCGGCTCAGTGTATAGCGCAACAACTAAGACTGCGAAATTTAGGAGGCATCATCATCATTGATTTTATCGATATGGATGAAGATGAACAGCGCGAAAAAGTGTTAGAGGAACTAAAGCGCGCTGTTAGCATTGATCGTGCACGTACTAATGTAAATGGCTTTACGCAGTTAGGGTTGGTAGAGATGACGCGAAAACGCACGCGAGAGAGTCTGGCCCATTTATTGTGTGAGCCTTGCGAGGTATGCAGTGGAAGGGGTGAATATAAAACAGCACAGACGATTGCATATGAAATTATGCGCGAATTGATGCGTGAGTCTAGACAATTTGAAGCAAAAGAGTTTAAGGTAATCGCATCACCAAGTGTTATCAGCCTTCTGCAGGACGAAGAGTCACAAAGTCTTGCGAACTTGTCCGACTTTATTAACAAGCGTGTTGTACTACAGGTAGATCATCAGTACCCACGTGAGGTCTATGACGTTGTTTGGAGCTAGCGTTTCAATTAATCTAGGCCGCTGAAGATGTACTTTCTTTACCTGCTAGAAATGACAAAGGTAATTCTGGCAAATTAAAGGAGGGCATATTCAAACTATTTTTTTCTGCAAGCTGTGCCTTAATTGCGGGTTGCATGGCGGTAACTATATTGAGCAACATTGCATCCATCGCTTTGCTTTCTTTTGAGACTTGTGCGAACTCTGCTTCTACAGTTTTCAGCTGTTGATCAAGTGCTTTGGTACTATCGTTTGCTTTCATTAAGTTTTTAGTTCGTTCTGTCAGCGTTGTTTTGTGCTCCGTCATTTGCGATTTTAGCGTACTGAGTACATCTAATAGCCAGTGCTCACAATCTTTTCGCGCTTGTTCGAATATTTTTTGTTTTTGCGTGCCAAGGCCCAAGAAGAACTTGCGGACTAAAAAGTGCTTTTCTGTCATCACGTTGATTGGGTCTCTGCAGAAATCATCCGTGACTTTTTCTAAGGTACGCATCTGATTCAAAAAATTTGACATATCTAGCTCAGGCGCTTCAAATATTTCAAAACCATGCTTGGACTGGAAAACATCGTAAACATTATCAGCAAGTTTCTTAATTTTTTTACTTTCTTTTGTTACATAGTCAGCTAGCTCATTGGCTTGTTTCATCACATTGCGCATGCCTTGATTTAAACCCACTGTAGTCCAGCTGTCGCCAATTTCTTTCCTGCTTTTTTTAATAGACGAGTCCAAATACGAAACACTTAAATGCTTAAGTAAATTTTTACCATGTTTGGAAATCTTTTCATTCGCCAGATTAAAGGTCGGAATAGATGATTCGTAACGTTTCTTTTCTGCAATCACTTTTTTCAAGATAAGCTGTGTTTCACTCACATTTTTACCTTTGATTGCTTTAAGCTCGTTGATTTGCTCTTGTAAGCTGCTTCTACGTTGCTGAATTAACTTGCGAGAACTTTTGATCATCTCGCTGCATTCGTAGGCAATTGTTTTGCCCAATAAATGATGTTTCGCTTGCACGACTCTGTCGCCCAGTTCTTGCTCAAAAACAGGTAGTTTGCTGCTATTGAGCAGCTCTAGATTGCTCTGTTTTTTAGCTAGTAATGCTTGTTGTGCAGAAATGGGAAATACATTTTCTGGAGAGGTGTGAAGTTGATGCGCTGTCATAGTGACTTGACGATCAATAGCATTCTTTAGACTCAAGTCTGTGTGATGCTTGCTTTGTAACGTATCAATTTTATCAAGCAATACAAATTGTTGTCTAATTCTGTTTTTGATGTATTCATTCCATATGGCGACATCATTATCTGTTACACCTGTGTCAGCAGGTGTAATAAAAATTGCAGCATCGGAACTTTGCATATTATTAAGCATTAGTTCAGGTTCTGCATTGAGTTTGTCCAGACCAGGTGTGCTAAAAATAACTAAGCCATTTTTTAGTACTGGATGAGGGTAGTTAATCATAGCATGGCGCCATAGCGGCACTTTGATAAGTCCTTCTTTTTCTAGAGATGAAACCATTGTTTTATCAACTGTATTCCATAGCCCCAAACTGACGGCTTCACTATGACTAACTTCTAACTGTTCTGATAATTTGCCGAATGCTGCTTGCATTTCTTCATCGTCGCCTATGTGCAATTGATGTTTTTGCCAAACATTAGGTGTCGTTTTTAAATAGGCAAGTGTGTCTTCAGTTCGGCGGGTGCTAATAGGGAGCAACTTGATGCATGGCTCTTCATTTGGGTTCCAATAAAACTCTGTTGAACACATTGCGTTGTTGCTAGGTTTAATCGGAAAGAAGTGTCGCTCAATTTCATCAAAGAATAAGGCATTAATAGCTTCTGTTTTTTCTAATTCACTATCCGCTAAAAATGTCATGACAATTTGGTCATGCTTAATTGATTCTAGCATGTCATGCAGACGTAGTTCTTTTACGCTGTCAGTTTGCGGGCTTAATGCGAGCCAGTCGCGGTAATCAGAAATCGTTTTCTCAAGTTTATCGCGCCATGCATGATATGCTTGGAGTTTGCTAAGTAGTGGCTTCTTGGTCATATCAAATCTTGTTGTTGTTAATAAATATGAAGTTCTATACTAAGACAGCGTCAATAAAAAATACAGTTAAAAGGTTGAGAATATGCTTTTTTGTAGTGTTCCAATGATAGAAATGTTGAGCATTTGCAACAAAATTATTGCTACAAAAGGTGAAAAGTCTATTCCGCTTATTGGCGGTATGAATTTTTTAATTGGGCCAAGAATTGGCCAAGTCAAATTATTTAGGACAGGTGTGATCGGTGTATGAGGGTTCACCCAACTTAAAATCACTTGAATAAAAATGGCATAGAAAAAAATGTCTAATACTCCGCTGATAACGCCAATCAGGCTTAAAATCAAGACATTAGGCCATACAGGCACGTTAGCAACAGCAAATGGAAAGCCACTCAACCATAGAATTGAGAACTGAAGGATGATTTGTGTAAAAAATGCAAGTACCAGCGTGGATAGGTCATTTTTTTTCCAACTAGGAATAAATCTGCGTGCTGGTTTGACCGCAAAATCCGTCAGTGCCATGACGATTTGACCGATAGGATTAAAAAACGATGTTTTGGTTGCTTGCATTAAAAAACGCAATAAAAACATCATCGTTAAAATATTAAGGATTGTTGAAATTAGAAAGTGGGCGGCGCTGGTAATCATAATCACTATTTCCTTTTAAGGGTATTATTTGTGTAATTGTGCTAGCTCTTGACCAAGTGTGACCGCTCGATCATATGCTTTTTTAGCAGCAAGCATAATCGCTTCTTTTACATGACTGTCTTGTAGACTAATGAGTCCTTGTTCTGTTGTACCACCTTTTGAGGTGACTTGTTCGCGTAATGTTGAGACCGGTACATCGCTGGCATCTGCCAACAACCCAGCCCCTTTAAAAGTTGCGATACTTAGCTGCTTTGCTTCAGTTTGGTTAAGACCTAAATTGACAGCCGCCGCTTCCAAGGCCTCTATAAAATAGAACACATAAGCAGGGCCACTACCAGAGATGGCGGTAACAGCATCTAATTTTTGCTCGCTTTCTAACCATAACGTACTACCAGCAGCTGATAAAACTTGATCTGCCATAGCTATTTGAGTTGAACTTACTTTGGGTAAAGCATATAAGCCCGTAATCCCAGATTGAATTTGCGCTGGTGTATTAGGCATTGCGCGCACGATAATGTCATAATTATTGAGCCATTGACTCAAATCTTTAAGTAGCACACCAGCCGCTATAGAAATAATCAGCTGATTGGAGAGTATTGGCGCTAAATTTTGTGCTAATTGTGCTAATTGTTGTGGCTTGACTGCCAAAACGATCACATTGCTACTTGCTAAATCCTTTAGTGAATCGGACACAATAACGCCATATTGTGTTTGCAGAGCTTCATGCTTTGCTTTATCGAGTTCAATAACGGTGATATCCGTCATAATGAAGTGCTGCGTATGTAGGCCAGCAATAAGTGCCTTTGCCATATTGCCGCCACCAATAAATGCTAATTTCATCAGTTATCTTTCATGAGGTATGTGTATTATCCCGTTCACCAAATATAGCAGAGCCAATCCGCACAATGGTAGCACCTTCTTCAATCGCAGCTATATAGTCAGATGACATCCCAATTGATAATGTATCTAAATCAAAGCCAGCCGCCAATAACTGATTGAATGCTTCTTTTACTACTTTAAACTGTTGATGTTGTAATGCAATATCTTGCGTGGGAGCAGGTATTGCCATGAGTCCACGTAACTTGAGGTGTGGTAATTGAGTTACCTCTTTAGCCAAGTCAATTAATGCTGGCATTTGCACACCGCTTTTTGAATCTTCATTACTGCTGTTAATTTGGATACAGATATTCAATGGAGGTAGTTGATCTGACCTAGCGCTTGATAGTCGTCGCGCTATTTTTAAGCGGTCGACTGAGTGAACCCAGCTAAAATGTTCAGCAATCAACTGTGTTTTGTTGCTTTGAATAGGGCCAATAAAATGCCACTCAATGTTGCAATCTTCCAACAACGCTTGTTTGCTGATTGCCTCTTGAACATAATTCTCTCCGAATGCTGTTTGTCCCGCATTGTAAGCTTCCCTAAGCTTTTCAGCCGTTTGCGCTTTGCTAACTGCTAATAATTTAACATCGTCTAGGCGTTTTGCTCCTTGCTTGGCATTGGCGATATTTGCCCGAATCACTTGCAAGGAATCAGAAATTATGGTCATAATTCAATGATCTTAAAGAATATACTTTATGTAAAGTCTTAAGAATGCGATTATAACAGGAGTTAAAAGTGGATATTTCAGATTTACTCGCCTTTTCCGTAAAAAATAAAGCCTCGGATTTACACCTTTCCGCAGGTTTGCCGCCAATGATTAGGGTACATGGGGATGTGCGTAAAATCAATGTCCCTTCAATGGATCATACGCAAGTTCACGATATGGTCTATGACATCATGAATGATGGTCAACGTAAAGTATACGAAGAGACACTGGAATGTGACTTTTCTTTTGAAATTCCTAATCTGGCAAGGTTCAGGGTTAACGCATTTAATCATAACCGAGGTGCCGGTGCAGTGTTTCGGACGATTCCATCTAAGATTCTGACATTGGAAGAACTTAATTGTCCTCCTATCTTCAAGGAGATTGCAGATACACCAAGGGGTATTGTGTTAGTGACAGGACCAACTGGCTCAGGTAAATCAACTACGCTAGCAGCAATGATTGATTATATTAACGAAAATGAGATGGGACATATTCTTACCGTTGAGGACCCCATTGAGTTTGTGCACCAATCTAAAAAATCTTTGATTAATCAACGTGAGGTTGGCCCACACACACTTTCATTCCAAAATGCATTGCGCTCAGCATTGCGTGAAGACCCAGATGTGATTCTGGTAGGGGAGATGCGCGACCTAGAAACTATTCGTCTTGCCCTGAGCGCTGCAGAAACAGGGCACTTGGTTTTTGGTACCTTACATACCAGCTCTGCGGCAAAAACGGTAGACCGTATTGTCGATGTGTTTCCTGCGGCTGAAAAAGAAATGGTGCGTTCAATGTTGTCTGAATCTTTACGCTCAGTTATTTCACAAACGCTCTGTAAAACCAAGGATGAGCAGGGTCGCGTTGCAGCTCACGAAATTATGATTGGTACACCAGCGATTAGAAACCTGATCCGTGAAAATAAAGTTGCGCAAATGTATTCTGCTATCCAAACAGGTCAAAATATTGGTATGCAAACGCTAGATCAGAATTTACAGGATCTGGTTAGAAGAAATATCATCTCTGCAGCAGAAGCACGAGGTAAGGCAGCGAATAAAGAGTCTATAGTTGGTTAAAAGAGTTAGGATATAGTGATGGAAAAAGGGCAAGCGGAAAAGTTTGTATTTGATTTACTGAGGCTAATGTTAGGAAAAAAAGCATCAGATATGTTTATTACCGCGGGGTTTCCACCAGCAATGAAAGTGGATGGAAAAATGACGCCAGTTAATTCTCAAGTGCTATCACCACAGCAAGCACGTGAAATTTGCCGTTCAATCATGAATGATAAGCAAGCGGCTGAGTTTGATGCGACTAATGAATGTAATTTTGCAATAGGCATTCCGAATGTTGCAAGATTTAGGGTTAATGCATTTGTGCAAAGAGGCTCAGTTGGTTTGGTATTTAGGACCATTAATTCCAAAATTCCAACATTTGAAGAGTTAGGTTTGCCCGCTGTACTGAAAGATATTGCAATGACCAAGCGCGGGCTTGTTATTTTTGTCGGCGGAACTGGCTCTGGTAAATCTACGTCTTTGGCTGCAATGATAGGCTACCGTAATGAACATAGTCATGGGCATATTATTACCATTGAAGATCCGGTAGAGTTTATGCATGATCACAAAAACTGCGTCATTACGCAGCGAGAGGTTGGAGTAGACACGGAGAGCGGGCAGGCAGCACTTAAAAACACACTCCGACAAGCACCAGATGTTATTTTGATTGGTGAAATACGTGATCGTGAAACAATGGATTATGCTGTTGCTTTTGCTGAGACTGGGCATCTATGTATGTCAACCTTACATGCGAACAGTACAAACCAGGCTCTGGATCGTATTATTAACTTTTTCCCTGAAGAGCGTAGGCAACAATTATTAATGGATTTGTCCTTAAACGTACGTGCCTTTATCTCTCAGCGTTTGGTTCCAAAAATAGATGGAATAGGACGCACCGCGGCTGTTGAAGTAATGTTGAATACACCGCTAATATCTGATTTGATATTTAAGGGTGATGTGCATGAAATTAAGTCTGTGATTGCAAAATCAAGAGAGCTGGGTATGCAAACGTTTGACCAGTCACTATTTGATTTGCATGAAGCAGGTGAAATTAGCTATGAAGACGCACTTCGTAATGCAGACTCCGTTAATGACTTGAGATTACGATTCAAGTTAGAGGGTAAAGCATCAAAAGACAGAGATCTTTCTGCAGGCCTAGATCATATGGATATGATCTAATTATTCCAATATAACAAAAAGCCGATATAGAGATATATCGGCTTTTTTGCATATGGCTGCGATGACTAATTACTGTATCGTTACTTCAACTCGTCGTGCTTCACTCAAGTCACCATCCCCTTGTGTACTTTCAGGCTTACGCATTTCAATTCTGTCAGCATTTATACCTGCAGCAATGAGTGCATTGCTAACCGATTGCGCTCGTTTTTTTGCAAGTAGTTGGTTACTTTCAAAATCGCCTGTTGCATCATGAAAGCCTGAGATAATAGCTTTTGTTTCAGGATGGGTGTTCAGCCATTCAACACTACTCTCCAAGATGCTGCCAGCATTTACAGGTAAGCCATGTACGCCTGACTCAAAATACAATGTTGCCGCAGGTGGTGCGTCTACTGCCATCGGCATAGCAACAGTGATTTGATTATTAATAGATACATCAGGACCAAAAAATGCCTGCGCATTCGCCAGTTTCTGTTGTTTCATTTCTTCAGAATCAACCTCGCCGGTCAAAGTAACTGTTAATTCATCGCCTTCAGCCTTTAGATCGTCACTTAAGAGTGCTTTTAAGGCATCAAGATCGCTGATCCAGGTGATATTGCTCGCATCACCATTACCTGTAAATTCAGAAGCTGAGGCAGAGAAGCTAAATGCCTCACTCACAATTGGCGTCTGATCTGTAGAAGAAAAACTGCTGGCCGTAGGCGCTTTAGTTGTCTCACAGCAAGTACTGCTTGGGCCATTACCATTTACGTACATAAGTAACAAAACAACGGCAAGTACTACCGCAACAAACCAACTCCAAAAAGCATAACTTGATTGATGATCATGCATATTATCTTACCTCTGATTATTTTTTGATGCCGCCAGACAATTCGTCTTGTAGCTTTTTCAGTTCCGCCCATTTGTTATTGGCAGCTAGTTTTGCTTGTTTTGCCCATGTGCCCGGATTAGCGATACGGAAACGTGCGCCACCAGCATCTAAAATTTTACGCATCTGTGGCACAGTTGCAGAGGCGACATCGGCAAATGTTTTTAGACCGTTTGCTTTGAATAGATCATTGATTTTAGGACCGATTCCTTCAATTACAGTTAAGTCGTCTGCATTTTTAATTTTGATGCCGGCTGCTTTCGCTGCGACTAAGTCAATCGTCACTTTTGCTTGATCAGCTAATTTCGAGGCTTTTGCAGTAGTTGATTTTTTTACTTCTTTAGCTGTCGATTTGGCAGCAGACTTTACATTTTCAGTTTTAGTTTTTAGATCATCAGCGGCAGACTTGGCAGCAGATTTTGTTTCGTTTAGTGCGCTAACAGTTGAATCTTTGGTATCCTCTGCTTTTGAAGCAATATAATTTTTGATTTCATCTGCTTCTTTTTTCAGTTTTGATTTATTGGAACACCGGCAAAGCAAGTAGTTTAGTAACCAGCCAATGAGCGCGCCTAGTAGCAGCCACCAAAAACAACATCCGAATGTACTCATTTTTACTCCCCAGAAATAAACAATGTCTAATAAATAAGCTTGTTACAGCAAAATAGCACTATTACTGTCTTTTCCTAGTACGTCAACCCCCTAGTGATTGAGCGAAATCCGTTCAGTACACTATCTATTGATTGCTCTGGTAGGTATATTGACCATTGAGTAGAGTGGCAACTACTTTTCCTGTAACTTCCATATTGATGAAAACAGTATTTTTACCTTGGCTTTTTAAAGTTTCCGGTCTAACTTGCCATTCGGCATCAGTATTAATCAATACAATATCAGCATTCGCGTTCAAACTAAGATGACCACTGTCTATACCTAAAATATTTGCAGGCTGTATGGTTATTGTTGAAATTGCATCGTACAATGAAACCTTGCTTTCATTTGCCCACTTCAGTGTTAGTGGAAGTAATAATTCTAAACCTGTAGCGCCAGCTTCAGCTTCGGCGAATGGCATCAGTTTTGCATCCTCATCAACTGGTGCGTGGTCTGAACAGACAGCATCGATCGTGCCATCTTTAACACCCTGACACAATGCTTCTCTGTCTCTGCTGGATCTCAATGGTGGTTTGAGCCGTGCATGTGTATTAAAGTAACCAATATCGTGCTCTGTTAGATGTAAATGATGAGCACTTACATCCGCAGTTATTGCGATACCATTTTTTTTAGCTTCTCTAATCAGCGCTACACCTTCAGCGGTAGATAAGCGACAGAAGTGAACTCTAGCTTTTGTTTCTGTAGCGATACGTAAAATAGTTGAGATTCTGATAGATTCAGCTGCACTTGGTATTCCTTTTAGCCCAAGCCTGCCAGCTACCTCGCCATCATGGGCAACGCCTTCATATCCAAGGAAAGGATCTTCTGGTCTGAGAAAAATGGTGTAGCCAAAAGTGGCTGCATATTCGAACGCACGCCACAAAACTTGCGTATCAACAATAGGCTCATCTGCTTGCGTAAAGCCTCTGCAACCAGCTTCTGTCAGTTCATACATTTCTGTAATGCTTTTACCTTCAAGCTTCTGTGTTAATGCGCCGAGCGGATAGATTCGGGCTAAGTTATGGCGCCATCCACGCAGTTTTAGCATTTCAATTAAGCCTGGCTCATCTAAAACAGGGTCTGTATCTGGTGGACACGATAGGCTAGTGATACCGCCTGCTGCTGCGGCTTGTAGCTCACTTTCCAAAGTAGCTTTATATTCGTCGCCTGGCTCTCTTAGCCTTGCACATAAATCAACAAACCCTGGTGCAACAATCAGCCCATTAGCATCTATCGTTTGATTTGGGGTAAACTGTGCTGGCGCTGTGCCAACACCAACAATCTTACCTGCGGCAATATACAAATCTTGCTTTGCATCGATATTATTTTTAGGATCAATTAGATGACCATTTTTAATATGTATTTTCATGCAATACCTCCCGCAAGAATTGCCATTGTCGCCATTCTAATCGCAATACCATAAGTTACTTGTGGCAAAATAACGGCTTGTGTACCATCGGCAACGCGCGAGTCAATTTCTACTCCTCTATTCATTGGTCCGGGATGCATCACTATTGCATCGGGTTTTGCAAGCGCAAGTTTTTCTGGAGTTAAACCATAGGTTTTAAAAAACTCCTGCGTACTAGGTAACATCGCACCGCTCATGCGTTCATTTTGCAAACGCAGCATCATGACGACATCAACATCTTTAAGTCCAGCACTCATGTCGTGGTAGACATGCACACCAAGTTTTTCAACTTCTTTGGGCAGTAATGTTTTTGGCGCAATGACACGAATTTCAGGTACACCAAGCGTGGTCAGCGCATGTATTTCACTACGTGCAACACGAGAATGCAAGATGTCGCCAACAATGGCAATGCGCAGATTATGCATTTCAGGCTTATGCCGGCGTATTGTAAATACGTCAAGTAATCCTTGGGTGGGGTGAGAATGTCGGCCATCGCCTGCATTGATAACGCTGATGTTGTTTGGTACATGTTGCGCAATAAGATGGGCCGCACCGCTCTGACTGTGCCTGACTACAAACATATCTGCATGCATGGCAATTAAGTTGTTGACTGTATCAATGATTGCCTCACCTTTTGATTGTGATGAAGTGCTGACATTCAGATTAATCACATCGGCAGACAACCGTTTAGCAGCAATTTCGAATGTCGTGCGCGTACGCGTACTATTTTCGAAAAAGATATTACATACTGTTTTGCCACGTAATAACGGGACTTTTTTTACATCTCTCTCTGCTACCCCTACAAATGTCTCAGCGGTGTCCATGATGTGGGTAAGAATATGTTTTGGTAACCCTTCAATGCTGAGCAAGTGTTTAAGTTTGCCATCGTTAGTTAGTTGAGGATTATACATAGTTAGCATCCTGACTATTTTCAAGCGCAAGCGCCAAAGTGCCTTGTTCTGATCGTGAAAGTTTAAAGTTTTGGCTTGCCGCGATAGGTATTGTTGCACCGACGATTTGTGGCGCAATCGGTAACTCTGCACCGCCGCGATTAATCAAAACAGCTAGCGTGATGCTCGCAGGTCTACCATAGTCGAATAGCTCATTAATAGCTGCTCGTGTTGTACGCCCAGTATAAAAAATATCATCGATTAAAATAATGTCTTTATTTTGGACATCAAAAGGGATATTAGCTGGTTGCGTGGATCTTTTTAGACCGCGTTGAGGATAATCATCTCTATATAGTGCAGCATCTAGCGTGCCAAATGGAATGGCTTTATCTAAATTTGCAAGCAATCTCTCCATTATCCATACGCCACCAGTATGTATACCAACAATGGCGCTATTATCGCTTATGCTATTTTTTATTTTTGTGGTAATTTCACTTAACAGTGTTTCAGGATCAGGTAATTGCATTGTTTTATTAAGTTGTTTAGCTTCTATCAAAATAAGATTGTAATATTACTTGCGCAGCAACAGCATCAATCATGGTTTTTTGTGCCTGACCTTTGATGCCTACATCAGTTAAATGTTGAGATGCTTCTGCTGAACTCAGACGTTCATCAACTAACAGAACTGGTAAATTGAATCTACCTTCTAGTCGTTGGGCAAATTTTTTTGCTAAAGCTGTAAGCTGGTGAGCCTTACCATCTAAGTAAGTTGGTAAACCAACAATCAATAAGTTTGGTTGCCAATCTTTAATCAGGCGACCTATTTCCCTAAACCTGATGGTGTTCACTTCAGAGTCGATTGTGCAATGTGCATGTGCTGACTTTATAGATGTTTCACCGACAGCGACGCCGATGCGTTTTTCACCAAAGTCGAAAGCGAGCACCGTGCCTTCAATATGTGGGTAGCTGCGCTCCATGATAGGTAAGTGACTCTGGTTCAACATATCAAGCATGACCTGCAATGTCTGAAAGGTTGCTTAGGTCGAGCCCCATCATTTGCATGGCTATATTGAATCGATCATGGGGAGGGGCGTCAAAAATAATCTGGTGTAAAGACTCGTTTTGTTTGGCTTCTATGTTGAGCCATGCGTTCATCGCCATTTCTTCTTCTATTTGTCCTGGCGACCATCCAGCATAGCCAAGGGCCACCATCATTTTTTTTGGCGCTTCGTTTTTCGCTGCCGCTTCCAATATATCTTTTGAGGTAGTCAGTGCAATGGATTCATTGATTTGAATTGTGGAGTCATATTCTATATGTGGCACATGCAAAACAAAGCCACGCTCCTGTTGAACTGGTCCACCTTCAAATACATGGTTCTTCAGTATTGGTGATGGTAAAGCGTCTAGTTTAATCTGTTTGAGTAAGTCGGCAATGCTATGTTCGGTTGGTCTATTGAGAACAATGCCCATTGCCCCATCTTCCGAATGTGAGCAGATAAAGGTGACTGTTTGGGAAAAACGAGGGTCAGACATGCTAGGCATTGCAATAAGAAACTGACCTGTAAGATTGATATTTTCCAATGTCATTACTTTAACATAATTTCAGTAAATTTTGACCCAAATAAATGATTTAGTGTTCACAATATCGTGCAGCTCAAGCTTCTAGATAACCAGTTATTTCTAGACCAAAGCCATCCATACTTGGCATTTTACGTGGTGTGGCCATTAGTTTCATTTTTTTAACGTTTAAATCCAACAAAATTTGCGAACCAATTCCGTATGTTCTGAGTTCTTGGTTGTAGCGAATCGGCTCATCAGCTTCTTGAATACGACTGATTAAATCTGTATCAGATTCGCTATGATAGAGGAGTACCATTACGCCGCATTCGGCATTGGAGATTGTTTGCATTGCTTTTAATGTATTCCAGCTATGCGAAGCGCTTGTGCTATCCAATAAGTCGAATACGGATAGTGGTTCATGTACGCGAACTAACGTTTCTATATCAGGGCTAGGGCTTCCTTTTACCAATGCAAGATGTGTTTCTTTTGATATCTTATCTCGATAAGCGATAAGCTGCATTTGTCCATATGGTGTCTTAATAGGGCGTTCTACAGCCCTTTCAATTAATGTTTCATGTTCACTACGGTAATGAATCAAATCAGCTATCGTGCCGATTTTGATATTATGTCCGGCCGCTATTTCGACTAAATCGGGAAGGCGTGCCATTTCACCATCGTCCTTAAGAATCTCACATATGACGCTACATGGCTCCAATCCAGCTAGTGCAGCTAAATCTGACCCTGCCTCAGTGTGCCCCGCTCGCACCAATACACCGCCGTTCATCGCTTTTAACGGAAATACATGACCAGGACTAACAACGCTGTTAGCGTTGGCATCCTTAGCCACGGCTGCTTGAATTGTTCTGGCACGATCCGCTGCTGAGATCCCCGTAGTTACGCCGCTGGAGGCCTCAATAGAAACTGTGAAGTTGGTTCCTAAACGAGTGCCGTTATGGTTAACCATTTGCGGCAAATTCAACTGTTGGCACCTTTTTTCATCGAGCGTCAAACAAATTAGTCCACGTCCGTGTTTAGCCATAAAGTTAATGTTTTCAGCGGTTGCAAATTCTGCTGCAATGACAAAATCGCCTTCATTTTCACGATTTTCATCATCCACTAAAATAACCATTTTACCGTCTCTGATATCGGCAATAATTTCTGTAACAGGACTAATTTTGCGGTGAGGCATTTTTAATTACTTTCTTTTTCCCATTGCTGCATTCTTTCTACGTAACGAGCAATCAAATCTATTTCTAAATTAACTTGGCTGCCAGTTTTAAGCAACCCAAGAGTCGTTTTTTCAACAGTATGTGGGATCAGATTGATACTAAATAAGTCATTTTCAATTGTATTGGTTGTAAGGCTGACCCCATTGACGCAAATTGAACCCTTGCGAGCTATGTATTTCGAAATCGCATGAGGTGCCTCAATCTCTAATAGCCAACAATCATTAACGGGCTCGAACTTTTTAACCACGCCAATACCATCCACATGACCACTGACCAAATGTCCGCCAAGCCGATCGTTGGCACGTAAGGCTTTCTCAAGGTTTACGGGACCTGAGTAATTTAACCCTGTTGTCACACTTAGCGTTTCTTTTGAAATGTCAGTTGTAAAACTCTGCCCATCCAAATTGGTTACCGTTAAGCAAACGCCATTTACAGCGATACTGTCTCCCACCTCTACATCATCCAAGCCTAGCTGGTCAGTATGTATGGTGACTTGAAGGTCATTATCTGAACCTAAAATGGTTTCAATCTTTCCTACGGCTTCTATAATTCCTGTAAACATGGCGCTATTTTAACAGCTGTCTTTATATTTTATTCAAGTATTCAATATGGCAAATTATAATAATTGCTATTGTTGGTATGTTAATTGCTGTATTAGACCTGATTAGGATTAATACGAAAGTTACGGTTAGATGTTGGGTGGGTTTTTAAGTACAGTTCAAAAAGTATTAAGTCAAGGTGCTAATGACAAGCTTGACTGGTTAGACACGCTTGAAGGTATGACCGATCTTGATGCCCTGATTACCGCTAAAGAGCAATTGTCCAAGATTGATTTCTTCTTCCCTAAAGACTTAAAAGACAAGATTGAATTAGTCCTCGAAGCAGATGAACACTCTTATCAAAAAGTGAAGCGTGTAACACATAACTACTTGATTAAATTAAAAGATGATAAATCACTTAAAGAAGATGTCCATATTGTAGTGTATGAGTTTCTTCGTCAGCTTTATGCTTCCTACTCGCAAATTCTAGATGCTTATAAAGCACAAGCAAAAGTAAAGCTGGAACCAGATCAAATCAATTTATTACTGGCGCGTTATTTAAACGCAGCGTTTATGATGTCGAAATGGCGTTATTTCGATGATCAACCAGCGCCACATGGCGTCTGGGAAAATGTACATAAAGTCATCAAAATTGCCGAAGAATTGTCAATTTTGAATAAAAATTTATTTTTATATAGCTTCCAGATAAAAGAAACTAGTATAGCAACGTTATTAAAACGTGGCTTTATGGTAGATACTCTACAGAAAGGTAACTACACACAAGTTGAAATCGAATTGACAGATCGTATTCTGAAAATTTGGGCGACAAATCCATTAATCGTCAATACATTTAAACCAAACCGCTATCATTTCTTTATCCAGTTAGAGGATGATAAAGGACCAGAACGGCTGAGGGTCCAAGAGCGCTTCTCTAATTGCCGCTATTGGAAAACGACACGATTAATTGATTTAATGGAGGCTTACTTATGCGCAGTGGATATGCAAAAACCATTGCGAGAGTTTGGTTTAGATAAGATTGCACGTCCTGCAGTGATAGTTAAACTGTTTAAAAAACTGAGAATTGACTGGTGTATTGAAGGCTATTCCAGACAGCGTAGGAGTGAGAAAAGAAACCAAAAAAACAGTTTAATTAATGTTAGTCATACCATACCAATAATACATCAGCGATTGATGCGAATACAGGCAAAACAACAGGAAAATGATGCGGATAGAGATAGTTTTACCTTTGAGCTCAAAGTAGCTACGCATAGACCTGCGCAGCCATCTAGCGCAAATCAAAATGCTTCGGCCTTGGGTGATGAAAATTGGTGGATGGTGGATGAAAGCGCTGGCGGATTTGGTGTTGATTTTGGTACGGAGCCAGCGACATGGGCTGAAGTCGGTGCTATCGTTGGTTATACCGAGATGGGATATCAAAAAGGGTTTAATCTTGCAGAAATCAAAAGTGTTAGAAAGCTCAGAAAAGGGACATACCGGGCAGGGTTTAAAAAAATATCGCATAATGTAGCTGCTGTCATACTAACGCTCGTGGATAAAAGTTCAGTTGATCAGCCTGTTGACGGATATTACCTTGAGGACGGGGAGGAACATCTGCACCATTCCGCGCCTTTCCCAGGTTTTTTGATTGATAATGATGCTAATTTGCAACCTAAATTGCTGATTGCAAGAAAGCAGTTTAAAAGAGGTAAGCTTTATAATATCAATATAGAGGGCGATAATCATCTGGTCACGGCTGGCAAGGTGATTAACAAGCAACGTGATTGGATTATTTTTGAGGCATTAGTCTAATTATTTAATCGCGAACAATCAAAAGCGCAGCCTCTAGACATGCTGCGCTTTTTTCATTTTCGTTTCCCATTTATTTAATCATATTCTGTCATAGTTATCTGGTATGTAATTTGCATGTTGCTAGGCATATCATGAAAATAGGGCAATTATTCTAATGCTGGGTACAGTTATTCATAAAGTTCAAGCTGTTATTCATCCTAACAATTTAACGCAAAAGGCAGGCTTCATGCATCACTTGTCCGAGCTGACTGAGATGGAGCTATTAAGAAAAACAACTGAGCAGTTAGTTCAGATTGGTAATGCTAGACATAAGCATTTGCTGCAAAGCATAGATTTTATACTCGAGTTGGATGAAAAAGTATATCCTAAACTGCAAGATTTAACTCATAACTATCTGAAAAATATGAATAAAAACTCAGATATGCAAAAAGAGCTAGATGATGCCACACATGTCTATCTTCGTCAGTTATATACTGCTTATGCGACAGTAGTTGCTGCTTATCAAACTCAAAATAAACTCAAGCTTACATCAGAAAAAATTAACCTATTGTTAGGTCGTTACCTGAATGCTGCTTTTATTATGGCAAAGTGGCGTTATTTTGATGATCAACCCGCACCATTGGGGATGTGGAAAAGTGTTCATAGAATCATCAGAGTTGCGGAAGAATCGGCAATGATGAACCGTGTGTTTTTTCTATATGAGCACCAAAAGAGAGAAACAAGTATTGCTATGCTACTCAAACGAGGGTTTATGCTGGATACTATACAAACGGGTAGCTATTCACAGATTCAAATCGAGTTAACTGATCGTATATTGAAGATATGGTCTACCAATCCACTTATTACAAATCGTTATACCAAACAAAAAGAATATCAATTTTATATTCACCTGAGTGAGGATAATAGACCCCAGCGTATTCGCGGTGCCAAATATCACCCGGACTTTCGATTTTGGCGAACAGCTGATGTGCTTGACTTGATTGAGAGTTATCTATGTGCTGTCGACACCAGAAAACCGCTAGATAAATTTCACTTACGTGCCATTGCTTCCACAGAAGATATTGTTAGTTTATTTAAAAAACTGCGTGTCGATTGGTGTGTGAAGGGATACAAACGTCAACGCAGGGTCGAGGAGCGAGCTGCCAAGTTTAGCGTGTTGAATGTCAGTCATGGAATTGAAGATATTTATAAAAGGCTAAAAAAGTTAAATTATGCGGCGAAGAAATCAAACATTAATATTCATTTTGACCAACTGAGCTTGATGCCGCCCCATGAGTATCTCAGTGCACCCAAATTAAATGCAATATCGCGTGAAAACTGGGTAATGCTGGAGGAGAGTAAAAGTGGTTTTTCTGTAGAGCTGGGGAGCGTGCTTAGTCCATGGGTGAAAATTGGAGCATTGGTCGCATATTCGATTGTTGATAACGCTAATCATATTGCATTGGCAGAAATCAAAACGGTGAGACAAAAGGCTAATGGTTCCTATCGAATTGGTTTGCTGAAAATCAGCCCTAGAACAATCGCTTCAGAAGTGAAAAAAGCACAAAAAAATATGATAGACGAGACTCTATCTAGATGCGATGTGAATGATAATGAAGACAAACTTTCCTACTCTGACAGCTTTTCAGGATTGTTTATTGAAGGTGAATTTCAAGAGCGCCCAAGATTGATTATACCCAGATACGAATACAAGCGTGCTGCACGTTATCAATTAAATATTAATAATGATTCTCAGATGGTGCTAGCAGGACAGGTTGTTAGTAATCATCGCGAGTGGGTCTGTTTTGAACTGATTGTTTAATTTTTACTAAAATTTAGTAAAAGCATTGTAATCTTGATGGCATAAGCTGTTAAGATTTCGCAATGTCAATTTTCAGTCATTTTTTTGCGAAAACTGGTTTGCCTTATGAGTTGTTCGTCGGGCTGCGTTACACCCGCGCTAAACGTAAAAACCATTTTATTTCCTTTATTTCATTGACTAGTATGGTGGGTATCGCGCTAGGGGTAGCTGCATTAATCATTGTACTGTCGGTAATGAATGGTTTTCAGTCAGAGCTTCGTAGTCGCATTCTTGGTGTGGCTTCTCATATCGAAATCACCGAATATTCTAATCAGTTGAGCCAATGGAAGATGTTGGCCAAGCAAGTAGGTTCACAGCCACAAGTGCAAGCGAGTGCTCCATATATTATGGCGCAAGGTATGTTAAGTAA
>JBNLAC010000012.1:0-45983 GCA_050301935.1 Methylophilaceae bacterium | reverse complement strand
GAAACGTCGCACGAACACACCCGTAGTATCACTTTGTCCTGATTGGGTTCCGTTGCCGCTCCAAGCAATGACGCTAGAGGAACCGCTAATAGCAACGGTAGGATTTTTTTGGTCATTAGATGTGGTTTGGGCAATTTGGACTTCTCCGCCAAGTGCATTGCCAGTAGTGTCATAATGCTGCGCATAGATACCGAAACCAGTACCATCATGACCCGAGGAATCATGCCAAGTGATAACAAAACTACCATTATCGTTCACAGCGATATTAGGCGAGCCCTGATCTCCCTGCGTCCAAGTATTAACTAAAAATTCGTTACTCAGAGCTGTGCCAGAGGCATTAAAACGGCGTGCGTAAATGCCGTAGCCGTTACCGTCAACGCTCATCCAAGTGGCTACGAAGTTACCAGATGCATCATTGTCTATAGTGCCGTACCATTGTTCACCGGAAGTTGTCTGATTAATGAGTGTTTCAGAACCCTGAGCGATACCACTTGCATCAAACCGCTGAAAGTACATGCCATTTAGATTGCCATCCTGTCCTCTGCTCATCCAACTAATTACAAATGATCCATCTTCATTGACGGCGACATCAGGATGGTTTTGAATGTCGGCCGTGGTGGAATTTACAAGCGTATTTCCTCCTTGGGCTACGCCACTTGAGTTAAATCGCTGGAAGTAAATGTCTCCACTATTTGTAGATGCGTTTTGCCAAGTGATAACAAAAGACCCATCTCCAGCAAAATCCACTGCATGTGCGTCTTCAGTCCCAGTACCTAATGATACTTGTGTTTCGCTCGTAAGTGGCGAGCCATTTATATCAAATAACCTCATGTAGGTTTCGTAGTTGCCAGATCTATCATCGCTCCAGGTCACTACAAAATTGCCGTTGTTAGCCATCGAGACATTAGACCAGTCTTGTGCACTTGAATTTGTAGTATGAACTAGAAACTCACCGACGCGAACGCTGCCATCAGCATTGTAAACTTTTGCGTATGTGTCGTAATTTCCGTTGCGATAGTCAGACCAAGCAACTACATAGTTACCAGCATCGTCCATAGCAACGTTACCGCCGCCGTAAGGTGTCGTCCATTGATTCTCAGGTGTTGAGGTATTTACTAGCGTTTCACCACTCTCCGCAACGATTTCCAGTGTGCCATGCCAATTGACCATTACATCGGTCGAAAACACTAGTTCGCTATTGATGTCACCAAACGCAACCTCAAGTTCCCAATCGCCTTTTAATTCAGAATGTCCTGTAAGATCATCGCTGGCAGCAACGTCAGCACCTGTGAGCTGAGCTATTGTTTGTACGGCTAATGCTCCAGCATCACCTTGACCAAAATTACAGCCATATATAAGTATGTCTGCATCGGCACTTAAGTGAGTGCCTAGCTCGCGAAATGCATCTGCATATGTATTTTGAATAGACTCTTGCGTAAGAAGGCTGCCACCTAAATTCATTTTAGCTATCGTGCCATCACCAATCAGGTGGACTGCATTTACATTTTCATAGCTATCTAATACTTGATTGATTTGTCTTAGACCGTCTTCGTTTTTATCTAATAAGACGATTTCAATTTGTTTAGTACTATCTTGTTGTGCTATTACATCATTTACTAGAGTTTCATAGTCTTCAACGTTAGTATCTACAAACACAATTTCATAGCGTTGAATGTTTGTTTCTTGAGCGCTTGTGGTGCTATAACTAGATGTTTCAGGTTCGATGACTCTGATTTCTGTAGCCTGATTTGAGTCATCATAATCAAGTAGCAGAGATCCTGCATCTGCAGAATATAAAATACGCTGCTCTAATGCTTCTATGAGCATTTTTTTAGACGTTGGAGGATAGATATTATTAGTCATTCACTTAATAATCTATTCAGATTTTATCGGCTTTTCCAGACCAAAGTCTGCCTTACACCTCAAACCTGCAGGAAGGCTCAAATCGGCATTGTCAATTTCTAGCTGAACACGGAATGTGTTGCTGGCAGCGTCAATTACTTTATCGATTAAAGAGATATTCCCTTGCAAAACTGGCGCTTCTGGAAAGTCAGGTGTGATGCTTATCTCATCATTCACTTTGATTTTTCCATAGTATTCTACTGGTACAACTACTTGTACTCTTAGTCGATTTATCTCTGCCACACGTACAATAGGCTTTTCATCTACACGTTCGCCAGTTGACATATATCGATCGGTAATAACGCCATTAAAAGGACTTCTGATTTGTCGTTGTGATAGTTGTGACGAAGCTATAGCAAGTTCTTCTTCAGCTATCTTTTGCTGTTCAATCGCTTGCATGTATGTTTGGTTTGAAACTTTTGTTTCAGCTTCGATTTTGTCAAGCGCTTGGATAGAAATAAAATTCTTTTTTAACAGGTTCTTCGCACGTTCTAAGCGGACAATATCAAACTCATAGTTCGCTTTTGCTGCATTAACATTTGCAATTGCTTTAGCACGTGTATTAGCAGCACCTACAGAAGCACGTTCCACATCTGATTTAAGTGTGGCGATAAGCTGTCCTTTTTTTACTTTATCACCGCGCTCAACTTTAATTGTATCTATGACACCTACTACCTGAGTACCTACCTCAGCCACCTGATAAGGCTCTATTAGGCAGCCAAAAGTTTGCACTGCATAGATGCTTTGTGAAATTAGCGATAATAATAAAACGGTAATAAAAGTAATGCTTTTTTTCATAAGTATATTTTCTAGTTAATCTTGGTAGAGTGATTAAATGCCCCATTTCCAAAGTGTCATTCTGGTCCAGTTGACGATACGGTGGCTTATGTTCCACAAGCCAGATCTATTTCCGGCTTTAATTTTGGCTATACCTTGCATTCCCGGGCGTAAAAAAGTTGATTCGCCCAGAATCTTGGCCTCTACTTCATATGAGTTTGAACCATTTTTTACCTTGGCCATAGGTGTAATACGACTAACAGTAAAGTGCATCTTTTCTGTCGGCATTGCTGATAATGCCAATGCGCCTGTTTGACCAAGAGCAATTTCTTTAATGTCGCGTTCGTCAACGTTGATAATCAGTCTATATTCGTTTTTTGGAGCAATTGTCATTAAGCTATCTCCCAACGCTATTGGTGCACCTAATGATTGAGTCAAGTCACCTTCTAGCACCACACCATCGATTGGTGATAGAACATGTAAACGGTCAAGTGCTTGTTCAATCAGTGCTAGTTCAGCTCGCGCTTGAGCTGCTTTTGCTTGGCTTATGGCATAACTTGTTCTGTCTTGTCTGGCAAGTGCACCACTGAAGTTATTTTCTTGCTGAACAATTTCACTCTCCCATTTTTCTTTTTCAAGAATTAAATCTTTATCAGCTAGTTTAATCAGCAAGTCACCTTTTTTAACTGCGTCTCCAGGTCTGGCATGAACCTCATGAATAAAGCCATCAACTGGCGCGGCAATAATGCGTTGTGTAGCACCTTCGATATTTGCTTTGGCGCCAATATGATAGGTAACTGGAATAAATGTAAAGATAAGACAAGCAATGAAGCCTGTGGCGACTAATAGTTTAGGTGTTATGCTGTCTTGAGAAATAAATTGAATAAATCGATTTTTGAGCGATGAGTATGCTCGCTTGTGCCACGGTTCTTCAGCTTTCTGCTTCAGAGCAAGTAGTGGTGCAAAGTATCTAGCAATGCTCTCATACCAAATCACTGACTCCCTACTTAACATCGTATTATTTTGGTGTTCAATACTGATGACACCAATGATGTTGTCTTCATGAATTAAAGGTATGCTACAGGTCGTTTTACCTGTCTTTTTGTAAAGGATTTTGTGAGCTAAATGTAATTTAGGCTTATCGTCCTCAAGTGGTGGATATAAGACAGATTCAGTCTGGTCAGCAGCCTCTTCCATTGCATCAGAGATGCTTTTAACTAATGGTTGATGAAACTTAAAGTCAACATGATTCGATATTGCCAATATTTGGATTTGTTGATTCTTTAATTCTCCAATGCTGACACGACTAAATTTCAACAAACTTGTCAATTCATTGACAAAAGCGTTAGTGGCATTGATGAGATTAACTTCTCTTAAAAAAGCAGTTTGTAGCTGTAATAATTTGTTTGCGTCTGAAGGTCTGCTGGCTGTTGGGGATGACAAAACCATCGAACAGAGAGTAGCGGCAGCTTGTTCTAACTGATTGGCGTGTTCGGTAGTTTCTATGTTATTGGAAGTTTTAACCGCAATTACTATTGCTCCCAATGTCACTTTATTCTTAATTAAAGGTGTAGCGATAACACAGGCTTGATGATTGTCATTAGTGCTTACGGCAGGTATGATTTTTACAGTGCCAGCTCTTTTAATAGCAGCATTTGCTGTGTTAGTCATAGCCAGGTTCAGCTCTCGCGACTCTGGCCATTGGGCACATTTCATTAGCGTATCAGCTTGGCTCTCTGATAGCATGACAGCAGCCTCAGCAATATCATCATTTCTTACACAGAAAGACTCGATATATTGCTGAACTGTTGTTGCTTTATTCAAGTTTTCAGGCTTGAAATTTTGCTTTGCAGTCTTTGAACCTGCTTCTGAAATTAGCATTTTACTGGAAATAGTCTTTCTTATTACATAGTTAGTTAACGGCTTTTACCTAACTAACTTGAGCAAGTAACGTGCCAAATTTATTGGCATTGATAGCAGGGCTATAAATATAGCCTTGGTAATAGTCGCAATTATTTTGTAATAAGAAATCTAGCTGTTGCTCATTTTCCACACCTTCAGCAACTACTTTCAGGCCTAGCTCGTGGGCCATAGCAATAATGCCGAGAATGATAGCTTCAGTATTCATTGATTGATTAATATCCATCGTGAATAGACGATCTATTTTTATTTCATCTAACGGTAATTGCTTTAAATGAATCAGTGAAGAATAGCCAGTGCCAAAATCGTCAATTGATATCTTTGCCCCTAGTTCCTTTAATTGTGAAAGAATGCGAGCAATTTCTTCAACATCTTCTTTATAAGCTGTTTCTGTAAGTTCTATTGTTAGACCGCTACCATTAACGCCAGCTAGACTCAGTGCTTCCTCTATACAGGTGAGTAGTTTATTGTTTTTGAATTGATAGCTTGAAATATTGATTGCAATACGTGGCACGATTAGGCCAGATTGTTTCCAACTTTTTATTTGTTGGATAACAGTTTCAATAATCCAACTGCCTATTTCGTATATATCATTTGACTCTTCAGCTATGGGTATGAAATCATCTGGGCTAATGAATCCTAACTCGGGGTGCGGCCATCGAATGAGCGCTTCTGCACCTATTATCTCGTTAGTTTTGATTGATAGTTTTGGTTGGTAGTAAATTTCAAATTGATTTTTATCCAGTGCCTTGCGTATATTGTTTTCCATCGTTACACGATAGCTTGAAAGATCATTTAGCTCTTTAGAGTAGTAGATATAATTAGTATTGCTGTCTGATTTGGCCTTATTTAATGCAATGCTTGCAGCATGAATAATGGGTTCTTTGTGATAGCCATCATCTGGAAAAATAGAAATGCCGGCGTTACATTCAATATAGAAGTCATTATCCTCTATGGTGTAAATAGCATTAATTTTTTCTAAAATCCGTAAGCTAACAATTGCAGCATCACTTGCTTTTCGAATAATAGGTAATAAAATTAAAAAGCCATTTTCATTTGATCGTGATATGGTCGTTTCGATATCGAATTCATCTACTCGGCTGATAATATCATTGTCTCTCACCATATTCTGTATTCTTTTGGCAACTTCTTTTAATAATTGGTCACCAACTGTTATACCTAACGTATCGTAAATTGAATTTACTCTATTTAAACCAATATATAGAACAGCGCCTATCGTTTTGTATCTTTGCGCATATTTTATGCCACGTTCAAGGCGGCTCAACAATGTTTCTCTTTTAGGTAAATTGGTAAGTGCATCATAGTTAGCAATGTGATCCTGAAGTGTTTTGACTGATAGAATATTTCTTAATCGCAAAGAGAGCTCATTTGAGGGTACTGGCTTTTCAATAATGTCAATTACACCCATTTCCAAAAGTTTCAATTTGGAGTGCATACTACAATCTGCTGTCAAAATCATTAATGGAACCAATCTAGATTTGGTATTGTTCATGATTTGCTCAAGCGAGCTAAAAGTTTCAGGTAGCAACTCATTATTATCATATAAGATGGCATCTGGATGATTTTGAACTATCGCTTCGTAAGCATTGTTAATATCGCTGATGAAAATGAAGTTGTTAAAGCCATATTCAGTCAAGAAACTCTCAATAACTTCTGCATTAATCGCATCATCACTGATGATAATGATTTTTGCACTGGAGGTAATATTCTTGTAATCCCCAAGTTTTTTGGTCTCAGGATTCATTCTTAGGTCTGAACCTAATAGATCTTTTGTTTCATCCTGTATCTCCTCTGTTTTGTCGATAAAGTAGTCTGGGATGTCTGTGTCTAATAATGAGTTGTGTTGCAGTTGATTGCTCATTAGTTGCTCCTATAGCTTGTTTTTATCTTGTGCAATATCATTTTCGAGTAAGCGCTTTCTCATCCATATGTAATGCTTCTGCAGACTGCGCTGAACAAAATAAAGTATTAAGTTAATAAGATATTGAGGAGTTTTTTGCGCATACTTTTTTAATATCTTTTTTAGCCAGTTTGGCAAATTTTGTTGCAAAAGAGTGTTGTCTAGTGAAATCCAGGTTTCCGCGCTTCCGTTATCTCCTTGACGAGCTGATCGTCCAATTAACTGACGATCTATTCGATGGGAAATATTTACTTGACAGTTGATAATATGTAGTCCGCCAAGCTGGTTAACTGTTTCGTTTATCTTGATATCTGTCCCTCTTCCAGCCATATTTGTTGTAATTGTTACTGCGCTTTGATTGCCTGCATGTGCAATGGATTCGGCCTCATGTTCATCATTTTTTGCATTTAATAAAACATGGTTGATGCTTGATTCTTCTAGCCTCTTAGATAGTGACTCGGATTCTGCCACTGATGAAGTTCCAATAAGTACAGGTCTCCCAATATCAGTAACTGACCTAATTCGTTCCACAAGTGCATCATTTAATTCTGATGCATTTCTAAATAAACGAGTTGGATAAATTTTACGTTTGCAAGGTGTGCGTAGTGGTACCTCGCTCACGCATAAACCGTAGGTTTTAAAAAGTTCATGACGAGACTCAAGTAAAGTGCCACTAATTCCACTTAAACGTAAATATTTCGGAAAAAACCGCTGATAAGTAATTTGCGAAATTGTCGAAAGCGTTCCAGTTTGTTTTGTGTTCTCTTTTAACTCAATAAGTTGATGTAATCCTCGCGACCAAGAGCGTCCCCTGGCTATACGGCCTGTAGTTTCGTCAATAATGTTTACCTGATCATCCGCTACAATGTAATGTTGATCACGATGATACAAATGTAATGCAGCCAGTGCTTGGCGCACAGTCTCGTCACGGTGTAGTTTGTTAAACCAAACGGCGGGTAATGAGTAAGCTGCAGCTTCTAATTTTGATTGACCTAGACTGTTTAGCTTTACATGCATAGTCACAGCATTTAGTTCAAAATCTTCATGTGGGATTAACTGAGAGGCTATATTTAAAGATTGTTTATAATAACTTTGCTCTTGTTGGTTATGTACTGCCTGTGACAAAACCAGTGGCACACATGCTTCGTCTATTAAAATACTATCTGCCTCATCAATAATTGCCATACACAAGCCTCTTAGCAACAGATTTTGATTAGATGGATTAATATCAAAATCAAATAAAGCTGGATTTTTTTTTCGTTGGATAGCATCACGGAGATAATCAAATACAAGTTCTTTTGCCGTGCTATAGGTGATGTCAGCTGTGTATGCCTGTTTTCTTCGTTTAATATCTTGGTCATGAACTGCGCTATCAACACTTAATCCAAGCGATTGATAAAACTCTCTGAGTAGGTTGGCATCACGGGTGGCAAGATAGTCATTTGCCGTGATGATGTGAACAGGAATGCCACTGAGAGCCGCAGTAGCACTAGCTAAAGCAATAGCATAAGTTTTACCTTCACCTGTTGCCATTTCCACTAAACGGTTCTTTAGTATGTAGTAAGCCGCAGTTTTTTGTGTGTCGAATAAACGTACATTTAATATGCTATAAAATGCTTTATCAATGAGCGCGAATGCTTTTGTCACATTGTCGTCACTAAAACCATCTTTTGCTAGGTTAATTCGCAGATTGTGTAACGCAGATAAGTATTCTTTACTATGGATGTTTGCAGTTGCGTAGATATCAAGTCTACTGGCATTGATGATTTTTTGAATACTTACTTTTTTTTTCTGAGCTAATCGATCGGCAAAATAGCGATAGAGATGACCATTGTTCAGCAAGCTTCCTTTTTCTGGATAATTACCCCAAAGCAATCCAGGAATAGGTAATTTTTTACTTTTCAAGCTCATGATGAAGGTTCGAATTTCCCTAAAAATAACTGATTTGCTCGATGGTATAGCTGACTTGCAAGAGGGGTTGCTTGGTGATCAAACCTGACAAATGCAGTTCCACCAACCCGCTCCATAGTTGAGCCTAACAAGGTTAAATCAAATAAAAAGACTGGTTCTAGTAACTTTGTACCTTTTGGATCTTGGTTGTCAGTAACGTAATAACCGCCAGCGTTGGCACTGAGTGCTTCACTTGGGAGTATATTAGTTGCAGATGGAGTATCCATTATCATTTTTACGTCATATTCGGTATGAGGATCCTCAGCTAACCATATATGTATATTTTTTGACATATTGCGAACAAAGTAAGCATCTTTCTCTGGAATCGCTGCTTTAATTTTGATTTGAGTCTTTTCAAAAACAAAGCCCATATTTTGACCACGTTTTACATATGAGCCGAGAATATCTTCTTGTTTAGGCATTACTAATTTGCCATCCATTTTTGCATATATATTTAAGTTCTTGATTTGTTGATTTACATGTAAAAGCTCGTTTTCAGCATTCAATATTTTTTCTGTTATATTTTGAGATTCGGAAGGGTTATTAATCAACAACTGAAACTGGTCAGCACGAAGGCCCTCTAGAACACCTAATAGTTTTTCCTTTCTTTTGTTTAGCTGCGGGTTGTCAATCATGGCAATTAAGTCGCCCGTTTTTACTTTCTGACCATTTTTAATTGGTAAGCTTTTAATAAAACCATTTTCCTCAGGCCTTATTTGAGCCTTCTCTGGTAACCAAGTCACAGCTGGCGCCACAGTTGTATAAGGGAGTGGCACAATAAATAAAGCAACTACAAATCCAATGCCTAAAATGCTTAGATTAAGGCGGATGCGGCTGTTTTCTTGACTCGATTCTCCTGCCATGATTAGTTGCTTAGTCCAGTGCATAATTGGTCTCAGCAGCATTGTATAAGCCATATAAAGAGCAGTAAGTAATCCAAGTAGGAATGATTTTTCACCCAACCAAGATGTGATAATAATTGCTATCATAATGCGGTAGCAAAAAGATAAAGGTGCATATATGACTAACCACTTTTTTTCACCTCTTGCTGTATCGAAAGCATTCTTTTTGTGACCAACGATAAAACTACTAAGCATTTCTTGCCAGAACTGTTGGCTACGATTGGCCAAATTTGGGATATCTAAAAAATCTGAAAGGACATAATAGCCATCAAAGCGCAATAGCGGGTTCCCATTAAAAATAATTGTTGAAATGGTGCCTATTATCATTGTTACAAAAGCAATGTCTCTAATTAAACCAGACTGGACATTCAGCCAAACAAAAAGGGCTAATGCTGCGATGCCAGTTTCAATCATAATTCCGGCAGCACTCACTACCATTCTTTGGCTTTTTAAAGTGAAGGCATTTGCAGCTGTTGCATCCACGTATGGTGCAGGTACAAATACTAAAAATGATATACCAAATTCATACACGTCTCCGCCCCAACGTCTGATTGCTAAACCATGGCCTAATTCGTGCAGTGTCTTAATTACTGGAAAGCATAATGCGCTCAATACTAGATAGCGTGAAGAAAACATGTATTGATTTGCTGTGGATATAATAGCTTCCCATTCACTACCCGCAATAAAAATTGCCAGTGCAATCAATAAAAACCAAGCAAAAAATATTGCAGGGGTAAAAAGAAATGATGCAAGCTTATCGAGTTTTTTTAGCCATGTATTCGGATTACCAACAGGTAATTTAATCATGAATGGATTTAAATACGACGTTACTTTCTGTTTTTTTCTTTGATCACGACGCTCGAAAAGACTATCTATATCAGTTTCTTGCTCATTCTGAATTAACTCCAACTGATTCAATTTTGCCAACAAATCAAGGACTTCATCTTGTGTCGGTGCATTATCTTCAAGTTCGAGCAAAAGAGAATCCCAAACTTGTTGTACTGTTAACTTTCCATCGCAACGTCCAATTAGTTGATATGCACTTGTATTAATTCGTGTTTGTTGGCCAGTGGTTTCATCCGTAAGTAGATACCAAAGTTGGTTTCGCCAGTGTTGGCGTCTAACAGTTACCGCTTCACGTAAACGTGGCTTCAGTTGAGAAATACGATACCAGTGTGAGCTAAATAAGGAGGCTGACATTTTTATATTAAGTTTTTAAATAATTAATCAAGACAAAGTAGCAATAAATATGCCACACTCTCAATTCGCACTAATTTTTTATTATGTTAGCATCAAGACAAACTGTGCTTTGCGATGAATAAGCACAGATTAATAGACTTGTTTAAAGGTATTATTAAAAGCGTATATTCGGGTTTAGGTAAATTACTAATTAAATAAATGGAAAGAGTTATTGAATAGGCATTAAAGATATATAGCGCTTTCCTAACCAAAAAACCTTAAGTGCGCTCATCAAAATTTACTTCTATCAAACAAAAAAGCACCCGTGAGGGTGCTTTCTTATTTACCCGTAAAGGGCATCCCCAATTTCGCTAGTCACTAAAGTGACAAGTTAATTGTGATGGCGGAGAGCGAGGGATTCGAACCCTCGATACAGGTTTACCCCGTATGCTTCCTTAGCAGGGAAGTGCCTTCGACCACTCGGCCAGCTCTCCGTTTTGAAACTTTTTATCCTAACGATAAGGCCGCGATATTACGCGAAATCAGAGTTAAAATCAATGAAAAAGACGAATCGATTGTCTTTATCTTACGCTTCATCCAGTTCAAAAGCTTTGTGCAAAACGCGTACAGCTAATTCCATGTATTTTTCTTCTATCACAACTGCTACTTTGATTTCACTGGTAGAAATCATCTGTATGTTAATGCCTTCTTCTGATAATGTGCGGAACATTTGGCTTGCAACGCCAACATGTGATCGCATACCAACGCCCACAATAGCGACTTTAGCAATATGGTCATCGCCTTTTATTTCACGCGCATTGATAGTCGGTTGTACGGTATTTTGAAGAATATCCAATGCTTTTTGCATTTCATTCTTGTGTACAGTAAAGGTGAAATCAGTTGAGCCATCTGCACCTTGGTTCTGGATGATAATATCCACATCAATATTAGCGTCGGCGATAGGGCCTAAAATTTGATAGGCAATGCCAGGTCTATCTGGCACACCTGAAATAGTGATTTTGGCTTCATCACGATTAAATGCGATACCAGAAATTAGTGGTTCTTCCATATTGTCATCCTTGCTGTCTTCTTCAAATGTAATTAAGGTGCCATTTCCTTCGTCTTCAAAACTTGATAGCACGCGTAATTTAACCCGATATTTACCTGCAAACTCTACCGATCTAGTTTGCAATACTTTGCTTCCTTGTGAGGCTAACTCAAGCATCTCCTCAAAGGTTATTTTTTCTAAGCGTCTTGCTTCTGGCACGATACGAGGGTCGGTCGTATAAACACCATCTACATCGGTGTAGATTTGACATTCATCCGCCTTAAGTGCTGCAGCTAAGGCCACTCCCGTGGTGTCAGACCCACCTCGACCAAGCGTAGTGATATTGCCGTTGGCATCACAACCTTGAAAGCCAGCAACTACCACAACATAGCCATTATCCAAGTCTTTAAGCATATTCTGACCATCAATGTTAATGATGCGCGCTTTGCCATGTGATTCGTCTGTCAATATCTTGACTTGAGAGCCAGTGTAGCTTTTTGCTTTTAAGCCTATTTCTTGTAGCGCAAGCGCCGTCATGCCTATTGTTACTTGTTCGCCTGTAGAGACAATAACGTCAAGCTCTCTAGGATTAGGTTTGCTTGAAATTTCATTTGCCAGTGCAATCAAGCGATTAGTTTCGCCTGACATTGCAGATACGACCACCACAATCTGGTGCCCTTGCTCTTTAAAACGGGCTACTCTTTTTGCAAGATTTTGGATACGCTCTGAATTAGCAACAGAAGTACCCCCGTATTTTTGTACAATTAATGCCATAATTTATTGTGTTATAAAGTTAATGTTTAAGTTGTTGTTTTACCCAGCCTTGAACACTTTGCAGTGCTGTGGGTAGTTGGCTTGCATCTGTACCACCAGCCATGGCCATATCTGGTTTGCCACCGCCCTTGCCACCAACTTGGGATGCAACATAGTTTACAAGGTCGCCAGCTTTCAGTTGTGAAACAAGGTCTTTCGTAATGCCGGCGGCAATGCTGACTTTGTCACCATTTACCGAAGCTAGGACGATAGCTGCAGACTTGAGTTTGTCTTTTAGTTTGTCCATTGTTTCTCGCAACGTGTTGGCATCGGCACCCTCAAGTGTAGCAGCTAATACTTTAATGCCTGCAACTTCGGTTGCTTGTGTCGCCAAATCATCGCCTTGCGATGAAGCAAGTTTAGCCTTTGCTGTGTTTAACTCGCGCTCAAGCTTTTTGATTTGTTCAATTAGTCCAGTAACGCGACTAGGCACTTCAGTTGGTAATACTTTTAGCGTGCCAGCAACACCACCTAGGGTTGCTTCCATCTCCTGCATGTAGCGTAACGCATTGTTTGCTGTCACTGCCTCTACACGGCGAACCCCAGCTGCCACACCGCCTTCAGCCACAATGCTGAATAAGCCAATATCGCCAGTACGTTTCACATGCGTACCACCGCATAGCTCACAAGATGAGCCAATATTTAAAACGCGTACTTCGTCGCCATATTTTTCACCAAATAGCATCATGGCACCTGTTTCTTTTGCAGCATCAATATTCATCACACGTGCTTGCGTCTCAATATTGGCAAAGATTTCAGCATTAACGATGCGTTCAACTTCGCGAATTTCTTCGTTAGTCATTGGTGCATTATGTAGAAAGTCAAAACGTGTTTTTTCGGTATCGACCAAGCTGCCTTTTGCTGTACATGGCTTCCTAACACTTCACGTAAGGCTTTATGCATGAGGTGTGTTGCCGAGTGGTTACGCATGGTTGCTGTACGTGCCTGCATATTTACTTTGGCAGATACGGTATCACCGACTTTCAGCGTGCCTGTTTTCAGTGTGCCATGATGACCAAATACTGTTGCCTGCACTTTTTGTGTGTCCTCTACTGCAAATAGTCCTGCAGCGCCTTTCAATTCACCACAATCACCAATTTGTCCACCAGACTCAGCATAGAAGGGCGTGTTGTCTAGAATGATTACGCCTTGATCCCCTTCAAGGAGTGAATCAACTGCCGTACCTTCTTTGTAGAGGGCAGTAATCACACCGGTAGTTTCTAAATGATCGTAGCCGTGGAAAGTGGTGGCAATGCCATCATATTCTAAATTGGTTGCCATTTTGAACTTACCTGCAGCACGCGCTTGTTCTTTTTGACGTGCCATCGCGGCATCAAAGCCAGCAGTGTCAACAGTGACCCCGCGTTCACGACAAATATCTGCTGTTAAATCAAGTGGGAAGCCATATGTGTCATGCAGCTTGAAAGCTGTTTCACCGTTGAACTCAAGATTAGTAGCTGAGAGTTCTGTTTCTAGAATCGCCATACCATTCTCGATGGTTTCAAAGAAGCGTTCCTCTTCTTGTTTCAATGTCTCACTGATGCGGTTTTGCTCAGACACCAACTCTGGATAAGCTTCGCCCATTTCGGATACCAAATCAGGCAATAGTCGATAGAAAAAGGCTTTGCGTGCACCCAGTTTATAACCATGACGAATTGCGCGACGAATAATACGACGTAACACATAACCACGGCCTTCATTACCTGGGATCACGCCATCAGCGATTAAAAACGAACATGCTCGAATGTGATCGGCAAGTACTTTTAGGCTCGGGCTATTTAAATCAGCCGTCTTTGTTTCCCGCGCGGCAGCGCTAATTAATTTTTGAAATAAATCTATTTCATAATTGGCATGCACGCCCTGTAGAATGGCAGAAATGCGTTCCAAGCCCATACCTGTATCAACGCTTGGTTTTGGCAGTGGATGCATTACACCTGCTTCATCGCGGTTAAACTGCATGAACACGTTATTCCAAATCTCAATAAAGCGATCACCATCTTCATCGGGGCTGCCAGGTGGACCACCTAGAATGTCTTCGCCATGATCATAGAAAATCTCTGAGCAAGGACCACAAGGTCCTGTGTCACCCATCATCCAGAAGTTATCAGAAGCGTAACGCGCACCCTTATTATCGCCAATACGGATAATTTTCTCTGTAGGCAGACCGATGTCTTTTAACCAGATATCATATGCTTCATCATCCTCAGCATAGACGGTAACCAGCAGTTTCTCTTCTGGAAGTTGATAAACTTCAGTTAAAAGCTCCCATGCGTATTTAATTGCATCACGTTTGAAATAATCGCCAAAGCTAAAATTGCCCAGCATTTCAAAAAATGTGTGATGACGCGCAGTGTAGCCAACATTTTCGAGGTCATTATGCTTACCGCCAGCGCGGACACATTTTTGACTAGTGGTGGCACGAGTGTAAGGGCGTTTATCAAAACCTAAGAATACATCTTTAAACTGATTCATGCCCGCATTAGTGAAAAGCAGAGTAGGGTCGTCATGAGGTACTAAAGAGCTAGACGCAACAGCCGTGTGACCTTTTGAGACAAAGAAGTCTATAAAGGCTTTTCGTATTTCATTGCTACTTGGTTTTTTACTTAATTTAATCGTCATTATCTTGTTTGCTCAGTACTTTTTTTATCGTATCGAAACTAAAACCACGGCTTTGCAGAAATCTTGCCTGCTTCGCCCATTCGTTACGATTGCTTGCAGGTTGTTTAAATTTTTTCTGCCAAACCTCTGTTGCATTTTCCAATTCACTGTCTTGAATCTCAGCCACTGCATCTGCTATTAACTCGTCATCAACCCCTTTTTCACGTAACTCATGTGCGATTTTGGCGCTACCGAATTTCACTTTTCTTGCTCGGACAATTTGCTCTGTGAATCGTCTATCAGATAACCAGCCGCGTGCTATAAAGTCATTAAGTAGTGCAGGAATGTCATCGGACTCATCAGCATAAGCTTTGAGCTTTTGGCCCAGTTCCACTGCTGAGTATTCACGTTTGCTTAAATATTCAAGCGCACGTTGTTTGAGTGATTTCTCTTGGCTGTTTTTCAGCTTATTCGTCACCTTCTTCTCGTGGTGCAATCATTTCATCAAGTAATACTTTTGAGTTGCCACGAATTTTAGTATCAATTTCATTCGCAATATCAGGATTATCTTTTAAAAACTGGCGTGCATTGTCTTTGCCCTGTCCAATTTTTTCACCATTGTAGCTGTACCATGCGCCTGCTTTTTCAACAAATTTTAGGTTAACGCCCAATTCAAGAATTTCACCTTCTCTAGAAATGCCTTCACCGTAGAGAATGTCGAATTCTGCTTGTTTGAACGGTGGCGCCACTTTGTTTTTAATAATTTTGACACGTGTTTCAGAACCGACTACTTCATCACCGCGTTTGATAGCGCCTGTGCGGCGAATATCTAAACGAACGGATGAATAGAATTTAAGTGCGTTACCACCTGTTGTCGTTTCAGGGTTGCCAAACATAACACCTATTTTCATGCGGATTTGATTGATGAAAATAACCAAGGTATTGGTGCGTTTGATATTGCCTGTCAACTTTCGTAAGGCTTGACTCATCAATCGTGCTTGTAAACCCATATGGCTATCGCCCATGTCGCCTTCAATTTCAGCGCGTGGTGTCAATGCTGCTACAGAGTCAACAACGACAATATCTACAGAGCCTGAACGAACCAACATGTCAGCAATTTCCAGTGCTTGTTCGCCAGTGTCTGGTTGTGAAATTAATAAGTCAGGTACATTAACACCAAGCTTTGCCGCATATTGCGGATCTAGTGCATGCTCGGCATCAATAAAAGCTGCCGTACCACCAGTTTTCTGCATTTCTGCAATAACAGAAAGCGTTAGCGTTGTTTTACCTGATGATTCTGGACCATAGATTTCTACAATGCGTCCACGAGGTAAACCGCCAATACCTAGCGCAATATCCAAACCAAGTGAACCCGTGGATACAGATTTAATGTCTGAGTCAACGTCGTTATCACCCATACGCATGATTGAGCCTTTCCCAAATTGCTTTTCAATTTGAGAGAGTGCCGCAGCTAGCGCTTTGCTTTTGTTATCATCCATCTGGTTTTTACCTTTTTTAACCTCAATAAATTAACGTGTAATTATTTCATAGATTGCCCTATAAAGTAAGCGTCATCATCAGCGCCAATATGATTTATTCATCGTCATTTCCATCTGCCAAATTGTGATGTGTTCATTATTTGTCAACCTACAGGCATAAAAGGCGTTAGTCAGCATACAGGGGGATTAACATTTGGAGAGATTGCTATGAAACTTGTACGATTACTTATTGCATCGGTGGCTATCAGCGCTGCTGCTGTGACAACAGCACAAGCTAGAGATTCATTTAGTTTAGGCATCAGTATCGGTGGTCATGATCATCATCATGTGATTCAGACACATCGTTATGTGCCAGCTTATCATGGCTATTATGGTGCGCCTAGCGTGTATTATTCTGCACCAAGAGTCGTATATTATGACGCCCCAGTTCGATATCGCCATTTCCGCTCTTTTGATTACGGATGGGACCGTAGGTATTACAGAGGACATGGTCATAAGCATCGTAAGTGGCATAACCACGACCATCGTCGCCGCGATTATCGTAGATAGAATGAAGATGGCTAGTGGTTAGCTTGAGACTCTGACTAAGATAGAGTCTCGAGATATTTAAGCTGCGTCAAACTTGGCCACTCTCGATTAGTTCAAGCAGGCCTTTGAATAATATTAGTGTTGCTTGTTGCCGATTGCCTTGACGGTCTCGGTTAAAGTGGTGCGTTTTAGTGATTGCATCCTTACCGCGTAATACCCAAGCAAAACAAACGGTACCTACAGGTTTGCTAGTGGTGCCACCACTTGGGCCTGCAATGCCAGTAATGCTGCCTGCAATATTGGCTTGACTCTGCTTGATTGCACCTAAAGCCATTTCTAATGCTGTCTCTTCGCTGACTGCGCCATATTGTTCAATTGTCGCAGTAGATACGCCCAGCATCTTTTGTTTGGCTATGTTGCTGTAGGTGACAAAGCCACAGTCGAACCAAGCAGAACTGCCTGCAATTTCAGTGATAATAGCGGAAGCCATACCGCCAGTACATGATTCCGCCAAGCTGAGCATGTATTCTTGTTTGAGTAAGGCTTCGCCTAACCTTGTGCTCAATGTTACTAGAGAATCCATAATATAAATTTGATTGTTATCATCGCGTAGACTGCAGCGAGCAGATCGTCAAACATGACGCCAAAGCCGCCTTTCAATTTGGCATCGCATAGGCTAATCGGAAAAGGCTTCCATATATCAAACAGGCGAAATAGTATAAAAGCAACAATCCACCACAGCCAATGATTTGGCGTGATAGTAAGCACTAACATCATCGCTACTATTTCATCCCATACGATACTGCCATGATCGCTGACACCAATTAATTTGCCAGCGACGTCACAAATATAGATGCCAACTATAAAGGCAATTGTAATTAAGAGAAGTTGTAAGTAAAAAGAGTATCCGGATAGTACCCAGTAAAGTGGCAATCCAACCATTGTGCCAAATGTGCCAGGTGCTTTTTGTGCTAAACCACTACCAAACCCTAATGCTAAAAAGTTTGCTGGATGTTGAAATAGGAATTTTAAATCAGGGCTGTTAGGCAAAGTGATCGTATCCCAATGTTGAAATATTCACTGGCTTGTTTTCATGTAAAACAGCCAGCTTACCCGTAGCATTTACACGCCCTATGTGCGTTAATGGTAGTTTCATTTTTTGCGCTAACCATAAAATTGCTTCTCTACGATCACGTGAAGCTGTAAAACATAATTCGTAGTCATCGCCACCAGCAAGTAAAGCTTTGCGTACAATCTCTTCAGATAGCCACTGTTTAATTGTTGGAATGCAAGGAATGGCTTCTAATTGAATAATCGCACCAAGTTTTTTATCCTCTGAGCTTGAAGCTGTCAATATATGCGCTAAATCTGCAAGCAGCCCATCTGAGATGTCGATACAACTGGTTGCAACCTCTCTTAGAGCCGTCCCGAGCGTAACCCGTGGTAAGGGTGTATTGAGTGCTTTCAAACAAGCAAACAAGGTTTTATCTTCTAGCAAAAACTGCGGATTGTTGATACTGGCAAGCGCTAAAGCCGCGCTGCCAAGTGTACCACTGACCCATATGTCTTGATTTTCTTCAGCGCCACTGCGCTTTAATGATTTGCCAGAAGGCACTTCGCCAATGATTTGTACGCCAATATTCAATGGGCCTTTGGTGGTATCCCCACCAATTAAATCAACATGAAAGTTTTTTGCACAAGCAAAAAAACCACGCGAGAATTCCTTTAGCCAATATTCTGAAACTTTGGGTAGTGTCAGTGCTAGTGTTGCCCATTTAGGTGTTGCACCCATGGCTGCCATATCGGATATATTGACTGCTAGTGATTTCCAGCCAATATCGTATGGTTCAGCATGGCTAAAAAAGTGGGTGCCGACGACAGAACTATCCGTTGATACTGCTAATTGATGGCCAGCTGAAGTGCTTATCACTGCTGCATCATCACCAATACCTAAATCAGTATTTGACGTTGCTTGGGTAAAGTATTTTTTAATAATGTCAAATTCTGTTGTCATAAGATGACTGCACATTAAAATTGTTGATAACTATCTTAATCATGAACGCAGCAATTAAAATACCAGTTAAATCAGCTAGCCAGTCATATATGCTTGCAAATCGTGTGTTGGTAAGTACTTCTTGCATTATTTCAGTTATTGCGCCATATGTGGCTGAGCTTATGTAGAGCCATTTTTTGTAATCTGAGTAGGCCAAATAGCCAACCAAAGTTAGCGTGATGAATAGGCATGCATGAATAATTTTATCCAGATGTGGAAAGCTAGGCAGTGTCCCAACATGTTCCATTAGTAATAGTTTTGACACAAAAGCAACAAAGCCCCAAAAAATGAAGGGCGCATAAGGTCTCATGTGCGCGTTGTATGCTTTTATATTCATCATGTTATTTAAGGGTACCACTTTTTGCTATGCATATGGATGTTGACGAATCCATTTAGTAGCAATCCATTTCTCCCCCTCAATAACGGGTGCGCCACCATGTAATGTAAGTGGGTCAACTTTGCCGTTTGCGTTGTAGTAAGAAAAGTATAACGCAGAACCTTTTTTTGGATAGATGCTAAGATTAATCTCAGGAAATATCGTTGCGCCACCAGTTTTAACATTATTCAAGTACATCACAATGGTAATAATACGTTGGCCACCTTTTTGCATGTTTGCTTGTCCACCAGCATTATCAGGGAAGTAATCAAAATGTGGCTTGTATTCTCCACCGTTTGCATAGTTAAGTATCTGGATGCCTTCACCATGATTAACTGGCGTGCCCGTAATCTCACTAATTCTGTTTTCTATTTTTGTAACAAGTGCATTCTGCCCAACGGAGAAGTAGGTGCCTTGGCTCGTTCTTGCATGATGGTTAATACCTTGCCCTGTTTTATCATCAACAACGGTAGATTTTTTTAGCGTGCTCTTCGATAAAGCACATAATTCATCACATTCTGCTTCAGTCATAAAATCATCTATTAAAACCACATCTGGCGCTGTGCTACGCATCATTACTCGCATTCGCTGCCCATCTGTGGTTTCTAACGTATTCTCCAGCTGGAAGAGATGACTACTTTCTTTTGTTTGCTTAGTTGGCAGCTGACGTGAGATAGTTTGTTTGTACTCAGTGTTCTCAGATTTAGGGTTTAGGCTGGCTTCATAGGTATTAAGGTTCAAATGAGCAGCTTCTTCTTCAATGCCTGCCTCTATCATGACGTTGAACATATCGACTTTATTGCAGCCACGAGCGAAGTTATCTCTTATCCATTGTTGCCATGATTCATTAAGGATATAGGACAAAACAATTCTCTCGCTATTTCTTTTTCGGCCGAAAACTTTTGACAATATCTTCAGCGGTTTCTATCCATGGTGCACCGATTAAATCCAGACAATAAGGCACAGCTGCAAAAATACCATGAACGATGCTATTGCCCGCATCATCTTTAAGGCCTTCCAGCGTTTGAGCAATTGCCTTGGGCTGACCTGGTAAATTGATAATCAGAGATTGTTTGCGAATAACGGCAACCTGCCGCGATAAAATAGCTGTCGGCACAAAATGTAGGCTAATCTGGCGCATTTGTTCACCAAACCCTGGCATAGTTTTATCAGCGACTGCTAGTGTGGCTTCTGGCGTAACATCACGCAACGTAGGCCCTGTACCGCCTGTCGTTAGGATTAAATGACATTGCTGGTTATCAACTAAATCAATGAGTGTTTGTGATATGGTTTCTTGGTCATCAGCAATTAAGCGCTGTTCTGTTTCAAATGGGGTAATAAGTGCGCTGGTCAACCAGCTTGTCAGACTAGGAATTCCTTTGTCCTCATAAACGCCTTGAGATGCGCGATCACTAATAGAAACTAAACCAATCTTAAATAATTTGGGCTGCATGCGAATTGTTTGGTTAAAATGATGTCAACTGGATAGCTGTAAATTATAACGTTAAAGATTAAGGACTTGTAATGATGATGAAAAAAATGCTGATAGGGATGCTTATTGCGTTTTGTTTGCAAACTGTCCACGCTGAAGAAAACTTGTTTGCTAAGAATTATAAAGAACAAAATAATGGTAACTTGAAGTCAATGCAGGTCAACCCAGATACTAAAATGTATGTGAGTAATCACTACGATGAAGATAACATCAGCATGCTTGAAGATGGTTACGATATGATGGGTAGCAGTGGATTTGAGGCAGGCAGCATAAAACCTGACATGGCGTTAGCGCATGCGAGGGCGATTAAAGCTGATGTTGTGCTCGTTTATAGTAAATATGCTTCAAAAAAATCTTCGCTTTCGAAATTGGAGCTGATCAAAGAAGCCGCAAAAACCACAGGAGAAATAGACCGGGAAGCATTAGATTCACAAGATGATGAACAATATAGGTATTACGCAAGCTATTGGGCTAAGCTACCGATGCCATTGTTAGGCTTGCATGTGATTAAGCTCAGCCACAAGGACAAAGAGACTGGTGAGGGAGTTAAAGAGGACGGCCTAAAGGTGCTAGCAGTCATCAAACAATCACCAGCATTTAAAGCCGGCTTGAAGCGTGGGGATGTTTTGTTGAAAATGGGTTCAATGGATTTACAATCACCTGCACAGCTGTCAGAAGCAGCCATGAAATATGCTGGTAAGCAGGTGGAAATAAGCTACAAACGAGATGATGAAATCAATAAGGCTAGCGCAACATTAAACAGTCGTTAGTAGACAATCTTAATATTCGCTTTATTGTAAATAGATTCGTTACTGGTTAGCGTTCTCTGTAATTTCGCGCAAAAGCTTAAATAGTTCTCTCGAGCTCTTTGGCGGTTTGTTATTGGACTGTTCTTGGTAAGCGTTGCGAATTAAGTGGCGCAGACGCTGAATCTCATCGTTTGGGTATTGTGTTACAAATGCCTGAAGCACATCATTACTCGATGTTGCAGCTTCGCTAATCAGTCGCTCGCGCCAGCGTTCCAGTGCATGAAAACGGGCGTTTTCTTCTTGGTTTTTTCCTTCCCATTTAGCGAGTTGCTCCACTATAGGCGTGGACTCTATATCACGCATCAACCTACCAATATACTGCATCTGACGGCGTATAGCACCATTAGAACTAATGCGTTTTGCTTCCACTATTGCCTCGTATAAAGCTTCTGGTAGGTTTAGCTGTTTAACCCTGTCATCAGGTAGTGCAACAAGACTTTTGCCGATTTGCTGTAGCTGATCAGCTTCAGCTTTACGTTGTGTTTTGCTAATTAATGAGCTGTTTTCATCTTTTTGTTGCATGATTTACGTTGGTTTGCCTAAGATAGTACCGATGCACGGTATGATAACAGTTTTAGCGATAGGCGATAACGAATCGAATGATTGAAACACAATGAATCAAGAAACATTAAAACAGATTGCTGAAGACACACTTAAACTTGCTAAGCAGATGGGGGCATCACAAGCAGATGTTGATGTCAGCTTTGGTACAGGTCAAACTGTCTCAGTGCGTAAGGGCGAAACAGAGAATATTGAGTACAATCGAGACAAAGGTGTCTCGGTTACAGTTTTTTTTGGCCACAGAAAAGGTTATGCCAGCAGTTCTGATTTTGGGATGCAAGCATTAAAAGATACAGTAGCAGCTGCTTGTAATATCGCAAAATTCACAGCAGAAGACCCATATTGTGGTTTAGCAGATGCTGACCGAATGGCAACGGATATTCAAGAATTAGATTTGTATCATCCATGGCAAATCAGTGTTGAAGAGGCCGCTGATATAGCAAAACGCTGCGAAGCGGCCGCATTAGCAGTCGATAAAAGCCGCATAACCAATTCAGAAGGTGCGAGTGTATCGACGAGTGAAGGTCAATTTATTTATGCTAATACGCATGGATTTATTGGCGGTTACCCTAGCTCTCGGCATAGTATTAGCTGTTCTGTCATTGCAGAGCAAGATAATGCAATGCAACGTGATTACTGGTATAGCAATGCGCGTAGTCTTGCTGATATGGCTTCACCAGAGTTTGTTGGCGATTTGGCAGGTAAAAGAACTGTTCGCCGATTGGGTGTACGTTCTATTAAAACGGGTCAATATCCAGTTATATTTGAAGCGCCATTGGCGGGTGGACTTATCTCTTCTCTGATCAGTGCGATTTCTGGTGGTAACTTATACCGACAATCGTCGTTCTTGCTGGATAGCCTAGGAAAACAAATCGCATCATCTTTAATTAACATAGAAGAGTTACCCCATGTAAAAAGAGGGCTAGCAAGCAGCCCTTTTGATAATGAGGGTGTTGCAACAAAGCCGCGGATGCTGGTAGAGAATGGAATTTTGCAAGGCTACATGCTCTCAAGTTACTCAGCACGCAAGCTTGGCTTGAAAACTACAGGTAATGCAGGAGGTGCTCACAATTTGATTGTGCAGGATACAAACCAGTCGTTCTCGGATTTGTTAGCAATGATGGGTACTGGGCTAGTGGTGACAGAAATATTAGGTCATGGCCTGAATATGGTAACTGGTGATTATTCACGTGGTGCAGCAGGTTTCTGGGTTGAGAAAGGTGTCATTGTCCATCCAGTAGAAGAAATCACGATTGCCAGCAATCTTAAAGATATGCTGATGCAAATTATTGCAGTAGGGAACGATGCCGTGGTGCCGAGTGCTAAACAGACTGGATCACTCTTAATTGAGCGGATGACGGTAGCCACTGGCTAATCAGTTGAAATAAAGAAACAAGTAAATAACAAAAAAGCCTCAGATGAGGCTTTTTTGTTATTGTGATTAGGTTTATTTGTTAGTTACCTGAAACAGGTAAATCTAAGTCTTCATCAGCAGGCTCAAAGCCATTATCAAAATCATGTTTCGGCACTAGACCATCCTGTACTTGGCTTTCGCGTCTTTGCAAGTAGGCGTCTCTGACAAAAGAGTAAGGGTCTAATGCTGCATCATCAACTAGATCACCAGCTTCAAGTAGTTGTGTGCGCTTATCAATCAACTGCGCTGTACGCAATTGATTATGTAATCTTATTTCGCCGATATTATGCGTATAAGTGATTGGGTCAGTTGTTACAGTATCAAACACTAAACCAGTTGTATCACGTAGCGTACTAGATCCCAAAAATGGCAGAACGAGGTATGGTCCGTTATCAACACCCCAATAACCTAATGTTTGGCCGAAATCCTCTTTGTTTTGCTGGATATTGTCCATACCAGCAACATCAATGAAGCCAGCAATACCAAATGTACTGTTTATCACAAAACGACCTGCATCCGTAAATGCATTAGCGAATTTCAGTTGCAATATGTCATTGAGTACCGTTGTAATTGAGCCGAGGTTATTAAAAAAGTTACTGATGCCCTTACGGATAGGAGAAGGGGTTACTTTTTTGTAAGCAGTTGCCACTGGCTTGATAACAGCCTTATCGGTTACGTCATTAAACTTGTAAACGCCACGGTTAATTGATTCTAATGGATCCTTGTTAGTTTGCGTCGCACAGCCGCTCACTAAAATTAAAAGCAAGCTGGTGATTAGGATTTTGATAAGGTTAAACTGCATATTTAAAATCGCTTTATAATTTATTTTGTTTTCGTTGTGTTTTTATCAATCATCGCTGGTTTTTGCATACCTAAACGCGGTGCAACAGCTGTATTATCCCCTAATAACGAATTCCGTGTCTATTTTTTATAGGCGCTAATTTGCATGCTATTGACGGTGTTGTAAAAACCCCACGAGTCGATAGATTATATAAAAGCAATAGTCGTGCCTTGGTCAAAATAAAAGAACTTTTAATCAGTTTTATTATTAGATTGTTTATATAAATCAAGGGCTAATGCGCGTTGGTGAGCATGTTCGACGATTGGTGCAGGGTAGTCTTTACCAATAATCAAGCCAATTTCCTGTTGTCTAGATGACGAAATTTGCCATGGTTGGTGTATTTCTTTGTCAGTGCATTGACTTAATTCAGGTAGATATTTTTTAATAAACTTACCTTCTTTATCATAGCGTTCACTTTGCGTCACTGGATTGAAGATTCGAAACCAAGGCTGCGCGTCACATCCAGTGGAGGCTGCCCATTGCCAACCACCATTGTTCGCACTGAAGTCATAATCAATTAGATGATCAGCAAAATATTTTTCGCCCCAGCGCCAATCAATGAGTAGATCCTTGACCAAAAAGCTCGCGACAATCATTCTGAGGCGGTTATGCATGTAACCAGTTTGATTGATTTGCTGCATCGCTGCATCAATCAGTGGATAACCTGTTCTGGCTTCACACCATGCTTCAAATAAAGATTCATCATTAGGGAACTGCATGTCATCAAATGCGGGATTGAATGTATGGCCAGAGGCTACTTGCGGATGATGGTGCAGAATTTGAAAATAAAAATCACGCCAGATCAGTTCATTCAACCAAGTTTCTGCCCCTTTATTCTCCATGCGATAAGCCAATCTGGCTAAATGGCGAATAGAAACAGTGCCAAATCTGATATGCGTTGATAAATAAGACACCCCTTTTTTAGAAGGGTAATTTCTAGCCTCTTTGTAATGGTCGATTCTACTTTCGAAGTCATCTAATAGCGCTTTACCTCCAGACATACCTGTAGGTAATTTTAGATCTTTTAGATTAGTTCTTTTGAAGCCTATTTTTTCAAGGGGCATTAAGTCTGTAGGGCTTGTCTTAGCCAAATGCTTGATATAACTGTCTACTGGGTAAGGTTTTAGATAGAAATCATTTAGCTTTTGTTTGACGGTTTTGCTGTAGGGCGTGTAAACCAAGTATGGTTGATCACTTTTATTGAGTACCTCATTTTTTTCGAAGATGACTTGGTCTTTGTAGCTATGGAATTCAATATCTTTTTCTTTAAGAGTACGTTTTACTTTGTCATCACGCTCAATCGCTGCTGGTTCATAGTCGTGATTGGTAAAGACTGCCTCTACTTGCAAGCGGCTAGCTAATTCAGGAATTTTGTTAACGGCTGCTCCATGCTCAACAATGAGGTCGCCTCCGTAGTCTTGAAATGCTTTCTTAAGCTCTTTTAAGCTTTCCCAAATAAATTCAACACGTCTATCAGCCTTATTTTTAAGAAGGTCTAAAATATCGGTATCAAAAATAAAAGCACAGTAGACTTGCTTCGAGTTTTTTAATGCCTGATATAGCGCAGCATGGTCGTAATCACGCAAGTCACGCCGGAACCAAACGAGCGATTTTTCATATTGCATAGTATTGATATTTTATTCTTTGTGGTATGGATGGTTTTGTATGACCGTGTGCGCACGATAAAGTTGTTCAGTCAGCAGTACACGAACAAACGCATGTGGCAGCGTGAGCTTTGATAACGACCAGTGCCAATCTGCCTCTTGTATTAATGTTGCATCTAGTCCGTCAGCACCACCGATTACAAAGCTAATATCTCTGCCCATTTCCAGCCATGATTGCATCATCTTGGCAAGTTGTAGCGTTGTTTTTTCTGAGCCTCTTTCATCACAAACAACTAAATAATCGCGATTTGCCGCTTTACGGATACGTTCTGCCTCTGCAGCTTGCACTGCAGCACTGTTTTTGCCGTCGGCACGTTTATCTGGTTTGATCTCAATAATCTCTGTGGTTAGCTCTCTAGGCATGCGTTTAATATATTCGGCACACGCTGTTTCAACCCATGCTGGCATTTTATGGCCAACTGAGATGATTTTAAGCTTCATATCAAAAAGAGGTTATGCAGCTGACTTGGATTTCTCTGCAGCATTGTGCTTGCTGTTGCCGCCCCATAATTGCTCAAGGTTATAGTAGGCGCGTGTGGTGGGAACCATGATATGAACAATCACGTCATCAAGGTCAACTAAGACCCATTCGCCGTCTTTTTCGCCTTCTAGGCCTCTTGGGTTGTAACCTTTTTCCTTGAGCTTAACGTAGATGTTATCTGCGATGGCTTTAGTCTGACGTGAAGAGTTAGCGCTGCAAATTACCATGTAACTGGTCATGGAGGTGAGTTTTGTAACGTCAAGTACGCTAATATCGAACCCTTTGATATCTTCGATTGCGTCTACGACGGCATCTTTCATTGCGATTAAATCTGACAAATAATAACCTTTTTAAATAGTATGTTAGTTAAGCTGCTTGTGCTGGGATGGTATTTTTACGCTCTTTAATGCGATTGTGATCATCGACATAAATTAGAACAGGCTGATAGGTTTCTAATTCAAGTGCGCTATATTGTGCATAAGTAGCAATGATGACAATATCATCTGGTTTTGCTTTGTGCGCAGCAGCACCATTAGTAGAGATAATGCCTGAGTGACGTTCAGCGCGAATGGCGTAGGTACTAAAACGCTCGCCATTGGTAACGTTATATATATCAATTCTTTCGTACTCGCTAATATTAGCGGCTTCAAGCAAAGCTTCATCTATAGCGCAACTACCTTCATAATGTAGTTCGCTATGCGTCACATGGACGCGGTGCAGCTTGGATTTAAGCATCGTTCTTTGCATGCATGTTTTCCATTAATTGTAGATAGTTAGCATTGTAATCAATTCAAGGGTTTAGCGCAAAAATTCAATATTATCAATCAAGCGTGTACCATTCAGTATTGCTGCACCTAGTACAATTAGATTGCCTACATCTTTATTGGAAGCACTATGCAGAGTTGCCGATGAGCGAATAGACATGTAGTCGACAATCCATCCTTGTTTTTCTAATTGTTTTTCAGCGTTTTTCTCGATTGTTGCAAAATCGAGCTGATTTAGCTTAATAGCCTCAATCATTTGTCTGAGTGTCAGATAGAGTTGTACCGCTTGTTTTTTTTCTACATCATTAAAGTTCCCATTACGCGAACTCATCGCCAGCCCACCAGGTTCTCTGATAGTCTCGCCTGCAATGATATCAATAGGAAAATTAAGCTGATTAACCAACTTGCGAATGATATAGAGTTGCTGAAAGTCTTTCTTGCCAAAAACAGCGACATTAGGCTGCACGATATTAAATAGTTTAGTTACAACAGTTGCAACGCCTGCAAAATGCCCAGGTCTACTCGCACCACATAATTCATTTGCGATTGGTGGTGGCGTAACGGTGATTGTTTGGTTAAGAGACTTGCCGTCAAAGCCAGGGTACATATCCGCAACAGTAGGAGCAAATACTATACTCGCTTCTAGTTTTTCAAGCTTTTCGCAATCTGCTTCAAGTGTGCGAGGGTATCTGTCTAAATCTTCGTTTGGTCCAAATTGAAGTGGGTTAACAAAAATACTGATAACTACGCAGTGGGCATGTTGTTTAGCAATTTTGACCAGATTGAGATGTCCTTCATGCAGGTTGCCCATCGTTGGAACAAAAGCAACCCTTTTATGCTTGTCTAGCGCCTCACGTAATGCCACTGTGTCATGAATAATTTGCATTAATAACTATGCTCTTGCGCAGGGAATGATTCGTCTTTAACAGCACGGATATACGCTGAAATGGCTGATTGTATGCTGTTGGTGTCTTTCAAAAAGTTACGCACAAAACGTGGTGATTTGAAATCAGCAGGAGCTTTGCCAGCAGGCCCAGTGTAAATGCCAAGTAAGTCCTGTAAGACAAGTACTTGACCATCGCAGTGAACACCAGCGCCAATACCAATTGTCGCTGCTTTGATTGATTGTGTAATAGCTTTTGCCAAAGATGCAGGCACCATTTCTAATACAATCATACTCACGCCAGCTGCGTCCATTGCCTGTGCATCTTTCATGATTTGATGTGCAGATTCTTCTGTTTTTCCTTGAATTTTATAGCCACCTAATTGGTTGACTGATTGAGGCGTAAAACCAAGGTGCGCGCAAACGGGAATGCCATGCTCTACCAGATAACGGGCAGTAGCGACTTTGCTGCCACCACCTTCAAACTTCACCATATGTGCCCCTGAACGTATCAGCCAATCTGCATTCTTATAGGCCGCTTCATTATCATGCTCATAACTACCTAGCGGCATATCAGCCACAATTAAAGTATTGGGTGCTCCAGCAGCAACGCTTTTTGTATGATAGGTCATATGATGCATACTCACGTTCAGCGTATTCTCAGCGCCTTGCAATACCATACCTAATGAGTCACCTACCAGTAGGATATCTACACCTGCTAGCTCCATTGCTTTGGCAAATGTTGCATCGTAGCAAGTTAGCATCGCTAGCTTTTCACCTGACTGAATAAGTTGTTCTATGTGCTTAAGTGCCATTGCTTTAGTCAAAATTAGGGTTGAAATACTCACGCCGACTATTAAATTGCCCAATCCTATCAATAAGGAGGTCAAGCGCACTTTCATCTTTAATAATGTTTAGTTTTTCATTGTTGACGATAAGCACTGGCGCTGCATCATACGTATGAAAAAATTCACTATATGCATTCGATAAACGCTGAATATACTCATTTGGTATACCTATTTCATATTTAATATTGCGCTCAGCAATACGTTCAGACAGCGCTTCAACTGGCGTTTGTAAATAAATCACTAAGTCTGGTTTCGGTGATTTAAGCTGCAGATGATGGTAAATCTGGTGATAAAGAGCATATTCCTCATCATTAAGATTTAATCGTGCGAATAACGGATCTTTATCCAGAAAGAAGTCTGCTGTAATAGGCTGAGAGAACATATCCATTTGGTTCACGTCAGCAATTTGCCTCGAACGCTGGAACAAAAAGAATAACTGAGTTGGCAAGGCATAGCGTTTTGCGTCTTGGTAAAAGCGTGCCAAAAAAGGATTTTCTTCTGCTTTTTCTGATAGCAGTTGTGTCGAAAATTTTTCTGACAGCATACGTGCTAATGTTGTTTTACCACTGCCAATAGGCCCTTCAATGACGATAAAGGGAAATTTATTAAAAATACTCATGCTGGATGATGATTCAGTTTTACAATTTTTTCGTTTTGGAAGGATTGCGCTAATTTTACAACATTACTGCGCCTAGGAATAATATCATCGTAGCTAATCACCAAGTCTGGTGCTATTTCTGCTAAAGGCAGAATAACAAAGCTTCTCAGATGCATGCGTGGATGTGGCAAAGTCAAAAAAGCCGTTTTTTGCACGAGATTTTCATACAGTAGCAAGTCTAAATCAAGCACACGCGGTGCATTCGGAAAAGGGCGTTCACGACCGAAAGCTTTTTCGATGCATAGTAATTCTTTCAACAGTTTCTCTGGATTTAAATCAGTAGCAACTTCGACAACAGCATTAATAAAGTCTGGTTGATTGTCATAGCCAACAGGTTCGGACTGGTACAAACTGGACTGTTTGATTAACTTGGTTCTGGGTAGTTGCTCAAGTGCTGATAAAGCATTAGTCACTTGTGTGATTGGGTCAGCGAGATTACTTCCCAGCGCAATATAAGCATTATGCACTATCTGCGGCCTTTTTAGCAGTTGGTTTTCTTTTTGGTCTGCGACGACGTTTTTTAGGAGCTGTGTTCGGTAGCAGCATGGCTGTACGTTGCTCAGAACTAGCATGGGCAAAGTTGGTCCACCATTCTCCAATTTCAGCTGAGATCTCACCTGATTCACAACGTAATAACATAAAATCATAACCCGCGCGGTACCTAGGATGCGTGAGTAATGCAAATGGGCGCTTACCTGCGCGTTGTTCAAAACGTGGCTGCATAGCCCAAATTTCTTTCATACCAGAAACAAACCGATTATGGATAGCCAGCTTTTTTGCTTGAATCTGGATCACTTCATCCATGGCTTGGTAGAGCGCAGGGAATAGTGGTGCATGCTTTTGGTTTTCTTGCCAAGCTTTTAACACTTCATGCCAAAGAAGGGTAGCGAATAAAAAACTGGGGTTGGATGACTTACCTTGCATGATTCTGTCATCGGTATTTTTCAATGCCAGCATGACAAATTTTTCACCCAAAGGCTGTTCTAATACAACATCTAATAACGGTAAAAGACCATGATGCAAGTGTTGAGCACGCAAAATATTGATACTCTCTATGGCATGGCCAGATAAAAACAGCTTGAGCATTTCATCAAATAAGCGGCTAGGGGGTACATCATGTAAAAGGTCCGCTAATTCTGCAATCGGCTTTTGTGTCTCTTTATCGATTTTTAAGCCCAGTTTTGCGGACAATCTAACTGCCCTCAGCATACGAACTGGGTCTTCTTGATAGCGCTTTGTCGGGTCACCAATCATACGCAATAGCCGTGCTTTAACGTCAGCCACGCCGTCATGAAAGTCTAGCACTTCTTGGGTTACTGGATTGTAGTACAGTGCATTGGCAGTAAAGTCACGTCTGGCTGCATCTTCTTCCATGCTACCAAAAATATTATCTCTAAGAATGCGGCCCGTATCATTGACTGAAGCATCACCTTCATTGTGATGATGTCCTCGAAATGTGGAAACCTCAATTGTCTCTCTTCCCCACAAGACATGCACTAGGCGAAAGCGTTTGCCGATAATACGTGAACGACGGAACACTCTCCTGACATCTTCTGGTTCTGCATTAGTTGCAACATCAAAATCTTTGGGTTTGAAGTCCAGTAATAGGTCACGTACTGCACCGCCAACGATATAGGCGTCATAGCCTGCTTCTTGTAATCCAGCACATGTTTTCAACGCTGTTGAGCTGATTAAGTCTTGGTTGATTTTATGTTTTTTGACGGGAATTCGAGCAACAGCTTTGGGTAAATTACGTTCGGCTTGATTAATGGCTAATTCGGCTTCTTGCCGTTTTTTAAATACTTTGTTTAAAAATTTTTTTATCATTGATGTGTTAATAGATTATCTAGTTCTATTGGTTGGATGTGTTTTGCCAAAGCACATCTTGCTGACCAGCTTCTTTGTTTAGTATGCGACAAAGAACAAACAGCAAATCAGATAAACGGTTGAGATATTGTAAAGAAGCTTCGGTTACAGTCTCTTTTTCATTTAGCGCATGTAAGGTTCGCTCTGCACGTCTGCAAACTGTTCTCGCAAGGTGACATTGTGCCGCAGCGCGACATCCACCAGGTAAAATAAATTCTTTCAGCGGCGCTAATGTTTCATTAAAACTATCTAAACTCGTTTCTAATGCTTGAATGCGCTCAGGTTTTATCATGGCATGATTAGGCATGCAAATTTCGGCACCCAAATCAAACAAATCATGCTGAACAGCAGTTAAACAAGTGCGCACAGCGTCTGACACGGGCTCTGTGAGTAGCAAACCAATGACAGCATTTAACTCATCCACATCGCCCATAGCTTGCACCCGCAAGCTATTTTTTGCGATCCTGCTCCCATCTCCTAAACCTGTTGTGCCATCGTCACCAGTACGTGTGTAGATCTTACTTAATCGATTACCCATTATGATTGTTTCTAATATAATGTTCCATTATAAATCATGCATCACAAAATATTGAATAATAAGCAATCAAATACACACCCTATTGGCGTCATGGATTCCGGCGTGGGTGGTATTTCTGTTTTAAAGCACATTCGCGCTATTATGCCGCATGAGTCGATAATCTACGTGGCAGATAGCTTATATGCCCCTTACGGTAATAAAACAGCCGAGCAAATCATTGAGCGTTGTATTCAGGTGGCTGATTTCTTATTGGATCAGCAAGTTAAAGCCTTAGTTGTTGCTTGTAATACGGCCACAGCTGCTGCTATTAAAGAGATGCGCACCCGTTATGCAGTACCAATTATCGGTATGGAGCCTGCAGTAAAACCCGCTGCGCAAGCCAGTAAAAATGGTGTCATCGGTGTATTGGCCACAGTTGGCACACTAAAAAGCGCACAATACGCCGCGTTGCTTGAAAACTATGGTGCAGGTGTTCAGGTGATAGCACAAGGTTGTGAAGGCTTGGTCGAGTGCGTAGAAAGTGGCGCGCTTACTGATGAAGCAACGCGACTCTTGTTGCAACAATATTTACAACCACTGTTAGCTGGTGGCGCCGATACCATCGTGCTGGGCTGCACGCATTACCCATTTTTACGCCCTTTAATTGCAGAAATTGTAGGACCAGAAATCGCCATTATTGATACAGGTAAAGCCGTCAGTGTGCAATTACAAAAAAAATTGATAGAAGCCAATCTACTGGTAAATAAGTTACAACAGCCAGAAGTAGTGTTTTGGACAAATAGCCCCTCAGATAAGGCAAACATTGTCATTCAACAGCTCTGGGGGGAGGGCGATATTCAGATTAAAAGAATCGATTAAAATTTAACTCTATTCTTAAGCCAAGCAATAATTGCTTACACAAATTTGTAGTTAGTACTGTCATTCCAGTCAAATTTAACGTCAATCAGTTACGTGGCTTCTTACGTCTAAACAAACGTGGGTTACCTCTTATAAATCGAGTAATCCATTGCTCCAGGAATGATTCGTTCTTGGCTGTTTTAATATAACCATACCCCAGCACCGACATCACCAATGCACCGATAGTGTCCACAATAAGGTCCCACATAGTATCAGTTAAACCAGAAGGGTCCCCCAGCATCTCTTTTTGCATATTCATGCCAAAAAAACTATCCATGCTAAATTCGAATATTTCCCAGAGCGCACCAACCCCGACGGCAAACAGAAAGGCAAAAAAAGCAACAAATCCTGGTTTCATATAGACGCCGATTTTTTCAGTTTCGTTTAGTACATGTACCAACAGAAAGCCAACAATACCAAGCAAGACGCCTGAGCCTGTATGCAACGCGATATCCCACCACCAGTAGCGGGTGTAATAGCCATGAACCTCGCCAAGAAACAGCGATGCAAAGACAAAACCAATGGATAGCAGGACAAATTCAGGTGGAATATAAACATGCAGCTTTTTCTCCAATAACATCGGAGAGAAGGTGATTAAAATGATGGCACTGGTAATAACAGCATTAAACCATTGTTGTGACCAGATTTCAGCCAGTAAGCCGACAATAAGAATGGACTGTAGAGCATAGGTAAGCCGTTTGTGTGTCATACTCGAGCGCTTTCTATCGTGATAGTTGCTAACTCATCAAGTAGCACCTGATAAGCGCGTTTATCCAGTTGCATCAGTGCATCTGCCGTTTTTTTGTCATGCAATGGTAAAAAAGATGCGCCGCCTAAATCACTTAGTACGACTTGGCTGTCACTCCATAAAATATTATGCGCGTAGAGATCGCCGTGCATGAGTCCTTGTTGATGTAGGTGTTGCATGGCATTGGCTACGCCTTCAGCAATATGACTTGCTTGTTCAGGCGTCAATGTGATTTTTGCTGGGTAGACATCACGCGAGCATGTTTCAAAGCTAGGTGGATCAGCCAGTATGCTTAAGTCTGAATCAAGTAGTGGCATCACCAAGCCTTGTATGCCTTCTGGATGATTGCTGATAACGCCTTTTACACCAACTAAATTTGGGTGTTCAGCAGCTTTGATATTAGCATCCATTTCACAGCTTGGCAGTCCATCGCTGGTGAGTCCTGCTTTAAATAATTTAACTGCAACGGTTTCAATGCTGCCATTATTTTGCCAATTTGCTTGATAGGTAATGCCAGAAGCACCTTGCCCTAATATCTTGCCAATGCTGAGGGTTGACCAGTCAATCTCAGTTGCTTGCAGTTTTTGCATTTGCGTTTGTTCAATGGCATTGGAGAAAGGGTTGCCAGCATAAGCAAGCCAGGTGAGTTTGGGTAAATCAAATAGCCACATAGGCAGTTCGCTAAATTGGTTTGCCGAAATTCTGAGCAGTTCTAATGCCTCACAGTTTGTCATGCTTTCCGGTAATGTACTCAGTTGGTTGCCTGCTAACATGAGTTTTTGTAAATGCGTACACTCACCCAATGTATCTGGTAACTTGCTTAGTCGGTTATCAGTCACGATAAACCATCGTAAGTGCTTTGTCGGGATGGCTTCTTCTGGAATATGGCTTATTTGATTAGCTTTAAAGCCAATCATGCGCAGGCTTTCACATTTGCCAAGTACCGCAGGTAACTCTGTAAATTGATTTGATGAGCAGAATAAAATGCGTAACTTTTTAAAGCGGTCTAAATCGTCTGGCAAAGTAGATAGAGCGTTGCCTGTTAAATCGAGTATTTCAAGGGTATCAGCTAGATCGTAAATGGCTGAGGGGAAGGTGGTTAGACCACAAGACAGTTTCAGTTGTTTGCTGCCTTGTAGCTTGCCTGCTTGTAATTGCGATAGTGTTGAATCCACGAATAATGGTTAAATACTGACAGCTTAGTGGTGCGAAACCACTTCGCCCGCTTTAAGTTTGAATTTTGTTCCACAGTATGGACAAGCGACCTTTCCAGTTTTCGCGATATCCAGAAATACGCGCGGATGCGATGCCCAGAGTGCGACCTCTTTAGTCGGACAGTGCAAGGGCAGGTCTTTCGCTGTTACTTCAAATTCTTTAACATCAGACATATTCAATCTTTCCTGCAAATGATTGTGTGGTTTTAAACCAGTGTTAGCCAGTCCGCATGTTTGGCAGATTTGCCTTTCACTACATCAAAATAAAGGCTTTGCAATTTTTCTGTAATCGGGCCACGCGTTCCGCTACCGATAGCACGGTTGTCTAATTCACGAATAGGCGTAACTTCTGCTGCTGTACCGGTGAAGAAGGCTTCATCAGCGCTATACACTTCATCGCGCGTGATGCGTTTTTCTACTACTTCTAAACCAATTTCACCTGCCAATTGGACAATAGTATCGCGCGTAATGCCTTCTAGTGCGCTAGTTAAATCTGGTGTGTAAAGTTTGCCACGACGTACGATAAAAATGTTCTCGCCAGAGCCCTCTGCAACAAATCCATCAACATCCAGCAGTAATGCCTCATGGTAGCCATCCTGAATGGCTTCTTGATGGGCAAGAATACTATTCATATAGTTACCATTGGCTTTTGCCTTGCACATAGTGATGTTGACATGGTGGCGTGAGAAAGAAGATGTTTTTACACGAATACCTTTCGTAATCGCTTCATCTCCCATGTAAGCACCCCAGCTCCAGGCTGCACAGATAACATGTGTGGATAGTGTTTTGGCAGAAATGCCCATTGCCTCAGCGCCATAAAACGCCATCGGACGAATATAAGCTGATTCAAGGTTGTTTTCACGTACTGCCGTTTTTTGCGCTTCTGAAATCGTGGCTTTATCAAATGGCATTTTCATACCTAAGATATGCGCACTTCGGAACAACCTATCCGTATGATCTTGCAAGCGGAAGATTGCAGTGCCTTTATCTGTTTTGTAGGCGCGCACTCCTTCAAATACACCCATACCGTAATGAAGTGTGTGTGTTAGTACATGGGTAGTGGCATCACGCCAGTTTACTAATTCGCCATCGTACCAAATAAGACCGTCACGGTCCGCCATTGAGCCTGGTATTGCCATTATGTAATTGCCCTAGATAATATCAAAACCATTATTGTAAACTAAAGGTTATAATTTTCTCAGCATGTTAAAATTAAAATCTGTTTTTTTATGAGGTTTATTCTATGTTTAAGCTAGTTCGAAGCATTTTTTTGATGATTTGCTTTGCTTTTCTGAGTGCATGTAATGCATCACCAGGAGAGGGTGCTGCGAGTTCAGGTGGTTTTGTTGGTACGGATATTACAGGTGCTGACTTTCCAAAACCATTAAAATTAACTGATCATAATGGTCAGCTACGCACCATGAGCGACTTTAAAGGGAAAGTGGTTGTTTTATTTTTTGGTTTTACCCACTGTCCAGATGTTTGCCCAACAACGATGCTTGAGCTAAAAAACACCATGAAAATACTTGGGGATAAGGCCGATGAAGTTCAGGTGTTGTTTGTCACTGTTGACCCCAAGCGCGACACGCAAGAAGTACTTGCACAATTCGTGCCTTCATTTGATAAACGATTTATTGGTTTAAGAGGCAGTCTACAAGAAACAGCTGAGACACTCGGTAACTTCAAGATTTATTACCTAGAGACGCCAGGCAAATCGCCCACAGACTATAATATTGATCATAGCGCCGGCATGTATGTATTCGATAAAACGGGTAAGGTAAGACTTTATTTGGGTTATGGTCAAAAGCCTGAAGAAATCGCCAGCGATTTGAAAAAACTGATGTAATACCAGTGGTAAGCAAAAGGGAGCAACAGCTCCCTTTTACATTATGTCAATTGATTACATGCGATGTAATTGATGGCTGATTTGCTTTAACTCTTTTTCGGCACTTTTATAATCTGGATAAATGCTGCCAACAACTGCCCAAAATCGCGCTGAGTGATTCATCTCTTTTAAATGCGCAAGTTCATGGCAAATCACATAATTGATGATATGTGGTGGTGCTTGTAACAAGCGCCAGTTTAAGCGAATATCGCCTCGGCTACTACAGCTGCCCCAGCGAGACTGAGCGTTGGATAATTTAAGTGGCGGAGTCGGTACACCTAATTTTGTAGCCAATAATTCCAAGCGCCGAGTAAAGTCTGTTAACGCCTGTTTTTTATACCACTGCGTCACTTTATGTTTGATAACGTTTAGATTGCCTGCTTCAGGTGAAGCAATGGTTAAGCGGTTTTGCTCAAACACTGGTTTCTTGTTTTTACTATCAAAGACTACTTCTAAAGATATCGTATTACCCAATAATTGCAGGGTCTCACCATGTTGCCAAGACATAGCTGGTACTGCATATTTCTTTCTTGCTTCAAGCTTGTTAATAATCCAGTTAGATTTATCCTGGATCAGTTTTTTTAATTGAAACTCTAAAATATATTTGGGCGCATGAACGATCAAGCCCGCTTCAGTGATTTTAAGTCCAACCGTGCGGCGTGGTCTACGTTCCAATTGATATGGAATCGTCTCACCATTATTAAGCTGAATAGATTTTTGCACCATGTGATACTTATTGACTGAATGATTCCATTTCAGTCTCAATCCAGTTCTCAACTTGCTGGTTTAGCACATCAGCCTTTACGCCATCAGTTTGCATCGGCTTGCCAATGCTAACTTGAATGACGCCTGGGTATTTTAGAAGGGAGTTTTTACGCCAAAACTCCCCTGCATTATGCGCGACAGGCACCACTTGCGTTTTTGTATGTGTTGCCAGCCAGGCACCGCCAATATGATATTTGCCACGTTCACCTGGCGAAGTGCGAGTACCTTCGGGGAAAATGACGACCCAAAAATTTTTGGCCAAGCGCTCTTTACCCAGACTGACCAGTTGCTTTAGCGCTTCACGTCCAGCAGATCGGTTGATCGCAATGGGTGATGTGAGTGCCAGTGCCCAACCAAAGAAAGGAATCAATAATAGTGAACGTTTGAGTACCCATACTTGTGGCGGAAAAATCAATTGTAATGCTAATGTCTCCCAAGCCGATTGGTGCTTACAAAGAATAATGCTTGGACTATCCGGAATATTTTCGCGACCTTTAACAGCAAAGCTTAAACCACAGCTGATGCGCAACCACCATAGCATGCAACGCGCCCATTGACTCAGAAAGCGGTAGCGTTGCATTGGTGCTAGCGGAAAAGTCAGTAAGCCGATAGTGGTGAAGGGGATGGTAAAAATCCACATGCCAAGATTAAAGATAAATGAGCGTAGATAAATCATATAAAACAGCGATTAATGTTTTTTGACAATATAATGAGCAGCCTCTGCCAAATTATTAAAGATGAGTGTGTTCTCAGGTAAGTTACCTTTCGCTAGCGTTTCTTTCCCTTTTCCAGTTTTAACTAACATTGGTTGGCATCCCGCTTTTGCAAATGCCTGCAAGTCACGCATTGCATCTCCTATGGCAGGTACCTTTTTTAAATCAACTGCAAAGCGATGGCCAATATCTGTAATCATATTGCTCTTAGGCTTTCTGCATTCGCAATTGTCACTGGCGGCATGGGGGCAATAAAAAATAGCGTCAATGTGGCCGCCAACCTGTGCAACAGCATGCTGCATTTTGTCATGAATAGTATTCAGCGTAACCATATCAAATAAACCACGTGCAATACCAGATTGATTCGTTGCCACCACAACGTGAAATCCATGCTGGTTGAGCAGCGCGATGGCCTCTAAACTACCAGGAATCGGAATCCATTCATCTGGGGTTTTAATAAAGAGATCACTCTCTTTATTAATCACACCATCTCTATCTAAGATTACCAGCTTCATCTAAGGCCTTTACTTTTAGTTGGCTAGTTTAGATAAATCTGCGACACGATTCATCGTCTGGTGTAGCGTTTCGAGTAAACCTAAACGGTTAGCTTTTAGTGCAGGGTCTTCTGCGTTTACCATTACGTTATCAAAAAAAGCATCAACAGGCTGTTTAAGGACGGCAAGTTTTTGTAATGAGGTTGTATAGTCACCAGATTCAAATAACTTGTCCGCTTCTGGTTTGATTTTAGTTAGTGCTTCTGCCAATGCAATTTCTTGCGGTTCTTTCAGTAAGTTGCTATCGACTTTAGATATGATCTCACCTTCCACTTTACGCAAAATATTACCAACACGTTTGTTAGCCGCAGCAAGTGCTGGTGCTTCTGGGAGTGTTGCAAATGTTTGTACAGCAGCCAAACGTTGAGGAACTTCACTTAATAGGTCTGGTATAACTGATAGAACAGCATCTACTTCTTGTGCGCTTGCGCCTTGATCTCTTAAGCTGACACTTAAGCGGTCATAACAGAAAGCTTTAATAGCAGCTAATGTGTCTTTATCTGCGTCAAATTGTGAAAGCGCAAGTTGAATTAAAACGTCAAATTTCAACGGTAATTTTGCATCAATTAGCATGCGGATAATACCCAGCGCTTGTCTACGTAACGCAAATGGATCTTTATCACCTGTCGGCTTTTCTCCAATGCTAAATAAGCCGACCAGCGTTTCTAATTTATCGGCCAATGCAACACAAATACCGACTGCACTACGGGGTAGGTCATCGCCAGCAAAGCGTGGTTTATAGTGATCTTCAATGGCGAAAGCGACCTCATCGCCAATCCCCTCGTGTTGCGCATAATAGCGTCCCATTATGCCTTGAAGCTCAGGAAACTCGCCTACCATGTCTGTGACTAAGTCTGCTTTTGATAAGCGTGCAGCTAATACTGCTTTTGTAGTAAGTTCGGTGCCACCAAGTTGCTCAGCGATCTCACCTGCTAATTTGGTAACGCGATTGTTACGCTCACCTTGTGAGCCAAGCTTGTTGTGGTATACAACCTTATTCAGACTATAAATTCTGCTTTCTAGTGTTTTTTTGCGGTCTTGGTCAAAAAAGAATTTAGCGTCTGCCAAACGAGGTCGTACTACTCGCTCATTACCACCAATTACTGCGCTTGGGTCTTCTGGGTTGATGTTAGATACAATTAGAAACTTGTTAGACAGCTTTCCATGACTATCTAGTAGTGGAAAGTATTTTTGATTAGCCTTCATGGTTAGTACCAAGCACTCTTGCGGTACTTCTAAAAATGCCGTTTCAAATTGTCCTACCAAAACATTTGGTAATTCAACTAATGCAGTTACTTCATCTAGCAAATCATCATCATTAATTGCAGTTAAACCTTCTTTATCTGCGGCTGCTTTAAGTTGTGCTGCAATATTTTCTTTACGCTCATTGAAATTGGCAATGACAGCACCTTCTGTGCGCAGTTGCTCAGCATAAGTATCAGCACTTTTAATCGTGATGGTTTCTTTACGTGATTCAAAACGATGTCCAGCTGTGGTATTGCCAGCTGTAAGACCTAAAACACTAATCGGGATAATGTTGTTATCGTGCAAAGCAACTAAACCGTGTGCTGGACGAACAAAGTTCACAGTTTCCCAACCATCGTTAATCTGATAGGTCATCACTTTTGGAATGGGCAGTTTAGATAATGCTTCTTCGATTGCTTTTTGCAGCCCTTCATTAAGTGTCACGCCCGTTTTGGTCATATCGATGAACAGATTATCGGTTTTACCATCGTTTTCTGTGCGCAGCTTGCTTACCGCAGTTGCATCTAGTCCCATTCCATCTAATCGTTTCATTAACGCGGGTGTTGCATTACCTTGTGCATCTAAACCAACTTTTACTGGCATGAGTTTTTGCGCGACTTCTTCATCAGCCGCTTTTGACATTACGTTTGTTAAATGTACAGCTAGACGACGAGGGGTTGCATAATGTGTTAAAACGCTGTTTGCATTGCTTAAACCTTGCGATTGCAATGATTCAGCCAGTACTTGAGCAAATGCTACATCTAATGTTTTTAATGCCTTCGGTGGCAGTTCTTCTACAAATAGTTCGACTAATAAATTACTCATGCTGCTGCCTTTTTGCTGTTCTTTTCTTGTTGCTGCTGTAACTGTGCAAGGACTTCCTCAGCCCATTCTTTTGGTGCCATAGGGAAGCCTAAGCGGGCACGACTATCAAGATAACTCGCTGCTACACTACGCGCTAAGTTACGAATACGACCAATATAAGCTGCACGCTCGGTAACGGAAATAGCACCACGCGCATCGAGCAGATTGAATGTGTGTGCTGCTTTTAGTACCTGCTCATAAGCAGGCAGTGCAAGCTTTTCGTTCATTAAATGTTGCGCTTGTTTTTCGTGCGCGTTAAATGCGGTTAGCAAAAAATCAATATCTGAATGTTCAAAATTGTATGCTGATTGTTCTTTTTCATTTTGTAAAAACACGTCACCATATTTTACGCCTGGAGAATATTCCAAATCATACACATTCTCCACACCTTGCAAATACATCGCCAACCGCTCTAACCCGTAAGTGATTTCACCCGTAATAGGTTTGCAGTTAATGCCACCCACTTGTTGGAAATAAGTAAACTGAGTGACTTCCATCCCATTTAGCCATACTTCCCAACCTAAACCCCAGGCACCAAGTGTTGGGTTTTCCCAATCATCTTCTACGAAGCGGACATCGTTTTGTTTGAGGTCAAAACCTAACGCTTCAAGTGAACCTAAATACAAATCCATAATGTTGGAAGGTGCTGGCTTTAATACAACTTGAAACTGGTAATAGTGTTGTAAGCGGTTTGGGTTTTCACCATAGCGACCATCGCTAGGACGGCGGCTAGGTTGCACATAGGCTGCTTTCCATGGCTCTGGCCCTAGTGCCCGCAGAAATGTCGCTGTGTGGCTGGTACCAGCGCCAACTTCCATGTCGTATGGTTGCAGTAAGGTACAGCCTTGTTTATCCCAATAAGATTGCAAGTTTAAAATGATTTGTTGAAAAGTTAATGCCATTGTTATCGTTGCACGTAAGCTAAAAGGTAAGATTTTACATGAGAATCTGTTGCGAAGACTAACTTAAGGAACTGATTGCGCGTCATCGGCGTCAATTTGACAGTTAATTTTTTACGTCATTTGACGTAATAACTATATCTAGACTGTTATTTGGATTGTATGTAGCAAGGTTATTTGGTAAATTGATTGCATGATTTCCGTTATGACAAAACGCTTTACTTTTGCACTGATTCTCTGCTTGGGAGTCATGCAGTTGCTATCGCCATTTCTGCACGTTCATTATAACGGTGATCAAGCACATGAGACTGTTGGTTCTCAGGTGTTACATCTACACACGTTAGATACTAATAAGCTTTCAACATATTTACCTGTTCAGGTTGAGGCCGATACACATCATACACATCTTGTTGATCGTAGTTTGGATTCGACCATGGTGAATGTTGATCAGGCAATCTTAAATCAAGAAGCAATAGATGTAATCAGTTTTAGCATAGTTTTGTTTGGCTTCATTGCATTTATTTTTGTTACATGGTTTGTTAGACCCGCATCCGTTTTTCAAAATAAACAAGCATTTTCTTATCATCGGCCGTTGTCACACGCGCCTCCGCACGCCTAAAACTAATTTTTAATTGGTGCCGCCGGCACCTGTTCTATAGTTTTTAGGAGTGTTCAATGAAACTATCTTCCTTGCTATTTAGCATTTGGATAATGCCTTTCATTTTTACTACGAGTACTGGCATTGCTGCAGAAGATGATCTGCATAAAGATATACTGCATATCAACTCTTCACTGAGTTTGAAAGATGTATTAAACGAAACGGTTAAACATCAACCGCAGCAAGCTAATCTTAATTCACAGCAGTTTGGTGTGTCGGCAAAGCAGGCGCTTGCAGACAGTTGGTTGCCAAATGCACCTGCTATCACGCTGTATCATCAGAATGACCGTATAGGTAGTGGCCGAAATGAGCGTGATTATCAAGCGACACTAGAACTGCCTCTTTGGTTGCCAAACCAGCGTGAGGCGAGAGAGAAGGTTGCTGAGCTGAGTGCTTTGAATTTAGAGGCTAGTCAATCTGCGCTAGCCATACAAACCGCCGGTTTGTTGCGAGAAGCTGTTTGGGGTATTGCATTTAATGAAAATGAGCTTGCCTTGACTGAGGCTAAGTATCAAAGTGCATTGGCTCTAGAAGAAAAAGTAAATAAAAGTTTTCAGGCTGGTGAAGCAGCAAAAACGGATTTGTTACTAGCCCAGCAAGAGACGCTAGAAGCATCTAAAAATAAACTACTGGCACATGCAGAGCTAATGCACGCGAGGTTTCGCTATAAATTGGTGACAGGTTTAAATCAGATTCCTCAGGATTTTAGTGAAGAAAAGTCTTCATTGGATAACTATGAACAATCACCTGTTTGGCTTGCTGTCCTTGCTAAGGTCCAATATGCAGAAGAGCAACGCAATCTTGCCAATATTGAGAAAAAAGAAAACATACAAGTTTTAATCAATGCGAGAAATTCCCAGGGCGCATTTGATACGCAATATAACCAAAGCATGGGGCTCAGTATTCGAATACCTTTTGCCACACCAGCAAGAACCACACCGATTGCTGCTGCTTCGGAAATGAGTTTGGGCCAGGCGCTATCAGAGCGTGAAGAGCTTAAAAGAGTATTAGAGGCGGCACTACATGAGGCCGAACATAACCTCGAAGTAAGTGAAGATGAGCAAGCACTAGCCAAACAGCACTGGGAAATAGCCAGTGAGAGTTTGCGGCTTGCAGAAAAAGCCTATGCGCTCGGAGAACATGACCTTGCTACGCTAATTAGAATTAAAAGCCAAACATTTGACGCAGAGCGCAAATATCGTGCAGTGCAAATACAACATCAATGGAATATTGCCAGATATAACCAAGCTGTAGGAGTTTTACCATGAATAAATTAACAAGCATTATCAGCATTGTATTGCTATTACCGTTAACTGGGTTTGCTGAATCATTAATTTTAAGCAATGCGCAAATCAAACAAATGCAAGTAACAACAAAGCAAGTGAATGAGGGTGCTGGCCACTATATGCGTCAATATAGCGCTGAAGTAACACTGCCAAACGATCAAACACAAATAGTGAGTATGCCGCAACATGGATTAATTAGTGCTTTGCGAGTTGCTACAGGTCAGGATATTGAAAAGGGAGAGGTGTTAGCGGAGATAAGTAGTAGTGAATTGATTGGCTTGCAAGGCGAGTATCTGCAAGCAAAAACCAAACTGGCTTTGGCAATACAAACAACTACACGCGATAAAAGTTTAGCTGAAGAAGGCATTATCCCAAACAGGCGCTATATTGAATCTAAAAGTGCGCAAGAAGCACTTCAAACCGAGGTGATGCAAAAGAAGCAATCGTTACGTTTGGCGGGAATGAGTGATGCAACGATTAATCGTTTGAGCAATAGCAACAACATGCAAAGCAAGATTAGCATTGTTGCACCGATGAAAGGGCAAGTCATTGCGCAATATGCCAAAGTGGGTGACCGTCTCGATAGTGGGATGCCACTGTATCAAATTGCTCAGCTAAATCCATTGTGGTTGGAGATGAACATACCAATTGAAGATGCTGCCAAAATTCAAAAAGGCTTGAAAGTAGAAATACCCAACATAGGGGTTAGTGGTCAAGTTATCGCTATCCTGCGTAGCGTTGATAAAGCAACGCAAACGTTGCAAGTGCGCGTTGAAATTAATCAGGGTGTAGACAAGCTATCACTAGGCCAATTTGTTGAAGTAGCAATGACAATCAAAACGGATAGTGACAGTATCCAAATCCCCAAAACTGCCTTAGTCCGTAATGGACAAAAAAACTTCGTTTTTAAGCGTACTAGTCAAGGCTTTGAAATTATTCCAGTGACTTTATTAAATGAAGATAAGCAATATGCATTGGTTAAAGGTGCACTGCGTGCTTCTGATGAGATAGCCATCACTGGACTAGCAGCGCTCAAAGGTAGTTGGTTAGGGTTGGGTGGTGAATAATGCTTAATTTCATTGTTGAATTCTCCTTACGCCAACGCATTATGGTGCTGATTTTAGCGATACTGCTTAGCATCGCAGGTTATTTGGCTTATCAGCAACTACCCATTGATGCTTTCCCAGATGTTTCGTCAACACAGGTTAAAGTAATCGTGAAATCTCCAGGGATGACCCCAGAAGAAGTAGAGACTCGCATTACAGCACCAATTGAAGTAGAAATGCTGGGTATTCCTAAACAATCAGGTTTGCGCTCAGTGGCCAAATACGCACTCACTGATATTACGGTTGACTTTGAAGATGGCACAGATATTTACTGGGCGCGTCAGCAAGTAAGTGAGCGTTTGAGTAACGTTTGGGGTAATCTGCCTAGTAATATTTCAGGTGGTATAGCGCCGATGACCACACCATTGGGCGAGATGTTCATGTTTACCGTTGAATCTGAAACACTTGACCTTGAAGAAAAGCGTAATTTGCTTGATTGGGTCATCCGCCCGCAATTAAGAACCGTACCAGGTGTGGCAGATGTGAATGCCTTGGGTGGTTTAGTGCGCACCTTTGAAATAGTGCCTGATAATGCGCGCATGTATGCACGAGGCATTAGTTTAAATATGTTGCGTGATGCCATAACTGAGAATAACCGTAATGATGGCGCAGGGCGCTTGAGCGATAATGAAGACGCATTGTTAGTCCGCTCCGAAGGCGCAATCCAAAACTTAAACGATGTGCGCGATATTGTTGTGAAAAGTGAGGATGGTAAGCCTGTTTTTGTTGCAGATGTTAGGGGATGAGGTGGTGATAAACGGCCGTGTTGTGGGCATCACCACGATCACCGGATTAGGACTGAGTGCGAGCACCTTTATCGGGCTGGGATTTGCGCCGCTGATGGGTGGTTTGTCGGATCGGTGG